>NZ_JBFBIP010000005.1:0-403261 GCF_040685655.1 Microbispora sp. NPDC088329
GAGCTGCTGACGATCAAGTCCGACGACGTCCTGGGCCGCGTGAAGGTCTACGAGGCCATCGTCAAGGGCGAGAACATCCCCGAGGCGGGCATTCCCGAGTCCTTCAAGGTCCTCATCAAGGAGATGCAGTCGCTCTGTCTGAACGTCGAGGTTCTCTCCAGCGACGGCATGTCGATCGAGATGAGGGACACCGACGAGGACGTCTTCCGCGCGGCGGAGGAGCTCGGCATCGACCTGTCCCGGCGTCCCCACGAGGGCGCGATGACCGTCGACGAGGTCTGATTCAAAAGGGGATTATCTAGTGCTCGACGTCAACTTCTTCGACGAGCTGCGCATCGGCCTCGCGACCGCCGACGACATCAGGCAGTGGTCGCACGGCGAGGTGAAGAAGCCGGAGACCATCAACTACCGGACCCTCAAGCCGGAAAAGGACGGGCTCTTCTGCGAGAAGATCTTCGGTCCGACCCGGGACTGGGAGTGCTACTGCGGTAAGTACAAGCGCGTCCGCTTCAAGGGCATCATCTGTGAGCGCTGTGGCGTCGAGGTCACGCGCGCCAAGGTGCGCCGCGAGCGGATGGGCCACATCGAGCTCGCCGCTCCGGTCACCCACATCTGGTACTTCAAGGGCGTTCCTTCGCGCCTCGGTTACCTGCTCGACCTGGCCCCGAAGGACCTGGAGAAGGTCATCTACTTCGCGGCGTACATGATCACGCATGTCGACATCGAGATGCGTGACCGTGACCTGCCCTCGCTGGAGGCGAAGATCTCCGTCGAGCGGCAGCACATCGAGCAGCGCCGTGACGCCGACATCGAGGCACGGCAGAAGAAGCTCGAGGCCGACCTGGCCGAGCTGGAGGCCGCCGGCGCCAAGGGCGACGCTCGCCGCAAGGTGCGTGAGGGCGCCGACCGCGAGATGCGTCAGCTCCGCGACCGGGCCCAGCGCGAGCTGGACCGGCTCGAGGAGGTCTGGAGCCGCTTCAAGAACCTCAAGGTCCAGGACCTGGAGGGCGACGAGCTGCTCTACCGCGAGATGCGCGACCGGTTCGGCCGCTACTTCCGCGGCGGCATGGGCGCCCAGGCCATCCAGGAGCGGCTGGCCAGCTTCGATCTGGAGGCCGAGGCGGAGAACCTGCGGGAGACCATCCGCAGCGGCAAGGGCCAGAAGAAGGCCCGCGCGCTCAAGCGGCTCAAGGTCGTCGCGGCGTTCCTCAACACCCGCAACTCGCCGAGCGGCATGGTCCTCGACTGCATCCCGGTGATCCCGCCGGACCTGCGGCCGATGGTCCAGCTCGACGGTGGCCGCTTCGCCACCTCGGACCTGAACGACCTGTACCGCCGGGTCATCAACCGGAACAACCGGCTCAAGCGTCTGCTCGACCTCGGCGCGCCCGAGATCATCGTGAACAACGAGAAGCGGATGCTGCAGGAGGCGGTCGACGCCCTGTTCGACAACGGCCGCCGCGGCCGCCCGGTCACGGGCCCCGGCAACCGTCCGCTGAAGTCCCTCAGCGACATGCTGAAGGGTAAGCAGGGTCGTTTCCGGCAGAACCTGCTCGGCAAGCGCGTCGACTACTCCGGCCGTTCGGTCATCGTCGTCGGCCCGCAGCTCAAGCTCCACCAGTGCGGCCTGCCCAAGCAGATGGCGCTGGAGCTGTTCAAGCCGTTCGTGATGAAGCGCCTGGTCGACCTCAACCACGCGCAGAACATCAAGTCCGCCAAGCGGATGGTCGAGCGGTCCAAGCCGGTCGTGTGGGACGTGCTGGAAGAGGTCATCACCGAGCACCCGGTGCTGCTCAACCGTGCGCCCACCCTGCACCGCCTGGGCATCCAGGCCTTCGAGCCGCAGCTGGTCGAGGGCAAGGCCATCCAGATCCACCCGCTCGTCTGCACCGCCTTCAACGCGGACTTCGACGGCGACCAGATGGCGGTGCACCTGCCGCTGTCGGCCGAGGCCCAGGCCGAGGCGCGGATCCTGATGCTGTCCACCAACAACATCCTCAAGCCGGCCGACGGCAAGCCGGTGACGATGCCCACCCAGGACATGGTCATCGGTCTGTACTGGCTGACCACCCAGAAGGATGGCGGCAAGGGCGAGGGCCGGGTGTTCGGCAACGTGTCGGAGGCCCTCATGGCCTTCGACCGCCACGAGCTGGACATCCAGGCCAAGGTCCAGGTGCGGCTCAAGGACGTCCCGCCGCCGCGCGGCTGGGAGGCTCCCGAGGGCTGGGAGACCGGCGACCCGATCCGGCTGGAGACCACGCTGGGCCGGTGCCTGTTCAACCAGACGCTGCCCGCCAACTACCCCTTCGTGAACTACCAGGTCGGCAAGAAGCAGCTCTCGGCGATCGTCAACGAGCTGGCCGAGCGGTACCCGAAGGTGGAGGTGGCCAACGCGCTCGACTCGCTGAAGGACGCCGGCTTCTACTGGGCGACCCGCGCCGGTGTCACGATCTCCATCGAGGACGTCGTGGCCCCGCCGAACAAGGCCGCCATCATGGAGTCGTACGAGAAGCGGGCCGACAAGGTCCAGCGGGAGTACGACCGCGGTCTGATCACCGACGAGGAGCGCCGTCAGGAGCTCATCGAGATCTGGACCCACGCGACGGCGGACGTCGAGACCGACATGGTCAACGCGTTCCCGGCGACCAACCCGGTCTGGATGATGGTCAACTCCGGCGCTCGTGGTAACCGCATGCAGGTCCGGCAGATCGCCGGCATCCGCGGCCTGGTGTCCAACACCAAGGGTGAGACGATCCCGCGGCCGATCAAGTCCTCCTTCCGCGAGGGCCTGTCGGTGCTGGAGTACTTCATCTCGACCCACGGCCAGCGGAAGGGTCTGGCGGACACCGCCCTGCGGACCGCCGACTCCGGTTACCTGACCCGTCGTCTGGTCGACGTCGCGCAGGACGTCATCGTGCGCGAGATCGACTGCGGCACCGACCGGGCCGTCCCGCTGCACGTGGGCGAGCGCGACCCCCAGGGCAACCTGGTCAAGGCCGAGAACGCCGAGAGCAACGTGCACGGCCGCATCCTGGCCGAGGACGTCGAGGTGGACGGCAAGCTCGTCGCGTCGGCGGGCGTCGACATCAACGACGACGTGGTGACGGCGCTGGTGAACGCCGGCATCGAGACCGTCAGGACGCGCAGCACGCTCGTCTGCGAGGCCAAGATCGGTGTCTGCGCGACCTGCTACGGCCGTTCGCTGGCCACCGGCAAGCTCGTGGACGTCGGCGAGGCCGTCGGCATCATCGCGGCCCAGTCGATCGGTGAGCCCGGCACCCAGCTGACCATGCGTACCTTCCACACCGGTGGTGTGGCGGGCGCCGACATCACCCACGGTCTGCCGCGTGTCCAGGAGCTGTTCGAGGCGCGCATCCCCAAGGGTGTCGCCCCGATCAGCGAGGTCGCCGGCCGCGTCCGGATCGACGAGACCGACAAGACCCGCAAGATCGTCATTACCCCGGACGACGGCTCCGACGAGGTCGCCTACCCGGTGTCGATGCGGTCGCGGCTGCTGGTCTCGGAGGGACAGCGCGTGGACGTCGGCCAGCTCCTGGTCGCCGGTGCGCGCAACCCGAACGAGGTCCTGCGCATCCTCGGCCCGCGCGCGGTCCAGCTCCACCTCGTGGACGAGGTGCAGCAGGTCTACCGCTCGCAGGGTGTGTCGATCCACGACAAGCACATCGAGGTCATCGTCCGGCAGATGCTCAAGCGCGTGAACGTGCTGGAGTCCGGCGACACCGAGCTGCTGCCCGGCGAGCTGGTCGAGCGGCCGCGCTTCGAGGCCATCAACCGTCAGACCGTGGCGGAGGGCGGCCAGCCGGCTGCCGGCCGTCCGGTGCTGATGGGCATCACGAAGGCCTCGCTGGCCACCGAGTCGTGGCTGTCGGCGGCGTCCTTCCAGGAGACGACGCGAGTCCTCACCGACGCGGCGATCCACGCCAAGTCGGACTCGCTGCTCGGCCTGAAGGAGAACGTCATCATCGGTAAGCTCATCCCGGCCGGTACGGGCATGCCCCAGTACCGCAACATCCGGGTGGAGCCGACCGAGGAGGCCAAGGCCGCGATGTACACGGTCGGCGGCTACGACGGCTCGGCGGCGGACTACACCTTCGGCTCCGGCAGCGGCGAGGCCGTTCCGCTGGAGGAGTACGACTTCGGCCAGTACGGCCGTTGACAGGTCGCCGCGGTGAGCGATCGCCGCGGCGGGGAACGTACGGAAGCGGCCCGGGGCATCTGGTCCCGGGCCGCTTTCCGTTGTCCACGCTTCGCATGCTCTCCCGGCCCCGCGCCCGGCCGGAGCCGGCCGG
The DNA here is from genome assembly GCF_040685655.1 of Microbispora sp. NPDC088329. Classification (NCBI taxonomy): domain Bacteria; kingdom Bacillati; phylum Actinomycetota; class Actinomycetes; order Streptosporangiales; family Streptosporangiaceae; genus Microbispora; species Microbispora sp. NPDC088329. The sequence goes on from NZ_JBFBIP010000005.1 coordinate 4,311, forward strand.
GCGCGGGCAGGCGCGGGCCGGGCATGTGACACGGGCGCCGCGCGGGGGCGGGCGACTCCCGGCGGAGACGGCGCGGAAACCGTGAGAAGCGGCTCGTGAGGGCGGTATTATGGGAGGCCGAGTCTCTCGGCGGTCCGGCTCGGGCCGCCGGTGTAGCGGCACGTCGAGACAGCGGGGCACGTCCCTCCGGGGCGTCCTCCTCTGTTTTGACGTGTTGTACAGGGGCGGGTAGGCTTTACCTTCGTGCCCGTCTGTGGGCTCGCATGCGTGCGCTCAAATGCCGCTTCCCGACAAGGGAAGTGCGCGGGGGGCGTCGCGTGACTCCTCCAGATCGACCGGGTCCGCCCGGGTGTGATGCGACCAGAGCGCGACACGCCCGAGCGCGGGGGTCGAAGGGGATGGAAAACCAGCAGGTCATGACACCGGCAGTACCTGCAAGCCTGTGAGAGGCGGCATCGCCACCTCGATCGGGTCCTACGTATCACCGGCTAGGCACGAAACGGAGACGCGGTGCCCACCATTCAGCAGTTGGTCCGTAAGGGCCGGCAGGACAAGGTCAGCAAGACCAAGACTCCTGCCCTCAAGGGGAGCCCGCAGCGGCGCGGCGTTTGCACCCGCGTTTACACGACGACCCCCAAGAAGCCCAACTCGGCGCTGCGCAAGGTGGCCCGTGTTCGGCTCACCAACGGCATCGAGGTCACGGCTTACATCCCCGGGGTGGGCCACAACCTCCAGGAGCACTCGATGGTGCTCGTGCGTGGTGGTCGTGTGAAGGACCTGCCGGGTGTTCGCTACAAGATCATCCGTGGTTCGCTGGACACTCAGGCCGTCCGCAACCGCAAGCAGGCCCGCAGCCGCTACGGCGCGAAGAAGGAGAAGAGCTGACATGCCGCGCAAGGGTTCCCCTGGCCGCCGCCAGCTGGTCGCTGACCCGGTGCACAACTCGCCGCTGGTCACCGCGCTGATCAACAAGGTTCTCCTGGACGGCAAGCGCTCCCTCGCGCAGTCGATCGTCTACGGCGCCCTCGAGGGCTGCAAGGAGAAGACCGGCAACGACCCGGTCGTCACCCTCAAGCGCGCTCTCGACAACGTCCGCCCGACGCTCGAGGTGAAGAGCCGCCGCGTCGGTGGCGCCACCTACCAGGTGCCCGTCGAGGTCAAGGCCTCGCGCAGCACCACGCTGGCGCTGCGGTGGATCGTCCAGTACTCCCGGGCGCGCCGCGAGAAGACCATGACCGAGCGGCTCATGAACGAGCTGCTCGACGCGAGCAACGGCCTCGGCGCCAGCGTCAAGCGGCGCGAGGACACGCACAAGATGGCCGAGTCCAACAAGGCCTTCGCGCACTACCGCTGGTAGTGAGCACCGACGACGAGTTAAGGACGCGAAGAAGTGGCCACCACGACCGCTCTTGACCTGGCCAGGGTCCGCAACATCGGGATCATGGCCCACATCGACGCGGGCAAGACCACGACGACTGAGCGCATCCTGTTCTACACCGGCATCAACTACAAGATCGGTGAAGTCCATGAGGGCGCTGCCACCATGGACTGGATGGAGCAGGAGCAGGAGCGCGGCATCACCATCACCTCCGCCGCGACCACCTGCAGCTGGCTTGATCACACGATCAACATCATCGACACGCCCGGACACGTGGACTTCACCATCGAGGTCGAGCGGTCGCTGCGTGTTCTCGACGGCGCGGTCGCGGTGTTCGATGGCGTCGCCGGCGTGGAGCCGCAGTCGGAGACGGTCTGGCGCCAGGCCGACCGGTATGGCGTGCCCCGCATCTGCTTCGTGAACAAGATGGACCGGGTCGGCGCGGAGTTCCACCGCTGTGTCGACATGATGATCAGCCGGCTGGGCTCCACCCCGGCGGTCATCCAGCTTCCCTGGGGCGTCGAGGCCGACTTCAAGGGCGTCATCGACCTGGTGAAGATGAAGGGCCTGCTCTGGAGCGCCGAGGCGGCCAAGGGCGAGATGTACGACACCGTCGACATTCCGGCCGACCACGCCGACGCCGCCCGTGAGTGGCGCGACAAGCTCGTCGAGACCGTGGCCGAGAACGACGACGAGCTCATGGAGCTCTTCCTGGAGGGCGTCGAGCCCACCGAGGAGCAGCTCGTCGCGGCCATCCGCCGTGCGACGGTCGCCGGCTCGATCAACCCGGTCCTGTGCGGCACCGCGTTCAAGAACAAGGGCGTGCAGCCCCTGCTCGACGCGATCGTCGCCTACCTCCCCGCCCCCACCGACATCCCGGCCTTCAAGGGCCACGCGGTGGGCAACGAGGAGGAGATCGTCGAGCGCCACGCGGACCCGAACGAGCCCTTCGCGGCGCTGGCGTTCAAGATCATGAGCGACCCGCACCTGGGCAAGCTGACCTACATCCGCATCTACTCCGGCACGCTCGAGACCGGCACCACCGTGGTGAACTCGGTCAAGGGCAAGAAGGAGCGGATCGGCAAGATCTACCAGATGCACGCGAACAAGCGCGAGGAGCGCCCGTCCGCGACCGCTGGTCAGATCGTGGCCGTCATGGGCCTGAAGGACACCACCACCGGCGACACTCTGTCGGACCCGGTCAAGCAGGTCGTCCTCGAGTCGATGACGTTCCCGGCGCCGGTCATCAACGTCGCCATCGAGCCCAAGACCAAGGGCGACCAGGAGAAGCTGGGCACCGCGATCCAGCGGCTGGCCGAGGAGGACCCGTCCTTCCAGGTCCGCCGCGACGAGGAGACCGGCCAGACGGTCATCTGGGGCATGGGCGAGCTCCACCTGGAGATCCTCGTCGACCGGATGCGCCGCGAGTTCAAGGTCGAGGCGAACGTCGGCCGCCCGCAGGTCGCCTACCGCGAGACCATCCGCCGCAAGGTGGAGAAGGTCGAGTACACGCACAAGAAGCAGACCGGTGGTTCCGGCCAGTTCGCTCGCGTGATCATCAGCCTGGAGCCGCTGGGCGAGGGCAACGACGGTTACGAGTTCGAGAACAAGGTCACCGGTGGCCGCATCCCGCGGGAGTACATCCCGTCCGTGGACGCGGGTGCGCAGGAGGCGGCCGAGTTCGGCGTGCTCGCCGGCTACCCGATGGTCGGCGTCAAGGTCACGCTTCAGGACGGTGCCTTCCACGAGGTCGACTCGTCGGAAATGGCCTTCAAGATTGCCGGCTCGATGGCCTTCAAGGAGGCCGCGCGCAAGGCGGATGCCGTACTCCTCGAGCCGATGATGGCCGTCGAGGTCACCACGCCCGAGGACTACATGGGAGATGTCATCGGCGACCTGAACGGTCGTCGCGGGCAGATCCAGGCAATGGACGAACGGTCCGGCGCCCGCGTCATCAGGGCGCTCGTTCCGCTCTCCGAGATGTTCGGCTACGTGGGTGACCTGCGCAGCCGCACTCAGGGGCGGGCGAGCTACAGCATGCAGTTCGACTCCTACGCGGAGGTGCCCCCGGGCATCGCCAAGGAGATCGTCGCGAAGGCTCGGGGCGAATAGTTCCGCTCGCTGTAGGGTGGGGCGCTCTCGGGCGCCCCGCCGTACAGAGCCTGAGGTAGAAGACGAAAGTCAAGTCAGAATCTCTAAGGAGACAGACCAGTGGCCAAGGCCAAGTTCGAGCGGAACAAGCCGCACGTGAACATCGGCACCATTGGGCACATCGACCACGGCAAGACCACTCTGACCGCGGCGATCACCAAGGTGCTTCACGACCGTTTCCCGCAGCTCAACGAGGCGACCCCGTTCGACAAGATCGACAAGGCGCCCGAGGAGAAGGCTCGCGGAATCACCATCTCCATCGCGCACGTCGAGTACCAGACCGAGAAGCGCCACTACGCCCACGTGGACTGCCCCGGTCACGCCGACTACGTGAAGAACATGATCACCGGTGCCGCCCAGATGGACGGCGCGATCCTGGTGGTCGCGGCGACCGACGGCCCGATGCCGCAGACGAAGGAGCACGTCCTCCTGGCCCGCCAGGTCGGCGTCCCCTACATCGTCGTGGCCCTCAACAAGGCCGACATGGTCGACGACGAGGAGATCCTGGAGCTCGTCGAGCTCGAGGTCCGCGAGCTGCTGTCCGCCCAGGAGTTCCCGGGCGACGACCTGCCGGTCGTGCGCGTATCGGCGCTCAAGGCGCTCGAGGGCGACGAGAAGTGGGGCGACTCCATCATCGAGCTCATGAACGCCGTGGACGAGAACGTCCCCGAGCCCGTTCGTGACACCGACAAGCCGTTCCTCATGCCGATCGAGGACGTGTTCTCGATCACCGGTCGCGGCACCGTCGTCACCGGCCGTATCGAGCGCGGCATCGTCAAGGTCAACGAGACCGTCGACATCATCGGCATCAAGGAGAAGAGCACCACGACGACCGTCACCGGCGTCGAGATGTTCCGCAAGCTCCTCGACGAGGGCCAGGCCGGTGACAACGTCGGTCTGCTCCTGCGCGGCATCAAGCGTGAGGAGGTCGAGCGCGGTCAGTGTGTCATCAAGCCGGGCACGACCACCCCGCACACCGAGTTCGAGGCGCAGGTCTACATCCTGTCCAAGGACGAGGGCGGCCGCCACACGCCGTTCTTCAACAACTACCGTCCGCAGTTCTACTTCCGTACGACTGACGTGACGGGCGTGGTGAACCTGCCGGAGGGCACCGAGATGGTCATGCCCGGTGACAACACCGAGATGACCGTCCAGCTCATCCAGCCGGTCGCCATGGAAGAGGGTCTGAAGTTCGCGATCCGTGAGGGTGGCCGCACCGTCGGCGCCGGTCGCGTTACGAAGGTCATCAAGTAGTAGCACCGCTGGGCGGCGGTCGGGTCCGCAAGGGCCTGACCGCCGCACCACGCAGGGGCCGGAGACGACCCCCCACGGACGACGAGACCGTGATCTCGCAGTGCTTTCGGCCGCACTTCGACCGAAGCCACTGCCAGATCACGGAACACCGGACGGAATCCGGGCGTCGGTCTTGTGGAAACAGACCTGCGGCAACAGGCCGCGCGAAGCTTTATAGGACGACAGCGAAGGACACCGAGGCCATTATGGCGGGACAGAAGATCCGCATCCGGCTTAAGGCGTATGACCACGAGGTCATCGACAGCTCGGCCAAGAAGATCGTCGAGACGGTGACGCGGACCGGTGCCAAGGTCGCTGGCCCGGTGCCGCTGCCGACCGAGAAGAACGTGTACTGCGTCATCCGGTCGCCGCACAAGTACAAGGACAGCCGCGAGCACTTTGAGATGCGTACGCACAAGCGGCTGATTGACATCATCGACCCGACGCCGAAGACGGTCGACTCGCTCATGCGTCTCGACCTTCCCGCCGGCGTGGACATCTCGATCAAGCTCTAAGGAACGCACTGACATGGCTAAGCAGATCAAGGGCGTCCTGGGCAAGAAGCTCGGCATGACCCAGGTCTTCGATGAGGCGAACCGGGTGATCCCGGTCACCGTGGTCGAGGCCGGTCCGTGCGTGGTGACCCGGGTCCGCACTCCGGAGAAGGACGGCTACTCCGCCGTCCAGCTCGGCTACGGGCAGATCGACCCGCGCAAGGTGAACAAGCCCCTGGGCGACTACCTGCGCAAGCACGACATCACCCCGCGCCGCTACTTCACCGAGGTACGCACCGACGACGCCTCCGAGTACACGATCGGCCAGGAGATCCTCGCCGACACCTTCGAGGCCGGCCAGTACGTCGACGTCACTGGCAAGAGCAAGGGCAAGGGCTACGCCGGTGTCATGAAGCGCCACAACTTCCGTGGTCTGAGCGCTTCGCACGGTACCCAGCGCAAGCACCGCTCCCCGGGTTCCATCGGTGGCTGCGCCACCCCGGGCCGCGTCTTCAAGGGCGTGCGCATGGCCGGCCGGATGGGCAACGTCCGCACGACGGTTCAGAGCCTCAAGGTGCACGCCGTGGACGCCGAGAAGGGCCTCATCCTGATCAAGGGTGCGATCCCCGGCGCCAACGGCAGCCTGGTCCTCCTCCGCACCGCTGCCAAGAAGGGGGTTGCTGCGAAGTGACCACGACCATTGACGTCCTCGACGCCAGCGGCGCCAAGACGGGGACCGTCGACCTCCCCGAGGAGGTCTTCGGGGCCAAGGTCAACGTCCCGCTGATCCACCAGGTGGTCGTCGCCCAGCTCGCCGCGCGCCGGCAGGGCACCCACGCCACCAAGACCCGCGGCGACGTGTCCGGCGGCGGCAAGAAGCCGTACCGGCAGAAGGGCACCGGCCGCGCCCGTCAGGGCTCGACCCGCGCGCCGCACTTCGCCGGCGGTGGCGTCGTCCACGGCCCGCAGCCGCGCTCGTACGAGCAGCGCACGCCCAAGAAGATGAAGGCGGCCGCCCTGAAGGGCGCGCTGTCCGACCGCGCCGGCGGCGGCCGCGTCCACGTGGTGGACAGCCTGGTCACGGGTGACACGCCCAAGACCAGGGCCACCCTGGAGGCGCTGCGCAAGATCACGCAGGCCCGCAGCGTGCTCGTCGTGGTCGACGAGAACGACGAGCTCACCTGGCTCAGCCTGCGCAACGCGCCCGAGGTCCACCTGCTGGACGCGGGACAGCTGAACACCTACGACGTGCTGTGCCACGACGACGTGGTCTTCACCCGTGAGGCCTACGACCAGGTCGTGGCCCGGCTGGCGAAGAGCGGGAAGGAAGAGGCCTGATGCAGAAGATCGCCGACCCGCGTGACATCATCCTCAAGCCGATCGTCTCCGAGAAGAGCTACGGCCTGATCGATGAGCACAACAAGTACACGTTCCTGGTGCGCAAGGGTGCCAACAAGACGCAGGTGAAGATCGCCGTCGAGCAGATCTTCGGCGTCAAGGTGACCGGCGTGAACACGATCAACCGCCAGGGCAAGCGCAAGCGGACCCGGCACGGCTACGGCCAGCGCCCCGACACCAAGCGCGCGATCGTGAGCCTGGCCGAGGGTGAGCGGATCGACATCTTCGGTCAGATCGGCTAGCAGACCTGCCGCAGCGGGGAGAGGGGCCCCTCGCCACTGTGCGAGGGACCGGCCCCGAGAAAGAAAGCACCGGGGGGACCGCTGAAAGGCGGGCCCCGACCGGTACGAACCGACAAAGGATGAACGAAAAAGATGGGCATCCGTAAGTACAAGCCGACGACTCCGGGTCGGCGCGGCGCGAGCGTCTCGGACTTCGCCGAGATCACGCGCAGCACGCCGGAGAAGTCGCTGCTTGCCCCACTGCACAGCAAGGGCGGCCGTAACGTTCACGGCCGGGTGACCGCCCGGCACCAGGGAGGCGGGCACAAGCGCGCCTACCGGATCATCGACTTCCGCCGCCACGACAAGGACGGGATCCCGGCCAAGGTCGCGCACATCGAGTACGACCCCAACCGAACCTCCCGCATCGCGCTGCTCCACTACGCCGACGGCGAGAAGCGCTACATCCTCGCTCCGGCCGGCCTCAAGCAGGGGGACCGGATCGAGAACGGCCCCACGGCCGACATCAAGCCGGGCAACTGCCTGCCGCTGCGCAACATCCCGACCGGTACCTTCATCCACGCGGTGGAGCTCCGCCCGGGTGGCGGCGCCAAGCTCGGCCGCAGCGCCGGCGCGCAGATCCAGCTGCTCGCCAAGGAGGGCATGTACGCCACGCTGCGTATGCCGTCCGGAGAAATGCGCCAGGTCGACGTGCGCTGCCGGGCCTCGGTGGGCCAGGTGGGCAACGCCGAGCAGGGCAACATCAGCATCGGCAAGGCCGGCCGCAACCGCTGGAAGGGCAAGCGCCCCACGGTCCGCGGTGTCGCCATGAACCCGGTCGACCACCCGCACGGTGGTGGTGAGGGCAAGACCTCCGGTGGTCGTCACCCGGTGAACCCGAAGGGTAAGCCCGAGGGCCGTACCCGGCAGCCGAACAAGCCGAGCGACCGGCTGATCATCCGTCGTCGGAGCAAGAGGAAGAAGCGGTAGGAGCAGCCGAAATGCCACGTAGTCTTAAGAAGGGTCCCTTCGTGGACGATCACCTTCAGAAGAAGGTGGACGCCCAGAACGAGAAGGGCACCAAGAACGTCATCAAGACGTGGTCGCGGCGCTCCATGATCGTGCCCGACATGATCGGCCACACGATCGCCGTGCACGACGGCCGCAAGCACGTCCCGGTGTTCGTCACCGAGTCGATGATCGGTCACAAGCTCGGTGAGTTCGCCCCCACGCGGACGTTCCGCAGCCACGTCAAGGAAGACCGCCGCAGCCGGCGGTAAGCGCCTTCAAGCCAGCAGTTAGAGGAGAAAGCGATGGAAGCCAGGGCACAGGCGCGGTATGCGCGCCACACGCCCCGGAAGGCCCGCCGTGTGGTGGACCTCATTCGCGGGCTGCCCGCTTCGGAGGCGCAGGCCGTGCTGCAGTTCGCTCCCCAGGCGGCGAGCGAGACCGTTTACAAGGTGCTCTCGAGCGCGATCGCGAACGCTGAGCACAACTTCAAGCTCGACCGGGACACGCTCTTCGTGAGCCGGGCGTGGGTCGACGAGGGCCCGACGCTCAAGCGCTTCCGCCCGCGTGCCCAGGGTCGTGCCTATCGGATCAACAAGCGGACCAGTCACATCACTGTGATCGTGGAGTCCCGCGAGCCGAAGGGAAGGACCCGCTAGTGGGCCAGAAGGTTAACCCGCACGGGTTCCGCCTCGGCATCACGACCGAGCACAAGAGCCGGTGGTACGCCGACAAGCTGTACAAGTCGTACGTCGCCGAGGACGTGGCGATCCGTCGCATGCTGCAGAAGGGCATGGAGCGGGCCGGCATCTCCAAGGTCGAGATCGAGCGCACGACTGACCGCGTTCAGGTCGACATCCACACCGCCCGGCCGGGCATCGTCATCGGCCGCCGCGGCGCCGAGGCCGACCGCATCCGCGGCGACCTGGAGAAGCTGACCAAGAAGCAGGTCCAGCTGAACATCCTCGAGGTGAAGAACCCCGAGACCGACGCGCAGCTCGTCGCGCAGGGCGTGGCCGAGCAGCTGTCCAGCCGCGTCTCGTTCCGCCGGGCCATGCGCAAGGCCATGCAGTCCGCCATGAAGAGCGGGGCCAAGGGCATCCGTGTCCAGTGCTCCGGCCGTCTCGGCGGCGCCGAGATGTCGCGCTCGGAGTTCTACCGCGAGGGCCGCGTGCCCCTGCACACGCTCCGCGCGGACGTCGACTTCGGCTTCTACGAGGCCCGCACCACCTTCGGCCGCATTGGCGTGAAGGTGTGGATCTACAAGGGCGAGGCCCCGACCAGCCGCGCCGAGCGGGATGCGGCAGCGGCCGCGGCCCGTGCGGGGCAGCGTCGCGACGACCGTCGCGGTGGCGCGGGCGAGCGTCCGCGTCGTGGCGGCGGCGACCGTCCCCGTCGTGGCGGTGCGGGTCGTTCCGACCGTGCACCCAGGACTGAGGCGGCCGCGCAGGCCGCCCCCGAGACCGGCCCGGCGGAGCAGCCGGGTGCTGAAGGGAGCTGACCATGCTGATCCCGCGCAGGGTCAAGCACCGCAAGCAGCACCGGCCCGACCGCAGCGGCGCCGCCAAGGGCGGCACCCGGGTCGTCTTCGGCGAGTTCGGCATCCAGGCGCTTGAGCACTCCTACGTGACCAACCGCCAGATCGAGGCCGCGCGTATCGCCATGACCCGGCACATCCGCCGTGGCGGCAAGGTGTGGATCAACATCTTCCCGGACCGCCCCCTGACGAAGAAGCCGGCCGAGACCCGCATGGGTTCCGGTAAGGGCTCTCCGGAGTGGTGGATCGCCAATGTCAAGCCCGGCCGTGTCATGTTCGAGCTGTCCGGTGTCGCCGAGCCCGTGGCCCGCGAGGCCATGCGGCGTGCGATGCACAAGCTCCCCATGAAGTGCCGTTTCGTCAAGCGTGAAGTGGGTGAGGCGTGATGGCTAAGGGTCTGACCGCCGCGGAGCTGCGTGTCGAGGACCAGGAGGTCTTGGTCCAGAAGCTGAAGGAAGCCAAGGAGGAGCTGTTCAACCTCCGCTTCCAGTCGGCGACGGGTCAGCTGGAGAGCCACGGGCGGCTGCGTGCCGTCCGCCGCGAGATCGCCCGCATCTACACCGTGATGCGCGAGCGCGAGCTCGGGATCGTCACGGTCGAGAAGGAGCCGAGCGATGTCTGAAGCAACCGAGACCCCGACCACTGAGACGCAGCGGAACTACCGCAAGACCCGCGAGGGCCTGGTCGTCAGCGACAAGATGGACAAGACCGTCGTCGTCGCCGTCGAGGACCGCGTCAAGCACCCGCTGTACGGCAAGGTCATTCGCCGTACGACGAAGTACAAGGCCCACGACGAGCAGAACGCCTGCGGCGTCGGCGACCGCGTCCTCCTGATGGAGACCCGGCCGCTGTCGGCCACCAAGCGGTGGCGGGTCGTCGAGATCCTCGAGAAGGCCAAGTAACCTCACAAAGACGCGCCTCGTGGGGGGTGGGAAACCACCCCCCATGACGGTGTCCAAGGGGCGGGGCCGGCCGTCGGTCCCGTCCGCCAGCGGTGGCGGTCGTACGACTGTCGCCGAGGGAAAAAGACCACATCGGGTTCGGCCAGGCTCACCGAGAGGTGAGAACCGGCACGACACACAGGAGTAGACGTGATCCAGCAGGAGTCGCGGCTCAAGGTCGCCGACAACACGGGTGCCAAGGAGATTCTTTGCATCCGCGTGCTCGGCGGCTCGGGTCGGCGCTACGCGGGAATCGGCGACATCATCGTGGGCACGGTGAAGGACGCCATTCCCGGCGGAGGCGTTAAGAAAGGCGACGTTGTCAAGGCTGTCGTGGTGCGCACCGTGAAGGAGCGCCGCCGCCCCGACGGCTCCTACATCCGCTTCGACGAGAACGCCGCGGTCATCATCAAGGACAGCGGCGACCCGCGGGGCACCCGCATCTTCGGCCCGGTGGGCCGTGAACTGCGCGACAAGAAGTTCATGCGCATCATCTCGCTCGCGCCGGAGGTGCTGTGATGCCGAAGCTGCACGTGAAGAAGGGCGATCTCGTCCAGGTCATCGCCGGCAAGGACAAGGGCGCCAAGGGCCGGATCATCGCCGCGTACCCCGACAGGGAGCGCGTGGTGGTCGAGGGCGTCAACATGATCAAGAAGCACTCCAAGGTCACCAACCAGGGCCCGCGCGGCGCCCAGGAAGGCGGCGTGCAGACCATGGAGGCTCCCATCCACGTGAGCAACGTCAAGAAGCTCAAGGATGACGAGAAGAAGCCCGAGAAGAAGGCCGCCGCCAAGGGCGACGCCGCGGCGACGGGTGAGGACAGCTGATGACCGCCACGACTGAAGAGCGAGTTGTTCCGCGCCTCAAGCAGCGCTACCGCGAGGAGATCATCGCGAAGCTGCGCGAGGAGTTCGGCATCGAGAACATCATGCAGGTGCCCACGATCACCAAGATCAAGGTGAACATGGGTGTCGGCGAGGCCGCCCGCGACTCGAAGCTCATCGAGGGCGCCGTGCGCGACCTGACCGCCATCACCGGCCAGAAGCCGGCCGTCGCCCGCGCCCGCAAGTCCATCGCGCAGTTCAAGCTGCGTGAGGGCATGCCGATCGGCGCGCATGTGACGCTGCGCGGCGACCGCATGTGGGAGTTCCTCGACCGGCTGCTGGCTCTGGCGCTGCCGCGTATCCGTGACTTCCGCGGCCTGTCGCCGAAGCAGTTCGACGGCAACGGCAACTACACCTTCGGCCTCACGGAGCAGGTCATGTTCCACGAGGTCGACCAGGACAGGGTGGACCGGCAGCGGGGCATGGACATCACGGTCGTGACCACCGCGAAGAACGACGAGCAGGGCCGGGCGCTGCTGAAGCTCCTCGGATTCCCCTTCAAGGAGGCCTGATCATGGCGAAGACGTCGCTGAAGGTCAAGGCAGCGCGCAAGCAGAAGTTCGAGGTCCGGGCGTACACTCGGTGCTCGCGCTGCGGCCGTCCCCGCGCTGTCTACCGCAAGTTCGGGCTGTGCCGCGTGTGCTTCCGCGAGATGGCGCACCGGGGCGAGCTGCCCGGCATCACCAAGTCGAGCTGGTAAGCCCTCGCGGGCCAGCCGTACAGAAGTCATATCAACCGGGCGCTGAACGCAGCGCCCACGACCACACCGAAGGTCCCATCGGGAAACCGCGGTGAGGAAGGCCACCGGCCATGACGATGACCGACCCGATCGCAGACATGCTGACGCGTCTGCGTAACGCGAACTCGGCCTATCACGACACCGTGAGCATGCCTTACTCCAAGATCAAGGCACACATCGCGGAGATCCTCCAGCAGGAGGGCTACATCCAGGGCTGGAGCGTCGAGGACGCGAAGGTTGGCAAGAACCTCGTGATGGAGCTGAAGTTCGGCCCCAGCCGCGAGCGCGCCATCGCGGGCCTGCGCCGGGTGTCGAAGCCCGGTCTGCGGGTCTATGCAAAGAAGGACAACCTGCCCCGCGTGCTGGGCGGTCTGGGCGTCGCGATCATCTCGACGTCCGGCGGCCTGATGACGGACCGGCAGGCGACGAAGCGTGGAGTGGGCGGGGAAGTCCTCGCCTACGTCTGGTAACGAGGGGAGGCACTCAGCATGTCGCGAATCGGACGGCTGCCCATCCCCGTACCGGCGGGTGTCGACATCACGATCGACGGCCGGGAAGTCCAGGTCAAGGGGCCCAAGGGCACGCTCACTCACACGGTCGCCGAGCCCATCGAGGTCTCGCGCGGCGAGGACGGCACCGTAGCCGTCACCCGCCCGAACGACGAGAACAAGGTGCGTGCTCTGCACGGCCTGTCCCGCACGCTCATCGCCAACATGGTGGCGGGCGTCACGCAGGGCTACACGAAGACGCTCGAGATCGTCGGCGTTGGTTACCGCGTCGCGGCCAAGGGCCCGACGCAGCTGGAGTTCTCGCTGGGCTTCAGCCACCCGGTGATCGTCGACGCGCCCGACGGTGTCAGCTTCCGCGTCGAGAAGCCGACCCTGTTCCACGTGGACGGCATCGACAAGCAGAAGGTCGGCGAGGTCGCCGCCAACATCAGGAAGCTGCGCAAGCCGGACCCGTACAAGGGCAAGGGCGTGCGCTACCAGGGCGAGGTTGTCCGCCGCAAGGTCGGAAAGGCTGGTAAGTAGGCATGGCTGGAAAGACTGCGTTCGGCAAGCACACGGCCGCCCGCACGGTCTCCCGGGCCCGCCGGCACCACCGTGTCCGCAAGAACGTCTTCGGTACGTCCGAGCGTCCGCGTCTGGTCGTCAACCGGTCCACGCGTCACCTGTTCGTGCAGATCGTCGACGACACCCAGGGGCACACGCTGGTGAGCGCGTCCACCATGGACGCCTCGCTGCGCGGCGCCGAGGGTGACAAGACCGAGAAGGCGAAGAAGGTCGGCGAGCTTCTCGCTCAGCGGGCCAAGAGTGCCGGGATCACCGCTGTCGTGTTCGACCGCGGTGGCAACCGCTACGCGGGGCGCATCGCCGCTCTCGCTGACAGCGCCCGTGAAGGCGGGCTGGAGTTCTGATGGCTCCGGCCCGGGGGTCGCGACTGACGGCCCGTCCCAAGAGCAACGAGAAGAGGAACCACTGATGGCTGCAGCTCCGCGTCGCGGTGCCGGCGGCGGTGGCGAGCGGCGTGACCGTCGTGATGACCGCCGCGGTGGCGCCGCAGACAAGGGCGTCTCGTACATCGAGCGCGTTGTAAAGATCAACCGAGTGGCGAAGGTCGTCCAGGGCGGCCGGCGCTTCAGCTTCACCGCGCTGGTCATCGTCGGCGACGGCAACGGCCTCGTCGGGGTCGGCTACGGCAAGGCCAAGGAGGTGCCCGCGGCGATCGCCAAGGGCGTCGAGGAGGCCAAGAAGCACTTCTTCAAGGTTCCGCGCATCCAGGGCACGATCCCGCACCCGGTGCAGGGTGAGGACGCCGCCGGCGTCGTCCTCCTGCGTCCGGCCTCGCCCGGTACGGGCGTCATCGCGGGTGGCCCGGTCCGCGCGGTCCTGGAGTGCGCCGGGATCCACGACGTGCTGTCCAAGTCGCTCGGCTCGGACAACCCGATCAACATCGTGCACGCCACCGTGGCGGCTCTGAAGGGCCTCAGCAGGCCCGAGGAGATCGCCGCCCGCCGTGGCCTGCCGATCGAGGACGTCGCTCCCAAGGCGATGCTGAAGGCTCGCGCCGAGGGCCTGGCCGAGGCGGCCGCGGCCGCGAAGGCGGTGAGCTAGCGATGGCTCGTCTGAAGATCACCCAGACCCGGTCCAAGATCGGTGGTCAGCAGAACCAGCGTGACTCGCTGCGCTCGCTGGGTCTGAAGCGAATCGGCGACGTGGTCGTCAAGGAGGACCGCCCGGAGATCCGGGGCATGGTCGCCAAGGTGTCGCACCTCGTCGAAGTTGAGGAGGTCGACTAGTCATGACCGAGAACGCTCCGCTCAAGATTCACGACCTCCGTCCGGCCCCCGGCGCCAACAAGGCCAAGACCCGCAAGGGCCGCGGTGAGGGCTCCAAGGGCAAGACGGCCGGCCGTGGCACCAAGGGCACCAGGGCCCGTACGTCCGTGATGCCGGGCTTCGAGGGTGGCCAGGTTCCGCTCCAGCGGCGGCTGCCGAAGCTGAAGGGCTTCTCCAACGCCCTGTTCAAGACGACCTACCAGGTCGTCAACCTGGACAGGCTTGGGGAGCTGTTCCCCCAGGGCGGCGACGTCACCCTCGACGACCTGGTCGCCAAGGGTGCGGTTCGCAAGAACCAGCCCGTGAAGGTGCTCGGCACCGGCGAGATCTCCGTGGCGGTGAACGTGCAGGCGCACGCCTTCTCCGCCAGCGCGAAGGAGAAGATCGCCGCGGCCGGTGGCTCGGTTTCCGAGCTGTAGGCATGACGCTGCACGAGGCGCGGAGGTTCGTTATGAGCCTCCGCGCCCGTAGTGCGTTAGAGTTCGCCTGGCACGGGGCTCCACCCGTGCCAGACCAAGCACTCTGGCAGAAAGACATGTCGATGGACGCCTTGGGGGCCATCGCCGACCGTTACCGCGTCACTGACGCGCAGGAGGGACCGTGCTGACCGCGATTACCCGGGCGTTCCGTACGCCGGACCTGCGCAAGAAGCTGCTCTTCACACTGGGCATCATCGTGCTGTTCCGGCTCGGCTCGGTGCTTCCCACTCCGGGCGTCAACGCCCAGAACGTGGCCCTGTGTCTTGAGGAGGCCCAGGCGGGAGACGCTGCAAACATCTACGGGATGGTGCAGCTCTTCAGCGGCGGCGCCCTGTTGAAACTTTCAGTGTTCGCGCTCGGCATCATGCCGTACATCACCGCGAGCATCATCCTGCAGCTGCTGACGGTGGTGATCCCCCGGCTGGAGGCCCTCAAGAAGGAGGGCCAGGCGGGCACGGCGAAGATCACACAATACACCCGTTATCTGACCATCGGCCTCGCGGTGCTGCAGTCGACCGCGTTCGTCGCGCTGGCCCGTAGTGGGCAGCTCTTCCAGAACTGCAACAAGGAAATCCTGCTGAGCCAGGACGTCTTCCCGCTGATCACCATGGTCGTCACGATGACCGCTGGAACCGCCGTGATCATGTGGCTGGGCGAGCTGGTGACCGACCGCGGCGTCGGCAACGGCATGTCGATCCTGATCTTCACGCAGGTCATCGCGGTGTTCCCGTCCGAGCTCGTGAACATCTTCCGCCAGAGCCCGTTCAAGTTCGTGGTCGTGATGATCGTCGGCATCGTGATGATCGGTGTCGTCGTGTTCATCGAGCAGGCGCAGCGTCGCATCCCGGTGCAGTACGCCAAGCGGATGGTCGGCCGCCGGATGTACGGCGGCACCTCGACCTACATCCCGCTCAAGGTGAACCAGGCCGGCATCATCCCGGTCATCTTCGCCTCGTCGCTGCTGTACCTGCCGCAGCTGCTGGTCACGCTGTTCGGCAACAGCCAGAACCCCAACGCGGTGGTCGAGTGGCTGGCGCAGAACATGATCAGGGGCGACCACCCCATCTACATGGCCACGTTCTTCCTGCTGATCGTCTTCTTCACGTACTTCTACGTGTCCATCACTTTCAACCCCCCTGAAGTGGCTGACAACATGAAGAAGTACGGTGGGTTCATTCCGGGCATCCGCCCGGGCCGGCCGACCGCTGAGTACCTGAGCTACGTGCTCAACAGGCTCACGGCCGCGGGCGCTCCGTATCTGGGTGTCATCTCGCTGATCCCGATCATCGCGCTGGCGGTGGCCGGAGCGAGCCAGAACTTCCCGTTCGGAGGGACCAGCATTCTGATCATGGTTGGTGTTGGTCTGGACACGGTCAAGCAGATCGAGAGCCAGCTTCAGCAGCGCAACTACGAGGGCTTCCTGAGATAGTGCGCGTCGTCCTGGTAGGGCCCCCCGGAGCGGGTAAGGGGACGCAGGCCCAGTTCATCGCTTCGCACCTGTCGATCCCGAAAATCTCGACAGGCGACATCTTCCGTGCCAACGTCTCCGGCGGCACGGAGCTCGGCAAGCTCGCCAAGGAGTACATGGACCGCGGCGACCTCGTCCCCGACGAGGTGACCGTGGCCATGGTCCGCGACCGGCTGTCGGAGGACGACGCGCAGGAGGGCTTCCTCCTGGACGGCTTCCCCCGCAACGTGCCGCAGGCCGAGGTCCTGAAGAAGATGCTGGCCGAGTTCGGCACAGCGCTCGACGTGGTCCTCAACCTGGTCGTCGAGGACGACGAGGTCGTACGCCGCCTGGCGGGCCGCCGTACCTGCCGCTCCTGCGGCAAGGTGTGGCACGTCGTGTTCGACCCGCCCGCCGTGGAGGGCGTCTGCGACGCCTGCGGCGGGGAGCTCTTCCAGCGGGACGACGACCGTGAGGAGACCATCAGGCGCCGCCTGGAGGTCTACCAGGAGCAGACGGCGCCGTTGATCTCGTTCTACGCCGACGAGGGCATCCTGCAGGGGGTCGACGCGACCGGTCCGGTCGAGGAGATCACCCAGCGGGCGATGTCGGCACTGCGGCGGTTCGCTGACTGAATCATTACCGCAGCCCGGAACGCCACTCCACTCCATGGGGTGGCGTTCAGGCTTATATGGGACAATTCGAGAGGGGGTGCGTTACGTGTTCAAGAAAAACCGGCACGGAATTCAGATCAAGAGCGCCGAGCAACTGGAGAAGATGCGCGCGGCCGGCCTCGTCGTGGGCAGGACGCTGGAACTGCTCCGGACCTCGGTCCGGCCCGGGATGACGCCGCTCGATCTCGACGCCATCGCCGAGGAGGCCATCCGGGGCGAGGGTGCGATTCCGTCGTTCAAGGGCTACCAGGGCTTCCCCGCCACGATCTGCGCCTCCGTGAACGACGAGGTCGTCCACGGGATCCCCAGCGACCGCCGGGAGCTCCGCGAGGGCGACATCATCTCGATCGACTGCGGCGCGATCCTCGACGGGTGGCACGGGGACTCGGCGATCACGGTGCCGATCGGCGAGGTCGACCCCGAACTGCTCGAGCTCATCCGGGTGACCGAGGAGGCCATGTGGCGGGGCATCGCGGCCCTGCGGGTCGGCGGGCACCTGTCAGACATCGGCTACCAGGTCGAGCAGTACGTGCGTTCCCAGGGCCGCTACGGCATCCCCCAGGAGTACGGTGGGCACGGCATCGGCACCGAGATGCACATGGACCCGTGGATCGCCAACCACGGCCGCCCGGGGCGGGGGCCCCGGTTCGAGGTGGGCATGTGCTTCGCGGTCGAGCCGATGGTGAACCTCGGCACCGACCGGACCAAGGTGCTGGCCGACGACTGGACGGTCGTCACGCTCGACGGCCGGGCCTCGGCGCACTTCGAGCACAGCGTGGCGGTCACCGAGAACGGCCCGCTGGTGCTGACGGCGTTGGACGGCGGCGCCTCCCGGTTCCCGGACGTGACGGCTCAGGCGGGGGAGACCGCCTTCTGATCGGAAACGCCCGCTCAGGCGGCGTCTGAACAATAATGGTCCTATCGCTCGAATGACCGGGAGATGGTGATGGCTGCAGCGCCGGAGATGCGGGCCTCCGACGGCGACCGGGACCGGGTCGCGGCGGCACTGCGCGAGCACGTGGCCGAGGGCAGGCTCACCATCGACGAGTTCAACGAGCGGCTGGAGCGGGTCTACCAGAGCCGTACGTACGGGGAGCTCGCGACGCTCACCTCGGATCTGCCCGAGATCGACCTGCACCGGCTGCCCGCCGCCACCGCGCCCGCACAGGGGGCTCATCCGGCCCTGCCGGGCGACAAGGCACGGAGCCTGAAGGGCGCATGGGCCGCCTGGGCGGGGGTCAGCGCCATCAGCTGGCTCTTCTGGCTCCTCGCCTTCGTCGCCTCGGGCCACTTCGTTCCTCCGTGGCCGCTGTGGGTCATGGGCCCCTGGGGGATCATCCTCCTCGTCAACACGATCAGCGGACAGTCCCGGCGCGACTCCTGACGCCCACGCCGTCCGGACCCCTCTGACGCCGGTCGCTCTCCTCGCCGTACGCGTCGGCCGGGCGGGGCGCCCGCGCCCTTCCGCGTGTGCGGCCCCTTCTTTACCGGAGCGCCGATGTCGTGTGAGCCGGCGGCGGGTAGATGTCCGATGTCGCGACGTACGGTCCCGCTCGGGCCGTGCGCCCGCGGTGATCGGGCCGCACCCACCCGTCCCGGCATTTCGGCGGTGCCGGGCGGGCGGGTGCGGCGGCTTCCCCTGTGAAGGCCCGATCGGCCCCGGACACGGGACCGGGCGGCCGTGAGATCGGGCGGACGTGGACCTGGGCGACGTGAACGGCCCGATGAGGACATCGGCGCGGCGCGGATCCTGCCGACTCGGCCGGACGTGGCCGGGTGCGGAATTGGCCGGAGGCACCCGCCGGGGGTACGCTGTGATCTGGTTGTGTAGGGACCCCTGCCGTCGTTTCGCAATTCGGCCCGGGTTGTCGTACACTCCTTTGTCGGTTCACTATGACCTTTGCGCCTAGGCGGCCTTGCTGGTCGCCGCTCTCTGGAAGCGCCACGAAGGTCGCGGCTGCTTAGTGTTCCGAAGCCTCAGACGATCCGATCAGTGAAACGCGAGGGCCATGGCCAAGAAAGACGGCGCCATCGAGATTGAGGGCACTGTTATTGAGTCGCTCCCGAATGCCATGTTCAGGGTGCAGCTCGACAACGGTCACAAGGTCCTGGCCCATATCAGTGGGCGGATGCGGATGCACTACATCAGGATCCTGCCCGACGACCGGGTAGTCGTGGAGCTGAGCCCCTACGACCTGAGTCGTGGGCGGATCGTCTACCGGTACAAGTAGGCCCCCCGCCAGCGGGACGGGCCGTATGCGGAACGAATAAGGACTATGAAGGTCAAGCCGAGCGTCAAGAAGATCTGCGACAAGTGCAAGGTGATTCGCCGGCACGGTCGCGTCATGGTGATCTGCGACAACCTGCGCCACAAGCAGCGCCAGGGCTGAGCGGACGGAGGCTGCGCCGGGCCGTGTGCCGGGCGAGGCCGACCTTCCTCTCCAGTACGTCGCCACCAGGCCCCTGCTGAGTCCGTCCGCGTGGCGGACTCGACCCGCGTGAGGGCCGGGACAACGAAGACGCGTCACACACCCGCGCAGGCGGCGAGAGCCGTACCACGTGGGAGACCCCCGGTCGGAGGCCGGGGCCCTCGCCCGGGCATGGGAGGGGAAGTGTGGCGCAAGACCTCCGCCACACTGAAGGAGAATGCCCGACCATGGCCCGCCTGGTTGGCGTCGACCTCCCCCGCGACAAGCGGCTGGAGATCGCTCTCACCTATGTTTTCGGAATCGGCCGCACCCGCGCCAAGGAGATCCTTGACGCGACCGGCATCAGCCCCGACCTGCGCGTCCACCAGCTCACGGACGCCGAGCTCGTCCCGATGCGTGACTTCATCGAGGCGAACTACAAGATCGAGGGCGACCTTCGCCGCGAGATTCAGGCCGACATCCGACGCAAGATCGAAATCGGCTGCTACCAGGGCATCCGGCACCGCAAGGGGCTGCCTGTCCACGGTCAGCGGACGCAGACGAACGCGCGCACCCGCAAGGGCAAGAAGAAGACCGTTGCCGGCAAGAAGAAGCCCGGCAAGAAGTAGTCCTTAGCAGCCACATTTCCAGGAGTTAGCGCTTCAATGCCGCCGAAGAGCCGCCAGGGCGCACCGAAGAAGGTGCGCCGCAAGGAAAAGAAGAACGTCGCTCACGGGCACGCCCACATCAAGAGCACGTTCAACAACACGATCGTTTCGATCACCGACCCGAACGGGAACGTGATCTCCTGGGCCAGCGCCGGCCACGTCGGGTTCAAGGGCTCCCGTAAGTCCACCCCGTTCGCCGCCCAGATGGCTGCCGAGAACGCCGCCCGCCGCGCCATGGAGCACGGCATGCGCAAGGTCGACGTCTTCGTCAAGGGCCCCGGCTCCGGCCGTGAGACCGCGATCCGTTCGCTGCAGGCGACCGGCCTCGAGGTCGGGTCCATCCAGGACGTGACCCCGGTCCCGCACAACGGCTGCCGTCCGCCCAAGCGCCGTCGCGTCTGAGCTCAGGAGAGTAGAAAGAAATGGCTCGTTACACGGGTCCGGACTGCAAGCTCTGCCGTCGAGAGAAGACCAAGCTCTTCCTCAAGGGCAAGAAGTGCGAGTCCGCCAAGTGCCCCATCGAGATCCGCCCGTACCCGCCCGGTGAGCACGGCCGCGGCCGTCCGAAGGAGTCGGAGTACCAGCTTCAGCTTCGTGAGAAGCAGAAGACCCGCCGCATCTACGGCGTCCTCGAGAAGCAGTTCCACAACTACTACGAGGAAGCCAACCGCAAGGGCGGCAAGACCGGTGAGAACCTGCTCCAGATCCTGGAGAGCCGTCTCGACAACGTGGTCTACCGCGCCGGCTTCGCCGAGTCGCGGGACGCGGCCCGCCAGCAGGTGCGCCACGGCCACTTCCTCGTGAACGGCAGGAAGGTCGACATCCCGTCGTACCGCGTGCGCGAGCACGACATCATCGAGGTCCGCGAGAAGTCGCGCAACCTGCTCCCGTACGAGGTGGCCCGCGCGACCGCCGGCGACAAGACCGTCCCGGCGTGGCTGGGTGTCTCCGCCGAGAGCATGCGCATCCTCGTGCACCAGCTCCCGGTCCGCCAGCAGATCGACACGCTGGTTCAGGAGCAGCTGATCGTCGAGCTCTACTCCAAGTAGTAGGGCCCCGGCAGTTCATGGCGCCGTACGGCTGGTACATTCCCGGCCGTACGGCATCATGGTTGTAGGCGAGCGGCGTCAAATAGCGGGCGTCGCCGTAACCCAGGGACCCCTCGTCGGTCGCGACGGGGCAGTCCCGGATCCAGGAGATCCTGATGCTCATCGCACAGCGCCCGAGCCTCCAGGAGGAGTCGCTCGAGGAGCACCGGTCCCGGTTCGTCATCGAGCCGCTCGAGCCGGGCTTCGGCTACACCATCGGCAACTCGCTGCGGCGCACGCTGCTGTCCTCCATCCCGGGGGCGGCGGTCACCAGCATCCGCATCGAGGGCGTGCTGCACGAGTTCTCGACCGTGCCCGGGGTCAAGGAAGACGTCACCGACATCATCCTGAACCTCAAGTCGCTGGTCGTTTCCTCCGAGCACGACGAGCCTGTGGTGATGTACCTGCGCAAGCAGGGCCCGGGTGAGGTCACCGCCGCCGACATCGCGCCTCCGGCCGGTGTCGAGGTGCACAACCCCGACCTGCACATCGCCACGCTGAACGGCAAGGCGAAGCTGGAGATGGAGCTGACCGTCGAGCGCGGTCGCGGCTACGTCTCCGCCGCCCAGAACAAGCAGCCGGGCCAGGAGATCGGCCGGATTCCGATCGACTCGATCTACTCCCCGGTTCTCAAGGTCACCTACAAGGTCGAGGCCACCCGTGTCGAGCAGCGCACGGACTTCGACCGGCTGATCCTCGACGTCGAGACCAAGCCGTCCATGAAGCCCCGCGACGCGGTGGCCTCGGCCGGCAAGACCCTGGTCGAGCTGTTCGGCCTGGCCCGCGAGCTCAACGTGGAGGCCGAGGGCATCGACATCGGCCCGTCGCCGACGGACGCGGCTCTCGCGGCCGACCTGGCGCTGCCGATCGAGGAGCTCAACCTCACCGTCCGTTCGTACAACTGCCTCAAGCGCGAGGGCATCCACACCGTGGGTGAGCTCGTCGCCCGCAGCGAGCAGGACCTGCTGGACATCCGCAACTTCGGCGCCAAGTCGATCGAAGAGGTCAAGCAGAAGCTCCACGAGATGGGTCTGGCTCTCAAGGACTCCCCGCCCGGATTCGACCCCTCCGCCGTCGCCGGCGGCGGGTACGACGACGAGGACGGCGGGTTCATCGAGACCGAGCAGTACTGATCTCGCGTCTTTCAGCAGCGGCACCACCGTCTCGTGCCGCCCGTCGAGGGCGGCACGAGACGGCGATGACAAGTCACGACCGGTACGCCGGTCGGCCCGACCTCGGTACCTGACACGGCCGGAGCGGGTTATCCCATGAGGAGCATGAAATGCCCAAGCCCACCAAGGGCGCCCGCCTCGGCGGCAGCCCCTCTCACGAGCGGCTGATCCTGGCGAACCTCGCCACCGCGCTGTTCCAGAACGGCCGGATCACCACCACCGAGGCCAAGGCCAGGCGTCTCCGCCCGCTCGCGGAGAAGCTGATCACCAAGGCGAAGAAGGGCGACATCCACAACCGTCGCCAGGTGCTGACGGTCGTCCGCGACAAGGGCGTCGTCCACCACCTCTTCACCGAGATCGCCCCGACGTACGCCGAGCGTCCCGGTGGTTACACCCGGATCACCAAGCTCGGCCCGCGTAAGGGCGACGCTGCCCCCATGGCGGTCATCGAGCTGGTGACCGAGCAGCTGAACCCGGTCCGGGTCTCCCGTACGGCTCCGGCCGCGCCCGCCGCCGAGGCCGCTCCGGCCGCTCCGGCGGAGGTCGAGGAGACGCCGGCGGCGCAGGACGAGGCCGCCGAGAGCGCCACCGCCGAGGCCTCCGAGGCCGCCCCGGCGGAGGGCGACAAGAAGGACGAGGCCTGATCCCAGGCTCTGTGAGCGGGCTCAGTTTCCCTTCGGGGAACGCTGGGCCCGCTTTTCGTTTGTGCACCGTACGAGCCACCGTACGAGGGATGTCGTGAGGCGAGAACTGCGGCTGAGGCTGGACCTGGGTTACGACGGAACGGACTTCTCGGGCTGGGCGCGACAGCCCGGACGGCGGACTGTGCAGGGGGAGATCGAGGACGCGCTCGGCCGGATCCTGCGCCTGGACGCCCCGCCGCCGCTCACGGTCGCCGGTCGCACGGACGCCGGTGTCCATGCTCGGGGGCAGGTGGCGCACGTCGACCTTCCGATCGCCGCGCTGGCCGCCGCCTCGTCGGGGCGCGCTCCCGTCTCCGCGGACCCGGAGGAGACGTGGAAGGAGCACGGCGCTGAACGGCTCGCCGCGCTGACGAGGCGGCTCGCCGGTGTGCTGCCCCTCGATGTGCGGATCCACGCCGTCAGCGTGGCGCCCGAGGGCTTCGACGCCCGGTTCTCCGCGCTGTCTCGCCGGTACGGCTACCGCGTCGGCGACGGCCCCGGCGGCGTGGATCCACTGCGGCGGCGCGAGGTGCTGTGGTACGCCCGGCCGTTGGACGTCGACCTGCTGAACGCCGCGGCCGCCCGCCTTCTGGGCGAGCACGACTTCGCCGCCTTCTGCCGCAGGCGCGAGGGCGCGACCACGATCCGTGAGCTGCAGCGGCTCGACTGGGTCAGGGGCGAGGACGGGATCCTCCTCGCGACCGTGGTCGCCGACGCTTTCTGCCACTCGATGGTCCGGGCGCTGGTCGGTGCGCTGCTGTCCGTGGGGGAGGGCAGGCGGCCCGCCGAGTGGCCCGCCGAGGTGCTGGCGAGAGCCGTACGGGACTCGGGTGTGCACGTCGCTCCGGCGCACGGGCTGACGCTGGAGGAGGTGCGCTACCCCGAGCCGGAGGAACTGGCGCGACGTGCCGCCGCCACCCGCCGGGTGCGCACACTGAGCTCCTGACGCCGCGAGGCTCCTGACGCCGTGAGTCACTTCCACGCCGTGCGGTGGGGCGGCGCGTGGTCTCCGCGCCGGGAGGCCACGCGCCGAAATCGTCAGCGTGTGGCGCGCTTTTCGATCACCTTCGCCATGTTGTCGCGGAAGGCGCCGCTGATCGGCCCGAGGGTGTTGTCGTTCGCGTCCGGGGTGTGCCCGTCCGCGTAGGTGGCGTAGCTGAACACGATGTAGCGTCCCCATACCATGCCGGCGGCGTAGCCACCGGAGATCGACACCTTGTCCGCTCCGCTCGCCTGGTTGCCGTCGAGGCCGCGGAACCAGACGTTCGTGCCGAGATTCTTGGCCTGGTCCACGGCGAGGGCCTCGGTCTTGCCGGGAAGCACGGCGATGCCGGTGGTCACCGCGTACTGGCGCTTGCCGTCCACATAGGTGGCCCTGAGCACCCTGCGGCACTGCTGGTCGGTGAGGGCCTGCGCGAACGCGCCCATCGCCGCCTTCTCACAGTCGTCGGTCGCGTCGACCTTGACCCGGCGGTACGTCCGCCCGGCCAGCGTGACCTTCTCGTCCGGGAACGCCTCTCCCGGCTTGAGGGTCTTGGGGTCGGTCTGCTCGGAGTCGAGGATGACGGAAGCGACCGTGGGACTCGGTCGTGGCGCGTCGGAGGGGGGCGCGGTGGTGGCCGCCCGCGTTGGGGCGGCGTGGCCGCCATCCGCTTCACCCGAGTACGCGAAGTAGGCCGCGGTGCCGATCGCCCCTACGACGACCACCGCTCCGGCGGCCATCAGGATCCGCTTGACCTTTCCTCCGGAGGGGGGAGGGCTGCCAGGGCCGAGCGTCGCCGGGAGGTTGCCCGCAGGAGAGGGGCCGCCGGCGGAGGGACCCGGCCCGAATCCGGGCGGAGGCGCCGGCTTGCCCGCCTTGGCCGGTGTCACCGGCGTGAACGCGAACGGAGTCTCACCGGTCGGCTGTGAGGGCGAACCGGTCGTGGAGGAGGTTGTCGCCATCTGTCCTGAACTGGGGTCGGGGGAGTCCGCCCCGGTGGCGCCGTCGCTCGCGGACGGGCCCGTGGGCGGCGTGTCGGAGGGCGCCGCGCCCGGGGGCACGGCGGCTGGAGGGACATTCGCGGGGAACGCCTCGGACGGTGACTGGGACGGCGGCCAGGCGGTCTCGGCCGGTGTCCCGTCCTGTGCCCCGTCTTGTGTCCCCAGCGGCGTCCCGGACGGTGCGCTGTCCTGTGCCTGGTTCGGCGCGTTCGATGTCTGAGTGGGCGCTTGTAACGGCTCCTCGGGCTGCGGCGGGACGAGCGGCTGTGTCGTCCTGTCGTAGCTTGCCCGCTGTTCGCCCTGCGCGGTGCTGTATTCGCGATTTGTGGCGGTCTGGCCGGGTTCGTGCCGTGTGTCGGGTTCGTGGACGCCCTCGCCCTGCTGGAACCCCTCGATGGGGAACCCCTCGATCGGGGTCACCGCGTGCGCGATCTCGGCCCCGAAGCCCTGGGGCGGCCCGGCGTGGCCCGGGGCGAAGGGATGCGACGCCTGGGCACCCTGCGGCGGGACGCTGTCCGCGACAGCGTCCCGCGCGGCACCGCCCGGAAGCGTCCGCTCGTCGGCGGGGGTGTCCGTCTGACCGGGGCCGTCGTCGGGAGCGCCGCCGGCGAATGAGCTCGCGCCGTCGGACGGCGGGCGCTCGTCGGCGGGCACACCCGATCGACGCGACGAGTCCGTGGGCGTGCCCGGGCCGGTCTGGTCATGCGCGCCGGGCTCGCCGGGGTGGCCGGACGTGCTGAGCCGGCCGGGCGCGCTCGTGTCCTCCGGCGTGTCGGTGGCAGCGAGCGTGTCGCCGGATGTGCCGCCCGGCTCGCTCGTTCCCGCCCGGTCGCCGGCCGGGGCCGTGGGCGCCTGCGTCGCGCCCGGCTCGCCCTGGTAGGCGTGCACCGGGGGCCAGGAGGTGCCGGCGGGCCTGTCTCCCTGCGGATACGGCTCGCCCGGCAGCCGTGGCGGCCAGACGGGCACGTCGCCGGGCTCCCCGGGGCGGATCGCCTCGGGGGACGCGGCTTCCTCCGCGTACGTCTCCGGCTGTGCGGCCGGGATCCCGGGATCGGGCTGCGGCGGCGCGGCATGCGGCGGTGCGGCATGCGTCGGTGCGGCATGGTGCGCGCCGGGCTCGGCGGCGCCGGAAGCGTGCCCCTGCCATCCCTCGTCCTGCTGCCCTGCGCCGTGCCGCCCGCCGCCGTGCCGCCCTTCGCCGTGAAGCGACGACGCGGGGGGCTCTGCCGGGGCGCCCGGGGGTGATCCGTACTGCTGCTGATGCTGCGGCTCATGCTGTGGCCCATGTTGGGGCACCTGCTGCTGCGGATCCGCCGGTGAATACCCCTGGGCGGGCGCCTGAGCCTGCGGCCACGTCTCGCCGCCGGAGGGCTGTCCCGCGGCGGAAGCGGGCCCCCATTCGGGGAACGACGGCACGCCGGGCGCGGCCTGCCCGGGCTGGACGGCCCATGGACCTCCGGTGTTCTGCTGACCCGGAGCGTACGAGTCCGGTGTGGCGGGGGCGCCTCCGGGCTGCGACAAGCCGACGGACCCGGCCTGGTCCTGCCACGACCGCCCCTGTGACCCGTCGTCGTACGGCTCCCGGGCTACGGGCTCCGCCTGCGGCCCTGTGTCGTACGGAGAGGGGGACGCGCCGAAGGCGCCGGGAGCGGTCGGTTCGGCGGCCGGAGGGGGCGACCACGGGGCGGGGCCGGTGTCAGCCGTCCCGGCCTGTCCGGGGCCTTGCGGCCACTGCGACTCGTCACCCGAGTAGGGCCAGGAGGTGACACCGCCGGGCTGGGGGCCGGGATCACCGACGGGAGCGGGCCACATGTGCGGAGCCCCGGCGCCCGGAGGCGGCGGCTCCTGCTGCCACGACGGCGGGGCCGCGTTCGGGGGCGGCGCCCAGGCCGGTGTCCCGGGCCCCTGTGGCTGAGACCCGTGCGGCTGCCATGTCTGCGCACCCGGGTCGGCCGGCGGCTGCCATGATCCAGGCGTTCCCTCCGCCGGCGGCTGCCAGGAGTGCGGCCCGGCGCCGTAGGGGGGCTGTTGGGGACCGGGGCCCGCGCCGGGCGCGCCGGGGCCGTACGCGGGCTGCTGCGGCCCCGGAGGCGGGGGAGCCTGCGGGTACGCGGGACCGCCTGCGGCCTGCGCGGGGCCCCAGGACGGCTGCGCGGGGTGCCAGGGCGGGCCGCCCGGGCCTGGAGCCTGCTCCCAGCCAGGGCCGTTGGGGCCCACCTGTGCACTGGGGTAGCCCTGTGTGTTCGGGTAGTTCTGTGCACCGGGGTGGCCCTGTGTGTTCGGGTAGTTCTGTGCGTCAGGGTAACCCTGTGTGTTCGAGTAACCCTGTGCGGTGGGGTCGGCCTGACCCCAGTGCGCGGTACCGGGGTCAGGCTGCGGCCGGTGTGGGGCGTTCGGGTCGGCGTGGGGTTGCCAGGCCGGTCCGCTCTGTGCCGGTCCGCTCTGTGCCGGTCCGCCTGGGCTCTGGGGTTGCCAGGAGGGAGTGCCCGGGCCGGGCACAGGAGGGTGAGAATCGGGGGCGTGACCCACGGGAGGCTGCCAGGGATGCGCGACGGGGGCCGGGGGCTGCCACGAGGGCGGGCCGTACCCGGGCTGCCGCTGGTCGCCGTGGGCCGCGGGCGGCTGCCACACGTGCACTCCCTGCCCTTCCGGCTGGTGCCAGGACGACGGATCTCCGCCGTACGCGGGCTGCTGCGGCACGGCTCCCTGGTCGGCGTTCGGGCCGGCTCCAGGTTCGACCCCGGGATACGGCTCGCCGGACGCCGGCCTGCCGGGGCCCTCGTCTACCGGGCGGCGCGGTGCGGGAAGGGACCTCGCGTCCTGCGCTCCGCCGGCGTTCCCCGGTGCATGGGGAGCGGCGGGCGGGGGGCCGTATGCCGGGACGGCCCTGAACCTGTTCGTGCTCTCCGGGTCGTCGTTGAGCGGATCCCCTGCCCTGAGACCGCCGGGTGGCCCATACCTGGTCGGGTAGTGCACCTCTGGAGGCGGGCCCGCCGAGGCGGCGGCGTCCGGAGCCCAGGCCGTGCCGCCGTCCGCCGGAGGCTGCCCGGATCCGGGCGGGACGGTCTGTCCGAAGCTCGGAGGTGGCGTCGGAGGTGTCGCCGAGCCCTCGGCGTCCGCCTCGGGGCGGGTCCACGCCGTTTCGTGTTCGTGCTCGGAACCGGAATCCTTGCCACGCATAGCCGGAAGCGTAACGGCGTAGACGCGTTGGGCGTGCCCCTCTGGGCGTTTCGGTCCGTGCCGCCCCGGGTCGCCCAGCGGCTCCCACCTCAGGGAACGCCTGGCCTCATCTGGGGCCACCGGTCAGCGAGCGGGTGTCCAGGGCAGGGAAAACAGTCGCGTCGGTGACGTCCACCGCGACCTGATAGAGCCGTTTCAGTTCATTCTTGGCTGGTTTACGGCCGTCCTTGAACTGGAACCACAGCAGCACCGCGTAGTGGCCGTGGGTCCAGCCGCCCGCGTAGGCCTCGCCGGTGCCAAGGTGTTTGGTGGCCTCGTCCTTGCCCGGCAGCGGCTTGAGGTAGTCCTTGCGCTCCCCGCCGCCTCCGGCGGAGGCGACCTTCTTCGCCGCGGCGGAGGTCCTGAGGTTGGCGACGCCCACGGTGCCGATGACCGTGCCCTTGGCGTCCGCGAAGCTCGCCCGCATGAGTTGCGTGCATCCGGCCGCCTTGAGTGCCTTCGTGATTTTGTCTCCCGTGACGCCGTCCGCGCACTTCTTCTCCTTGCGCGTCACCGTCCGGACGTACGACCGCTTGTTCTTGACGATTTTGCGTTTGGCGAACAGCTCCCCGAGTGACAGTGGCTTCTTGTCGGTCGTTCGCGAGGCCGTGTAGCCGTACTTCCCGAGAGGGGCCTGGGGGACGAGCGTCGGGGGCGGGGTGGTCTGCTTCGGTGCGGCCACGGGCGGTTTCTCGTTGCGTGCTGCGTACCAGACCCCGGTGAACAGCACCCCGATCAGGGCCAGCAGGGCGAGGCCGAGGACCCAGGGGCGGCGCCACAGCGGCCCCTTCGCGTCCGGATCCCACTCGGGCTCCGGCGGAGGAGGCACCCGCGGCGCCGCCGGCTGCCGCCTCGCGTCCCAGCCGCCGCCCGCCCGGTCGCCGCCCGCCTGACCGCCGCCCGGGAGCGCGTACGGGCCCGGACCCGAAGCGAGCTGCTCCGCCCGGTTCGGGGTCTGCTGCTCGTAGGGCCCGCGTCCGGCGTACGGCGGCTGCTCCGGCTGCTGCTGGTAGGGCTGATAGGGCGCCTGCTCGCGTGTGTATGGCGATTGCTCGCGGGCGTACGGGGACGGTTCACGCTGGTAGGGCGCCTGCTCGCGTTCATATGGCGATTGCTCGCGGGCGTACGGCGCCTGCTCGCGCTGGTAGGGCGGCTGGCCCCCGCCGTTGGGGGGCGCGTCGCGACGGCCGGCGAGGGGCGAGTCGTCCCCGCCGGCGTACGGCGGCAGGTCCCGCCTGCGGGGATCGGCGGGATGGTTCGGCGGAGGTGGTTGCTGGTCGCCGGGATAACCCATGGCGCTGAGATTAGTCGGCTAAATGGACAGATGAGGAAGCGTCAGGAATACCCGAAGTCCTCGGTCCACCACGGGCCGCCTCCGCCCGTGCTCACGCCGACCCCGGTCGCGACCAGGCGGCAGTTGAGCAGCGTGGCGCGGTCGCTCCGCCCGGCCATCCAGCCGCGTACGACCTCCTCGGGGGTCTGGTAGCCCTTGGCGATCGTCTCGGCCCCGCCGTCGGGATAGCCCGCCGCGCCCATGCGGTCCCAGGGGGAGGCTCCCCCGGGCGAGCTGTGCCGGAACAGCGTGCTCGACGCCATCTCGTCCGAGTGCGCGCGGGCGGACTCGACCAGGCGGCGGTCCACCCGCAGAGGCCGGCAGCCGTGCCTGCGGCGCTCGGCGTTGACCAGGCGGACGACCTCGGCCTCCATCGAGGCGGACCGCATCGTGTCGGCGTCGTAGGAGTCCTCACCCCCGTCCGTTCCCGGGGTGATCACGGTGTACGACGAACCGCCGCCGGAGCCGCCGATCACGTTCGAGGGCGGCCGTTCCCTGCGGGGCCTGCGCTGAGGCACCTGCCGGGGGACGACCGGTGCCACGGTGCGCAGCACGTGGTCGAGGGTGGGCCGGTCGCGCGGCGCCGCGTCCGGCGCCTTCCTGCTTGCCGACGGGGTGGACTCCACCTGACGCAGATAGACGTCGCCGCCCTCGTCCGACCTCGCGCTCATGCGGCCGATCACGACGCCGGTGAGCAGGATGGCCGCGGCGCACGCCAGCAGACCCATCTGAGTCCCCCGTAAGGGGGCCCGGAAGGTGTGTTTTTTGTGAGGGGTCTGCCACATACCGCAGTCAAATATAGAGATCCGCGTCATGGGGAAGAAGGGGCGATTGGGTATGGATTTGATGAACGTTCAAATGCGTCGTTCCAATGGCGCGGCTCTCTCGCCGTTTTGACCAGGTGGCAGGGGGCCGGTAGTCTGCTAGTTCGTTGTGTGTGGATCGGTCTGCTCGTAGACCGGTGCACGGCGCGTCCGGCGTCTTCTCCCGTACATGTGGAGACGGAGGTTGTCGCCGTGCCTGCGCAACCTACCGAGAGTTCACATTCCGACAGAAGGCACTGCCGTGCGCACGTTCTCACCGAAGCCCAACGACGTCGAACGTCAGTGGTACGTCATCGACGCGACCGACGTCGTGCTCGGCCGGCTGGCCAGTCATGTGGCGACCCTGCTTCGCGGGAAGCACAAGCCGATCTTCGCTCCGCATGTCGACACGGGTGACTTCGTCATCGTCATCAACGCCGACAAGATCGCCTTGACCGGCAACAAGCTCGAGCAGAAGAAGGCGTACCGCCACTCGGGATACCCCGGCGGTCTTCGCTCCGTCAGCTACGGCGAGCTCATGGAGAAGCGTCCGGACCGGGCGGTGGAGAAGGCCGTCCGCGGCATGCTTCCCAAGAACGCCCTGGGCCGGAAGATGGCCAAGAAGCTCAAGGTCTACGCCGGCGCCGAGCACCCGCACCAGGCCCAGCAGCCGGTGCCCTTCCAGATCACCCAGATCGCCCAGTAATCGCGAGCCAGGAAAGTTAAGAGGAGAACCGTGGCCGAGCCCACCGGTATCGAAACGCTCGTCGAGGGCGAGCCGGAAGACTACACCGCGGAGGAGTTCCCCTCCGAGTACACCACCGAGTCGGCCCCCGCCGGCGAGGGCGTCGTGCGTAAGCCCATCACCACGGGCAACTCGTACGGCACCGGCCGCCGCAAGGAGGCCATCGCCCGTGTCCGCATCGTGCCGGGCACCGGCAAGTGGACGATCAACGGCCGCTCGCTGGACAGCTACTTCCCGAACAAGGTCCACCAGCAGCTGATCAACGAGCCGTTCGTCGTGCTCGGGGCCGAGGACGCGTTCGACGTCATCGCCCGCATCGACGGCGGCGGCGTGACCGGCCAGGCCGGCGCGCTGCGCATGGGCCTGTCCCGCGCGCTCGCCGCTCTGGACGCCGAGGTCAACCGTCCGCCGCTGAAGAAGGCCGGCTTCCTCACCCGTGACGCCCGCGCCACGGAGCGGAAGAAGTACGGCCTCAAGAAGGCCCGCAAGGCTCCGCAGTACAGCAAGCGTTAATGTCGCAGGAGCCCGTAGGCGCCTCCTCCGGGAGGCGCCTCTTCGGCACAGACGGGGTACGTGGGGTCGCCGGACGCGACCTCACCGCGGAGCTGGCCATGGACCTGTCCGTGGCGGCCGCGCACGTGCTCGGCGATGCCGGGGCGTTCCACGCCAGTGTCGGGCGGCGCGGCCGCCCGATCGCCGTCGTAGGCCGGGACCCGCGGGCTTCAGGAGAATTCCTGGAGGCCGCCGTGGTCGCCGGCCTCGCGTCGTCGGGCGTGGACGTCCTGCGGCTCGGCGTGCTGCCCACCCCCGCGGTCGCGTACCTGACCAGCGCGCTGGGCGCCGACCTCGGCGTCATGCTCTCCGCGTCGCACAACCCCGCGCCGGACAACGGCATCAAGTTCTTCACCCGCGGCGGCTACAAGCTGCCCGACGCGGTGGAGAACGAGATCGAGCAGCGGCTCGGGGAGAAGTGGGACCGCCCGGTCGGCGCGTCCGTGGGCCGCGTCCGCGAGGCGTACGGCGAGGCCGACCGGTACGTCTCGCACCTGCTGACCACCCTGCCCCACCGTCTCGACGGGCTGCGGGTCGTCGTCGACTGCGCGCACGGCGCGGCGCACATGGTCGCCCCGGAGGCGCTGCTGCGCGCCGGCGCGGCCGTGGAGACCATCGGCGCGGCTCCGGACGGGTTGAACATCAACGACGGTGTGGGCTCGACCCACCTGGCCGCCCTGCGTAAGGCCGTCGTCGAAGGCGGCGCCGACCTGGGCATCGCCTACGACGGCGACGCCGACCGCTGCCTCGCCGTCACCGGCGAGGGTGAGGAGATCGACGGCGACCAGATCATGGCGATCCTGGCCCTGGCGATGCACGCCGACGGCCGCCTCGTCAAGGACACGGTCGTCGCGACGGTCATGTCCAACCTGGGGTTCAAGATCGCGCTGCGTGAGGCCGGCCTGTCCGTGGTGGAGACCGCGGTCGGCGACCGGTACGTCCTGGAGGCGATGCAGGACGGCGGCTACACCCTCGGCGGTGAGCAGTCCGGTCATGTGATCATGCTGGATCACGCCACGACCGGGGACGGCCTGCTCACCTCGCTCCATCTCATGGCCGAGGTGGTCCGGCAGGGCCGCTCGCTCGCCGAGCTCGCGTCCGTGATGACGAAGCTGCCGCAGGTGCTCGTCAACGTGCGGGACGTGGCGAAGTCGAAGGCGTCCGCGCCCGAACTGCGGGCGGCGGTGGCCGAGGCGGAGGCCGAGCTCGGGGAGACCGGGCGCGTGCTGCTCCGGCCGAGCGGCACCGAGCCCATGATCCGGGTCATGGTCGAGGCCGAGTCGCACGACCAGGCCAAGGCCGTGGCGGACCGCCTGGCGGAGGTCGTCCGCATGGTCTGCGTCTGAGGCCGCAGGCGTCACCACTCCTGAGAACCCCGCTGGGCGCGCGCCCGGCGGGGTTCCTTATTAGAAGCCCTTCTCAGTTGCGAAATATGCGCGTAACACTGATTTATGTTCTATTTGACCGGTGTCCGGTCGGGGTTGTTAAGGGGTCGTGACAAAGAAGCGGACGCGCTGTGCGCGCTGGTGGACCGGGCCCGGGCCGGCGCGGGCGGGTGCCTGCTCCTCCTCGGCGGACCGGGTACGGGAAAGACCGCGCTGCTCGACCTCGCCGCCGCGTACGCCGCCACCGTCACCCCGGACGAGCAGGGGTTTCTCGTGCTCCGCACGCAGGGCGTCAGTGGCGAGACCCACCTGCCGTACGCCGGGCTGCACGCGCTGCTCGGCCCGATCGCGGGCCTGCTGGAGACACCGGCGGCCGATACGCGGGTGCTCGCCGAGGCGCTGCGTACGGGTGTCTGCGCGGGCGGCCTGGCACTGTCCGCCGCGTTGCTGCGGCTCCTGCGAGCCGCCGGGCGCCCGGTGCTGGTGTGCGCCGACGACCTGCAACGGCTCGACGTCCCCAGCCGGGAGGCGATCTGTTTCGTGGCACGCCGGGCGCGGACGGCCCCCGTCGCCGTGCTGCTGGCCAGTCCGGGCGCCGGTCCTGGCCTCGGCGCGGGGTCGGGGGCGGGCATGGGCGCGGGGTTGGGCGCGGCGGAATCCGGTGCGGCCCCCGGCGATCTGCCGTCGCTGCCGCTCGCCCCGCTCGACGCGAGGGCGTCCCTGCAGGTGCTCGACGATCTCGTCCCCGACGGCATGCCCGCGGACCTGCGTGCGGCGCTGGTCCGGGCGGCCCGGGGCAACCCGCTCGCGCTCGCCGAACTCGCCGGCTCGCTGACCTGTGAGCACCGCACGGGCGCGGCGCCGCCTCCCGAGACGCCGCCGCGCGGCGGGCGTCTGTGGCGGGCGTACGCCGACCGGCTCCGCGGCCTGCCCGCCGACACCGCCGCCCTCGTCCTGCTGATCGCGGCCGATCCCGGCATCGACGCGGTCACATTGGTGCGCGCGGCCGAATCGCGGTCCGGGCTGGCGGCACTGGAGGCGGCCGAGGCCGCGGGCCTCGTCGTCGAATCGCCGGACGGCGGCTTCGACCTCGCCGACCCGATCCTGCGGCGCGTGGCGTACGCCGAGGCGTCCCTCGCCCGGCGGCGGGCCGCGCACCGCCTGCTGGCGGGCCTGCTCGATGGAGAGCACCAGCGGTTGCGGCGGGCGTGGCACCGCGCCGCCGCCCTCGACGATCATCCCGACAGGCTCGCCGAGGATCTCGTACGCGCGCTCGCGGCGGCGCCGAAGGCGGCGACGGCCTTCCCCGAACCGTTCCGCGTCCTCGAACGCGCGGCCGAGCTCACCGGGCAGGGCGAGGCCAGGGCCGCACGGCTGACCGCCGCCGCCCGGCACGCTCTGCAGGCGGGACAGCCGCAGCGGGCGAGGTCGCTGCTGTCCCGGATCGACACGCTCGCGGCCGGCGCGCAGACGCGTGGCCGGGCGGAACTCGTGCGAGGCAGCCTGGAGCTGCGGGCGGGCAAGACCGACAGCGCCTGCGACACGTTGCTCGCCGCCGCGGAGCGCCTGCTGCGCACCGATCGCGAACAGGCCGTACGCGCGCTGGTCCGGGCCGGAGAGGCGAGCTACCTGGCGGGGGACAACCGGCGGTTCCTGGCGGTCGCGCGGCGGGCCGAGACACTGCGGCGGCCCGGCGACGACCACGTCACGCGCCTGGCGCTGGAGTATCTCGCGGGCATGGCCGCGACGTTCCGGGGCCGGCACCGTGAGGCGACCGCCTCACTGCGCCGCGTCGCCACCGAGGGCGTGAAGGTGGCCCCCTCGGCCGGCAGCCTCTCGGTGCTCGTGTGGGGCGGCGTCGCGAACCTCCTGCTCGGCAACGGCGCCGACGCGCTCACGCTGGCGTCCCGTGCGGTCGAGGTCGCGCGTGCCCACGGCGCGGTCGCCAGCATGCCGCAGATGCTGGAGATCCTGATCCAGGCACAGCTGTGGAGCGGCCGTTACGACGCGGTGGCGGCCAACGCCATGGACGGCCTGCGCCTGGCGCAGGAGACGGGCCGGGCCACCAGCGGCGCCCAGCACCTCGCCTGGCTCGCCTTCACCGCCGCCGTCGCGGGCGACGAGGAGACCTGCGCCCTGCGGGCGGCGCGGGCCGTCGAGCAGGCCGCCGCCCACGGCGTCAGCGTGGCCGAGGCGCTCGGCACGCTGGCCCTGGCCCATCTGGACGTCGCGGCGAACCGCCACGCCGACGCCGTGAACCGCCTGCGCACGGTGGCCCGCACCGGCGACCCCCTCGTCGTACGGGTGATGGCGACGCCGCTGCTCGTCGAGAGTGCCGTCCGCACCGGGGACATCGCGCAGGCGCGCCACGCGCTGGTCATGCTCGAACGCTGGGCGGACAGCACGCGCGACCCCGACCGGCTGGCGCTGGCGGCCCGGTGCCACGCGCTGCTCGCGCCCCCGGCCGAGGCGGGGGAGCGCTTCGCGCAGGCGCTCGAACTGCACCGTCAGGGGGCGTGCGCGTTCGAGACCGCGCGCACGCGGCTGCTGTACGGCGGCGTGCTCCGGCGATCGCGCCGCCCCGGCGCCGCCCGTGAGCACCTGCACGGCGCGCTGGAGACGTTCGAGCGGTACGGCGCCCGCCTGTGGAGCGAGCACGCCCGTGCGGAGTTGCGCGCGGCCGGGGAGTCGGTGCGGCCCTCGGGCTCCCGTTCGGAGGCCGGCCGCCTGCTCACGGCGCAGCAGTTCCAGATCGCGACCCTCGTGGCGGAGGGGGCGACGAACCGTGAGGTGGCGGCCCGCCTGTTCATCAGTCCGCGCACCGTGGAGCACCACCTGAGGAACATCTTCGCCAAGCTCGGCGTGCGCTCCCGGGTCGAGCTGACCCGCCTTCTGTCGTAAGGACGGGTGCCCGGTGAGTCGGCGCCAGTGAGTCGGCGCCGGTGAGGCGGTGGCGGTCAGGGGTGCCGGGCCGGGCCGTCCGCTCGTCACTGTCCGGGCGACGTGGTGCGGCTCAGGAGAAGACCTCGATCTCGCACCGGGCGCCGCCCCCCTTCGCCATCCGCGCGTCGCTGGTGATCAGCGGGCACGAGAGCGATTCCGCGAGAGCGACATACAGGGCGTCATAGGCGTTGTAATTGCTCTTGAGTTGCCAACTCCTGCCAAGATGAATCGTCAGGGGTGCCCGTGTCAGCGGTATGACCTCCAGCAGACCGAGGCCCTTCTCCGCACGCGGGACGTCGAGTTTTCCCGACAGAGTGAGCCCTCGGAGCACTGAGAGCACCTCGGCGTCGATGTGCGCCGGTGCGGCCAGGCTCTCGCCTCGCAGCCTCTTGCGGAGGGCGCCCCCGGATGATCCCTTCTCGACGAGGACCTTGACCAGGGCGCTCGCGTCGATGACGATCAACGGCTGCTCCGGCCCTTGTCGAGTTCGTCGAGGATGTCGTTCGTGTCGATGCCCTCGGCGGCGTTGGCCTCCGCCTTGTCCAGGATCTCGTCCAGAGTCGGCTGTCGTGCGTCGGCGATCAGCTTGGCGAGGAGGTACTCCTGCAGCGATTGGTGAGCGCGCATGGAGCGAGCCTTGTAGGTGAGGTACACCTCGTCCGGGATGTTCCGGATCTGGATCGTCGCCATAGCGCTATTCTAGCGCTATGGCGCTTGATCGGCGCGAACGCCACAACTAGTCGTCGCCGGTGAGGGACAGGGAGCGCAGCCGCTGGCCGGTCCAGACGACGGCGCCGATCGTCACGATGACCACCGCCGGCACGGCGAAGCCGAGCGTCACCTCGCTGGAGAAGAAGGGCGAGGAGGAGACCTGGTCGGCGAGCGACTGGGCCCACTGCTGGATGGAGAACTTCCGTGCGCCGGGCACGTAGCCGCCGATCACGCCCTCCCACAGAAGGGCGTAGATGACGCCGACCGCGACCGCGTGGCGGGTGAGCACGCCCAGCAGCAGGAAGACCGCGGCGTACGCGACGCCGCCGAACAGCGCCCCGAGGGTGAAGCCGGTCGCGACGCCCGACTCCGCGCCGGTCAGGAGATAGGCGGCGGCGAAGGTCGAGACGGCCGCGAACACCGCGACGAGGGAGGCCGCGACCACGAACTTCGTCACCGCGATCACCGGCCGGGAGATCGGCTTGGACAGCAGGTGAAGGATCGTGCCGTCCTCGATCTCCGGAGCGATGACGCCCGTCCCGGCGATCAGCCCGAGCAGCGGCAGCATCGTGCCGATCGCGAAGCTCTTCATCAGGGTCACGGCGGTCTGCTCGTCGTGTCCGTTGATCAGTCGCAGCACCGCGGCGAGCGCGACCAGCGCCACCGGCAGCAGAATCAGCAGCCAGATCCGCTTGCGCCCGAGCATGGCCCGGTAGGTGATGTCCGCCACCACCGTGTTCATCGCGCGCCTCCGGAGATCAGGTAGGAGAAGACGCTTTCCAGGTCCTCGTCGGTGGGGGAGACCTGCCACAGGCGCACGCCGAGGTCGCGCGCCATACGGGGCAGGAGTGTGGTGAAGCGCGCGTAGTCGGTCACCTGCACCTCGACGCCCTGCTCGGTCAGCGTGACCGCACTGGAGGCGGGGTCGGAGATGAGGGCGGCGGCCAGGCGCCGGTCGTCGCTCGACCTGACCCGGAACAGGTGCGGCCGGTCGGCCATGCGCCGCCGGATCTCGCGGTAGTCGCCGGACGCCGCGTGCCGCCCGGCGACCAGGACCTCGATGTGGTGGGCCACCCGCTCGACCTCTTCGAGGATGTGCGAGCTGAACAGGATGGTCCGGCCCTCCTCGCCCATGCGGCGGACGAGGTCCATGAGGTGGAGCCGCTGCCGGGGGTCCATGCCGTTGAACGGCTCGTCCAGGAGCAGCACCTGGGGGTCGTGGACGAGGGCGGCGGCGACCTTCACGCGCTGCCGCATGCCCTTCGAGTACGTCTCGATGCGGCGGCCGGAGGCGTCCGTCATCTCCACCAGGTCGAGGGCCCTGCGGGCCGCGTCGGCGGGCGAGGGCAGGCCGTGCAGCCGGGCGGACGACAGCACGAACTGCCATCCGGTGAGGAAGCCGTACACGGCCTCCTTCTCGGGGACCAGGCCGATCTGCCGGTAGATCTCGTGGTTGTGCCAGATCTGCCGGCCGTCGAGGGTCACGGCGCCGCTGGACGGCGCGAGGAACCCGGCCATCATGTGCAGCAGCGTCGACTTGCCCGCGCCGTTGGGCCCGAGCAGGCCGGTGACGCCGGGCCCGATCGTCATCGTGACGTCGTTGACCGCGACGACGTTGCCGTACCAGCGGGACACCTGGCCGAGTTCGAGCACGCCCTGGCGGGTGGTCACGGGGGAGCTTGTGGTGGTCACGACGCCGCCTTCCGGTAGCGCAGGAGTACGCCGGTCACGGCCACGGCGATCACGGCCAGCAGGATCACGCACGACGCGACGCCCGACGGGTAGCCCTCGCCGGTGGTCGGAGCGGTGCCGAACAGTGCCGACTGGACGCTGTCGACGAGGAAGAACGGGTTGAGGAGCAGCGCCCACGGCGCGACGGAGTCGCGGCCGGACACCGACAGCACGGCGAAGAAGGTGGTGGAGACGGCCGCGGTGAACATGAAGAACGCGATCACCACCGCGACGCCGAGTCCGCGGCGCGGGGTGAACGACGCCAGGGCGATGCTCACGGTCGACAGCAGCACCGCGTAAAGCACCGCGCCGCCCAGCGCGCCGAGGTAGTCGGCGGTGTGCGCCGGTCCGGGCAGGTCCACCAGCAGTTCGCCGACGAACTGGATCGTGAGCGGCACGGCCAGCAGGCCGAACAGCGCGACCGCCAGCGCGGTCAGCTTCGCCAGGACGTAGTCGGTGACGGTCAGCGGGCGGGACAGGTACAGCGGCAGCACCCGGAAGCGCAGGTCCGGCGCGACCAGGTACGGCGACTGCGCGGCCAGGAAGACCGCGATCACCGCCTGCATGAAGACGGCGTATCCGGGATAGGGCATGACGTATTGCTTGGCCAGTGCCATCACGCCGATCGACACGACCGTCGGCATCAGCATGATCGCGGCCAGCAGCAGCGGCATGATCTTGGCGCGGACCGTGCGGCCGAGCCCGAACACGCCGCGCAGGCTCTGCACGCCGAGGGCGAGCGCCGCCCGGCCGCGTCCCAGCCGTACGCCGTCGTAGTGGCGGTATCCGATGTCGTGGATGACCGCGGTCGGCTCTGTCATGCCACCGGCTCCTTGAAGACGTCTTCGATGCGGCCCCGGCGCTGCTCCAGCCGCAGGAGGCTGAGGCCGAGGTCGCAGACGGCGTCGCGTACGGCGTCGTAGGTGCGGCCGGGGTCGTCCGCGGCCACCTGGACCGTCAGCAGCCTGCCTTGCGACGCGACCGTCTCGCCGCCGGCGGTGAGCCGTTCGGCCAGCCGCTGCTGCCCCTCCTCGACCTCCACCGCGATGGTCTGCTCGGCCCGGGTGAACTCCCGGATCGCCGAGGAACGCAGCAGTCGCCCGCCGTCGATGACGATGACGTGGTCGCACACCCGCTCGAGCTCGCCGAGCAGGTGGGAGGTGACCAGCACGTCGATGCCGAACTCGGTGCCGATGCGCCGGATCAGCGCGAGCATGTCGTCGCGGCCCTGCGGGTCGAGCCCGTTGGTGGGTTCGTCGAGGAAGATCAGCTTCGGGTCGTGGACGAGGGCCTGGGCGAGCTTGACCCGCTGCCGCATGCCCGTGGAGTAGCCGCCCATCGGGCGGTAGCGCTCCTCGTCCAGCCCGACGTGGCGCAGGGTGTCGGCGGCGCGCTCACGGGCGGCCGTACGCGGCAGCCCGGACATCTGGGCCATGTGCACCACGAACTCGGTCGCGGACATGTCCGGGGGCAGGCAGTCGTGTTCGGGCATGTAGCCGACGGCCCGCCGGATCTCCAGGCCCTGCGTGGCGGTGTCGAGGCCGAGCACCGAGGCACGCCCCGAGGTCGGGGAGAGCAGGCCGAGCAGGATCTTGATCAGCGTCGACTTGCCCGCGCCGTTGGCGCCCACCAGGCCGGTCACACCGGTTCCGGCCGCGACCGTGAGGTCGTCGAGCGCCGTGACGCGGGGAAAGCGCTTGGTCAGCCCCTCGGTCGCGAAGCATGGGGTCGCGCTCGCATTCATGATCCGACCCTACTCGGCGCGCGATCCCCGGTCCTCCGTCTGATGGAGGAACCCGTCTACGTCTCAGGTATGCCTGTCAGGCCCGGGTCCTACCCCCGCCGTGCCGGGCCCACAGGAAGCGCTGCAGGAACAGGGTCAGTGTGCCGGCGACGACCATTCCTGCGATGTTGACGAGGAGTTGCAGCGCCGAGCCGCCGACCTCGTCCCAGCGCCACAGCGCCAGGGCCACGGCCATGTAGCCGGCCGCGGGGACGGTGGTGACGGAGATGAACACGCCCACCAGCGCGGAGGACTTGCCCGCCGTGATCGACAGGACCCCGGCGGCGCCGGCGAGCAGCGCCACGATGAACGACCACCGGTCCGGTGTGACGATGAAGCGCACCTCGTCGTGGTGCCGCAGGGTGTCCGGGGAGATCCAGCCGAGGCCGCGGACGAGGAGGGCGCAGGCGAGGGTGACGGCGATCGCGGACGCGAAGCCCACCGACAGGGTGCGGGAGGCCGTCCCGACGAGCCGCCACCGGCGGCGCAGCAGGCCGAAGGAGACGGCCGCCACCGCGCCGAACTCCGGCCCGAGGACCATCGCGCCGACGATCAGGATCTGCGACGGGATGAGCACGCCGATGGCGGCGATCTGCGTGGCGATGGCGAGGAAGGCCAGGAACGCCCACGTGATGCGGCTGTCGAGGGCCACACGCTGCTCGAACTGGTCCCACACCACGGCGTCGTCGCCCTCGCCGGGCGCCCGCTCCTCCGCCTCTGCGGCGCCCCGGGAGATGGACAGCTCGATGTCCTCGGCCGTGATCGAGCCGTCGCGCTCCAGGCCGAGTGCCTTGAGCTCGCCGATGACCGTGTTGGCGGCCTCCCTCGCGACGTCGGCGAGCACCACGTCACCCTCCGGCCGCCGGGCCGCCCTGGTCAGAAGGACGACGTTCGTGACTCCCGGCGTACGGTCGAGCACCTCGATGACCTGGTCGGTCCGCTGGAACGGGGCGATGACCCGCAGATGCAGCACGGCTGCATCCTAGGAGTGTCCGACAAACGCCGCCCGTCGCGAGCGTGCATCCAGGTGGATGCATCGGCTGGGCCGCGCGGCAGGGCTTGATTCGCCGGCCACGACTCAGGTTCTGCGCAGGCGTACCGCTCTGACGGAGTGGTCGGAGCCCTTGTGCAGGATCAGGCCGGCCCGGCGGCGGGTGGGGGCGATGTTCTCCACCAGGTTGCGCTCGTTGACGTCCCGCCAGACGGCCTCCGCGAACGCGGTCGCCTCCTCGTACGAGAGCTCCGCGATGTGCCGGAAGTAGGACTTCGGGTCGGAGAAGGCCGTACGGCGCAGCTTGTGGAAGCGCTCCACATACCAGGTGCGGATGTCCTCCATCCGGGCGTCCACGTAGATGGAGTAGTCGAAGTAGTCGTAGACCGCCAGGGCGTCCGGAGGCGCGGGCTGCAGGACGTTGAGCCCTTCGACGATGAGGATGTCCGGCCGGTCCACCGTATGCGTCGCGCCCGGCACGATGTCGTACTCCAGGTGGCTGTAGACGGGCGCCTCCACCGAGGGCCGGCCCGCCTTCACGTCGGCCACGAAGCTCACCAGCGCCCGCCGGTCGTAGCTCTCGGGAAAGCCCTTGCGATGCATGATCCCGCGCTCTTCCAGGACCTTGTTGGGGTGAAGGAAGCTGTCGGTGGTGATCAGGTCGACCCGGGGGTGCTCGGGCCAGCGCGCGAGCAGCGTGTGCAGCAGCCGCGCCGTGGTCGACTTGCCGACCGCGACGCTGCCCGCGATGCCCAGGACGTACGGCGGAGGCGCGTCCTGCTCGCCGAGGAACGCGCCGACGGCCGCGCCGCGCTGCCGCGAACCGGTGAAGTGCAGGTTCAGTAGCCGGGTGAGCGGCAGGTAGATGTCGGTCACCTCGGACAGGTCGATCGGGTCGTGGACGCCGCGAAGCTCCTCGAGCTCCGCCTCGGTGAGCGTGAGCGGTGTGTTCTTGCGCAGGTCACGCCACTGCTCGCGGCTCAGCTCGACATACGCGTCCCCATCTGCCACGACGGCAAGCGTAGCCATGGCGTGTCCGTGCCCTCACCCGGGGCCGTGCACAGCCTGTGGACAAAAATCGATGGATTACTTCGGCGCGGAACGGGGAAGAACGTGTGTCCCGCGTCACCGGTCGCCCACCGCTCCCCCGTACGCTGGCGGTGTGATCGTGGGCATCGGGGTGGACGTGGTCGAGGTGGCGCGCCTGGGCGCGGCTCTGGAGCGCACGCCCGCCCTGCGCGGACGCCTGTTCACCGATGCCGAGGGCGCGCTGTCGCTGGAGTCGCTGTCCGTGCGGTTCGCCGCCAAGGAGGCCGTGGCCAAGGCACTCGGGGCCCCGCCGGGCCTGCGCCACCTCGACGCGGAGGTGGTGCGCGGCGAGCGCGGCCGCCCCGAGCTGAGGATCACGGGCCGTGCGGCGGAGGTGGCCCGCGACCTCGGCGTGCGCAGATGGCACGTCTCCCTGTCCCACGACGGCGGCATGGCGGTCGCCTACGTGGTCGCCGAGTCCTGAACGCGGGAGCCCGTCGTCCGCGCCCGCCGTCGCGGGCGCACGGTGATCGCCTTCGCCGTCGCGGCAGGCTACCGTCGGACGCATGCGGACCGCCTACACCTCCGAC
Organism: Microbispora sp. NPDC088329; assembly: GCF_040685655.1. Lineage (NCBI taxonomy): Bacteria > Bacillati > Actinomycetota > Actinomycetes > Streptosporangiales > Streptosporangiaceae > Microbispora > Microbispora sp. NPDC088329. Next base: position 47,110 of record NZ_JBFBIP010000005.1, read on the forward strand.
CAGATCCGCGCCGCCGAGCTCGCGCTGATGGCGCGGCTCCCCGAGGGCGCGCTGATGGACAGGGCCGCCGCCGGGCTCGCCGTGGTGTGCGCGCACCTGCTCGCCGGCTCCCGCGGCCGGGTGTACGGCTCCCGCGTGGCGTTGCTCATCGGCAGCGGCGACAACGGTGGGGACGCCCTGTACGCCGGTGCCCGCCTGGCCCGCAGGGGAGCGCGGGTGGAGGCCGTCCTCGCCGGATCGCGTACCCACGAGGGCGGGCTGGCCGCACTGCGGGCGGCGGGCGGCCGGGCACACCCGTACGACATCGCGAGGGCCCGCGACCTGCTGGCCGGCGCCGACCTCGTCGTGGACGGCCTGGTCGGCATCGGCGGCGGCGGCGCGCTGCGGGAGCCGTACGGGACCCTCGCGAAGCTGACCGCCGAGACCGGCGGCCTGATCGTCGCGGTCGACGTGCCGAGCGGGGTGGACGCGAGCAGCGGGCGGGTCGAGGGACCGGCGGTCCGCGCGCACCTGACGGTCACGTTCGGGGCGTTCAAGGCCGGTCTGCTGGTCGATCCCGGCGCCGCCCACGCGGGTGCGGTCGAGCTGGTGGACATCGGCCTGGGTTCATTCCTGCCGGACCCCGAGGTGACCGCGCTGACCGCCGACGACGTGGCCGACCTGCTGCCCCGCCCGGGTGCGGAGAGCGACAAGTACCGGCGTGGCGTCGTCGGGATCGCCGCCGGAAGCGACAGATACACCGGAGCCGCCGTGCTCTCGGTGGGCGGCGCGGTGCGCGCCGGCGCGGGAATGGTCCGCTTCGCGAGCACGGCAGAGCCGGTGCGGCTGGTCAGGGCCCGCTGGCCGGAGGCCGTCACGACCGTGCTCGACCCGGCGCTGGTGCTGAAGAGCTCGCTCGACGAGGTCGGGCGGGTGCAGGCGTGGGTGCTCGGCCCCGGGCTCGGGACCGGCCCGGAGGCGCACGCGGTGGCCCGCGCCGTGCTGTCCACCGGCGTGCCCGTGCTGGTGGACGCCGACGGGCTCACGCTGGTCGCCAAGGATCGCACGCTGCTGCGCAGGGCCGCGCCCACCGTGCTCACGCCGCACGCGGGGGAGCTGTCGCGGCTGCTCGGCGTGCCGCGCGAGCGCGTCGAGGCCGGGCGGCTCGAACACGTACGGCGCGCCGCCGCCGAGCTCGGGGCGACGGTGCTGCTCAAGGGCTCGACCACGCTCGTCGCCGAGGAGCACAGGCCGGTGCGGGTCAACACGACGGGCACGCCCTGGCTGGCCACGGGCGGCACCGGCGACGTGCTGTCGGGCATCGTGGGCGCCCTGCTCGCCGCCGGGCTGACGGGCTACGACGCGGCCTCGTGCGCGGCGTACGTCCATGGGATGGCGGCGCGGGTCGCCGCGGGAGGCGGCGTCGCGGCGGGACCGGGACAGGCGCCGATCGCCGCACTCGACGTGGCCGAGGCGCTCCCCGAGGCCCTGCGTACGCTCTGACGTGCGACGTCGGGATGGGCGCGGCCACCCGGGTCCACCTGACACACTGGAAAAATGAGCTTCTCAACGGTGCGCTCCGCCACCCCGGCCGAGGCACGCGTGGACCTGTCCGCCATCCGGCACAACGTACGGCTGCTCGCCGAGTCGGCCGCCGGCGCCGAGATGATGGCCGTCGTCAAGGCCGACGCGTACGGTCACGGAGCGGCGTCCGTCGCGCGGGCGTGCCTGGAGGCGGGCGCGAGCCGGCTCGGCACGGCCTTCGTCCGCGAGGCGCTGGCGCTGCGCGAGGCCGGGGTCACCGCGCCGGTCATGTCGTGGCTCATCACCCCGGGCGAGCCGCTGGACGACGCGCTGCTGGCCGACGTCGAACTGTCGGCCGGCGCGACCTGGGTCGTCGACGACATCGTCGAGGCCGCCCGCCGCACCGGGCGCACCGCCCGCGTGCACCTGAAGGCCGACACGGGCAACTCCCGCGGCGGCGCGACCATGGCGGACTGGCCGTCGCTGGTCGAGCACGCTCTCGCCGCGCGGGCGAGCGGGGCCGTCGAGATCGCGGGCATGTGGTCGCACTTCGCCTGTGCCGACATCCCGGGCCACCCCTCCATCGACAGCCAGCTCGCGGCGTTCGACGAGGCGCTCGCCTTCGCCGACAAGGCGGGTGTGCCGAGCGACGCGATCCGTCACATCGCCAACTCGGCCGCGACCGTCACGCTGCCGCGGGCGAGGTACGACATGGTCCGCACGGGCATCGCGGTCTACGGCCTGAGCCCGATCCCCGAGCTGGGCGGCTTCGGGCTGCGCCCCGCCATGACGCTGACGGCCAGGCTCGCGCAGGCCAAACGGGTCGCCCCGGGCTCGGGCGTGTCGTACGGTCACCTCTACGTCACCGATCGTGAGACCACGCTTGGCCTGGTCCCCCTCGGGTATGCGGACGGCATCCTGCGAAACGGGACCAACCGGGCGGAGGTGCTTGCGGCGGGCCGGCGGCGGCGGATCGCCGGCCGGGTGTGCATGGACCAGTTCGTGATCGATCTCGGTGACGATCCGGCGGAAGCGGGGGACGAGGTGATCCTTTTCGGACCCGGGGACGATGGCGAGCCGACTTGTCAGGAGTGGGCGGATTCCCTGGGCACGATTACTCATGAGATCGTGACGAGGATCGGATCCCGCGTGCCTCGTGTCCATACGGACGGACGCTGAGCCGCGGCTGCGAGGAGGGCAGGCATGAGCACACGTCGCAAGGTCGGGATCGCCGGAGCGGTCTTCGGTGCGGCGTCGGCGGGAGTGGCGGCGGCCACGCTCGCGAAGAGGTACGCCGTCGGCCGCATCCGTCTGCGGCCGGACCTGGAGGCGAGTGAGCCCTTCGGCGAGTTGCACGGACGTTCGGTGACGCTCACGACCTCGGACGGCGTGAAGATCCACGCCGAGATCGACGGGGTGGAGGACGCGCCGTTGACCGTGGTGCTGTGTCACGGCTACTGCCTGTCCTCGGACTCCTGGCACTACCAGCGGCGCGACCTGCGTGACTCCTACCGCCTCGTGCTGTGGGACCAGCGCTGCCACGGCCTGTCGGCCCGCGCCCTGGCCAGCGACTGCACCATCGAGCGCCTCGGGGAGGACCTCGCGCTGGTGCTCGACGAGCTCGTCCCCGGGCCGTGCGTGGTGGTGGGCCACTCCATGGGCGGAATGACGATCATGGCGCTGGCGGAGCGGCGGCCGGAACTGTTCGGTGACAAGATCCGCGGCGTGTCTCTGGTCGCGACCTCGGCGGGCAAGCTCGCCGAGCTCACCCTCGGCCTGCCCGCCCTGGTCTCCAAGCTCGTCAACCTCGCGGTGCCGTCCGCCGTCTCGATCATGCGCAGGAGCGGCGCGCTGGTCGACCGGGGCCGCGAGGCCGGCACCGACCTGTCGTTCCTGGCGCTGCGCCACCTCGGCTTCGGCGATTCCAGGAACGTCAGCCCGACCGTCGTGGACTTCGTCGAGTCGATGATCAGGGCGACCCCCTCCGAGGTGATCGCCGACTTCTACCCGGCGTTGATGTCGCACGACAAGCTCACCGCGCTCGACGTGCTCAACAAGGTGCCCACCGCGATAATCGTGGGGGAGCGCGACTGGCTGACGCCGCTCGACCACAGCAGGGCGATGGCGGCGGCGGCGCCGACGGCGCAGCTCACCACCGTGCCCGAGACGTCGCATCTCGTGCAGCTCGAACGGCCCGACGTCGTGAACGAGGCGCTGCGTGAGCTGCTGAAGCGGGCCGAGAGGGGGAACACGTGACCACGGCCGAGTTCGGGGCCGCGACCGCCGAGGAGACGCGCGCGCTGGGCGCGAGGCTGGCCGCGCTGCTCGGCCCCGGAGACCTGGTCGTGCTGAGCGGGCCGCTGGGTGCGGGGAAGACGACCTTGGTGCAGGGCATCGCCGAGGGCCTGAAGGTGCGCGGGCCCATCACGTCCCCGACGTTCGTGATCGCCCGGGTCCATCCGTCCCTGTCCGGCGGGCCCGCGCTCGTGCACGTGGACGCCTACCGGCTGGGGGGCACGCTGGAGGTGGACGACCTCGACCTCGACGCCTCGCTGGAGGAGTCGGTCACCGTGGTCGAGTGGGGTGAGGGTCTGGTCGACGGCCTGTCGGAGGACCGCTTGGAGATCCACCTCGAGCGGGGCGCCGAGGGCGAGGAGCGCCGCGTACGGGTCACGGGCGTGGGCCCGCGCTGGCGGGAACTGTCCCTCGTCTGAACATCCCCCGCGAGCGCGGATGAAAGACCGCAATCCGGGCTCTGACGTGTGGATGAGGACCTGCGAGGACAAGCCGGACGCCGTTCGTGCGCGTTCCAGACCGGTCCGCCGCATAGTCCTTGACGCCTGTCCGCGATCCTGTGGATCATCGGGACAAGGAAGATCCTCGGCCATGAGTCGGTAAGGATTTTCTGGGTAAGGGACCGGCGTGGAAGAGGTGTGCCGTTGAGCAGGATCACGCAGGTCGCCGTCGGGGGAGCCTTATTGTTCGGCGCGCTGGGTTGCACCGCGTCGGCCGAGACGGTCTCCGCCGACCCCACGATCACGCTGACGCCGGCCCTGCCGACGCCTGTCGTCTCGTTGTCGCGGCAGGTCGTCCGGGTGGAGGTCGATCCCAAGCGGATCGTCGGCGGGTCGGTCAAGACCATCCACATCACCGCCAGGTGCCCGCTGCCCCGGGGCGGCACCGAATACCGCGCGACCGCCCGCTCCGACGCCTTCACAGGGCTCGTCACCCTGGTGGCCCCGGCGTCGCCGTCCGCCTCCCCGGGCGCGACCACGCCGATGGTGCGTGGCGGCGCGGCCATCAGGGCCGGGGCCAAGCCGGGCGGCTACCGCGTGCAGGTGCGCTGCGAGGCCACCAACGACGTCGGCAGCGCGTCGTTCAGGATCGTCGCGCCGGAGCCTGACCGCACCGAGCACCACACGAGGATCCCCACCCGGGCGCCGCACGCGGGCGGCGGCGGAACGGCGGCCGGGGGTCCCTCCGACGAGTCCGGCCTGCCGACCGGCGTCACCGTCGTCGTGCTGCTGGCCGCGCTCGGCGTCGGCGTCGGCGTGGCCCGCAGGCGCTCCGGAGCCTGACCTTGGCGCTGTCCACCCGGGGGGTGATCATCGCCGGGGTGGTCACCGGGCTCGTGTTCGCCGCGGTCACCGGCGGCAAGGACGACACGGACCAGCCCGCCGCGAGATCCTCCGTCGTCCCCAAACGGATCGACATCCCGGCGCTGCATCTGAAGGCCCCTTTGATGAAGCTCGGCCTGTCCGACGAGGGCGACGTCGAGCTGCCGCCGTTCGACAAGCCGTCCACCGCTGGCTGGTACACCGGAAGCGCCGTGCCCGGCGACCCCGGCGCCTCCGTGATCATCGGCCACGTGGACACCAAGACCGCTCCCGCCGTCTTCTTCCGGCTGCGGGACCTGCGCGAGGGAGCGGTCGTGAAGGTGGTGCGCAGCGACGGCAGGACCGCCTCCTACCGGGTCGACTCGGTGGAGCACGTGCCGAAGGACGACTTCCCGGCCGAGCGCGTCTACACCGAGGACGGGCTGCGTCTGATCACCTGCGGCGGCGACTTCGACTGGTCGCGGCACGAGTACCGCGACAACGTCATCGTCTACGCCTCCCTGATCCGCGACGCCTGACAGGGATGCCGCCCGCCGGGTCCGGCTCCGCGCCGGCCCGCGGGTGACCACCGTGCCGGACGACCACCGTGCCGGACGGCCGCCGCCCGTGCCCGCCGGACGGTCACCACCGGACGCGGGTGTGGTCGTCCGCCTCCGCACAGCGACTACGCTTGACCTTCGTGCTTGTCTTGGCCTTCGACACCGCCACTCCCGCCGTCACCGCCGCGCTGTACGACGGCGAGCGTGTGGTGGCGGAGTCGACGACGATCGACGCGCGGCGGCACGGGGAGCTCCTCGCGCCCGCCGTCGAGCATGTCCTGCGCGAGGCCGGTGTGACGCTCAAGGACGTCACCGCCGTCGTCGCGGGGACCGGGCCCGGGCCGTACACCGGCCTGCGCGTCGGCCTGATGACCGCGACGGCGCTGGCCCTGACCGCCGGCCTCCCGGCGTTCGGGGTGTGCACGCTCGACGCCCTCGCGTACGCCGCGCGGGAGAGCGGGCCGTTCCTCGTCGCGACCGACGCGCGCCGCAAGGAGGTCTTCTGGGCCAGGTACGGCGACCCGCGCACGCGGCTCGACGGGCCGCGCGTGGACCGGCCGCACGACCTGCCCGGCGACCTGCCCGTGATCGGCGCGGGCGGCGCCATGTACGCCGATGTCATCGGCGCCGATCGGGTGCGCGGTCCCGAGCACCCTTCTGCCGGAGCGCTCGCGGCCCTGGCGGCCGAGCATCTCGCGACGCTGAGCCAGGAGGAGGCGGCCGAGATCGCCCGCATGCCCGAGGGACGCGTGGATTCGGTCGAGAAGGCGCGGGAGCTGGCCGTGCTCGGCCCGCCGCGACCCATCTACCTGCGGCGTCCGGACGCACAGGTGCCCGGGGCGCCGAAGAGGGTGACGGCGTGATCGGCCGCGGGGGCACGTCGTGAGGCAGGTTGAGGTCGTGCTGCGCCAGATGACCCACGAGGATCTGCCCGCCGTGATGGAGATCGAGCGGACGACGTTTCCCACGGACGCGTGGAGCGAGGCCATGATGCGCGGCGAGCTGGCCGACCAGCCGCGCACCCGGCACTACGTGGTCGCCGAGCTGGGCGACCACGTCGTGGGATACGCGGGCCTGGCGGCGGCGGGTGACCAGGCCGACGTCCAGACGATCGCCGTCCTCGCCGGTCACCGGCGCGCCGGCGTCGGGACAGCCTTGATGAACGCGCTGCTCACCGAGGCCGTACGACGCGGCGCGGTCTCGGTGTTCCTGGAGGTGCGCGCCGACAATCCGCCCGCGCAGGCGATGTACGAGCGGTTCGGCTTCCGCCGGCTGGGGCTGCGGCGGCGCTACTACGACGACGGAACCGACGCCATCACCATGGTGAAGGACCTCGGGCCAGGACACGAAGAAGTGGGGGGCGGGGCATGAGCGAGCCGATCGTGCTGGGGATCGAGACGTCCTGCGACGAGACGGGCGTGGGCATCGTCCGCGGCCACACGTTGCTGGCCAACACCATCGCCTCCAGCATGGACGAGCACGCCCGTTTCGGCGGCGTGGTGCCGGAGGTGGCCTCGCGGGCCCATCTGGAGGCGATGACGCCCACGGTCGAAGGCGCGCTGGCCGCCGCCGGGCTGCGCTTCTCCGACATCGACGCGGTCGCCGTCACGGCAGGCCCGGGTCTCGCGGGGGCGCTGCTCGTCGGTGTGGCGGCCGCCAAGGCGTACGCGCTGGGGCTCGGCGTCCCGCTTTACGGGGTCAACCACCTCGCCGCGCACGTCGCCGTGGACCAGTTGGAGCACGGCCCGCTGCCCAAGCCGTCCATCGCGCTGCTGGTGTCGGGCGGGCACTCCTCGCTGCTCCTGGTGCCCGACGTGGCGCAGGACGTGATCTCGCTCGGGTCCACGGTGGACGACGCGGCGGGGGAGGCGTTCGACAAGGTGGCTCGGGTGCTCGGCCTCCCGTTCCCGGGCGGCCCGTACATCGACCGGGCCGCCCGTGAGGGGTCGGGCACGGCGGTGGCGTTCCCCCGCGGCAAGTACGACGACGGGACTCTCGACTTCTCCTTCTCCGGTCTGAAGACGGCCGTGGCGCGCTGGGTTGAGGCCCGCGAGGCGGCGGGCGAGGCGGTGCCGGTGGCCGACGTCGCCGCGTCGTTCCAGGAGGCGGTCGTGGACGTGCTCACCCGCAAGGCCCTGCAGGCGTGCGCCCGCTACGACGTGAAGGACCTGCTGATCGGGGGCGGCGTGGCCGCCAACTCCCGGCTGCGGGCCCTGGCCCAGGAGCGCTGCGACGCGGCCGGAGTGCGCCTGCGGGTGCCGCGGCCCGGTCTGTGCACCGACAACGGCGCGATGGTCGCGGCGCTCGGCGCGAATCTGGTGGCGGCCGGCGTCAGGCCCTCCACGCTGGAGATCCCGGCCGACTCGTCGCTCCCGATCAGCGTCGTCAACGTCTGATCGCACGCCCGGCCTCGTACGAGTCCGGGCGCGGCGGTCAGTCCGTGTGGCCGCGGGCGGGGCGCAGGAGGACCTCGGCGAGCGCCAGCATGGTCTCCTCCAGCGCGGCGAGCCGCCGGGCGACGTCGCCCCGGGCCGGTTCCATGGCGCGGGTGACCGCGTCCGAGACGGTCTCGGCGATCTGCTCCCGGTCGGGCCTGCTGCGCACCGCCTCGGCGAGGGGCACGACGGCCCCCGCCGCCAGGGTGAGGTCGGCGTTCATGCCCGCGATCGTGGTGCTCATCTCGTCCACGCCGGCGGCGACGTCCCCGACGCCGGCGCTCAACCCGGCCACCGTCGTGTTCATGCCGTCCACGGTGGCGCCGAGCGCGGTCACCGTGGCGTCCATGCCCTCGACGGCGTGACCGAGACCGGCGACGGTGCCGCGCAGTTCCCCGATGCCGAGATCGGCGGGCAGGCTCCCGACGCGCTCGCCGACCGTCGTTACGCCGCTCTCCACCGCTTCGATCCGGCCTCCGACGGCGTCCAGCCGTTCGACGACGACGGCCTCCAGCCGCTCGGTGCGCTCGGTGAGTGCGGTGAGGGTCTTGTCGATCCGGGTGAAACGCCCGGCGGCGGCCTCCATGCTTCCCTGGACCTTGCCGAGCCGGTGGGTGAAGTCCGCCATGCGGTCGGCGAGGCCCTGGGTCCGGCCGCCGGCCTCGTCGACATGGTCGCGCAGTAGTTCCACATGCTGGGCCAGCCCCTCGGCCCAGGCGGGCGGCCTGACCGCCATGTCGTCGAGCCGCTGAGTGATCGCTTCGAGTGCCGCGCCGAGGCCGCCCAGCTCGCGCTCGCGCACCTCGCGCAGCAGCCACTCCATGCCCTCCAGCCGCTGGCGGATCTCGTCAAGCACGGCGCCCTGCGTTCGCTGCTCGTAGACGTGGTCCTGCGCCGCCCGGGCGAGCAGTTCGCGCATCCGATCGGAGATCGCGGTCTGGCTGCCCGCCTGGAGGAGGTTGTGGCTGGAATGCTCCACCGAGAATGCTCCTTCACTCGCCGAAACGTCGGTTCGGCCCGGTCTCGCGCAGATGAACGAACAGGCGGCATGCCCGACGGCCAACTTTAGGCCCTGGCCCGCGGCCATCAGGCGTGGAATGAGAAAGGCGGTAATTGCCGCTGAATTGCTCCGGTTTCACCCGTCAGTGCTGGTCACGGGCTGGCAAAGCAGGACGAACGGCCGTTCCGCGATGCGAGTGAGCACGATCACCGTGGAATTGTCTCCGGATAGTCGCAGATCCTTGCGCAGTCGTTCGACGTCGACGGCGGACCCGCGCTTCTTGATGGTCACCGTGCCGACGCGCCGCTCGCGTAGTGCCGCTCTCAGCCGCTTGAGCGAGAACGGCATGACGTCGGTCACCTCGTAACGGGACGCCCATTCCGTGCGTACGAGACGGTCGCTCGTGATGTAGGCGATCCGCGGGTCGACGAGGCGGCCCGACACGAGAGCGGCGACCTCGGCGACCAGATGGGCCCGCACCGCGGCGCCGTCGGGTTCGTAGAGGTAACGGCTCACCGGCCCGGTCTCCGCCTCCGCGCCGGACTCCGTGAGCGTGGCCCCGGACGGCAGCAGAGTGGCGCGCCGGCCGCCCGATCCCATCCCGGTCCAGATCGCCGCCTCCTTCACCTCGCCGCGGTACGACACCCACTCGGCCTCGGCGCCCTCCGGGATGAACTCGTACGGGATGCCGGGGGCCACCTTCAGGCAGGCCGCCGGGGCGCGGGCCACCAGGTCGAGCACGACCGGCCAGGTGGGGGAGTAGGCCTTCGGATCGAAGGTCCGTCCGCTCGCGCCTCTCCTGGCGGGGTCGGCGAACAGCAGGTCGTACCCGCCCGGGTCGGCCAGCGCGGCGTCGCCCGTGCGGACCTCGACCGTGGACGACAGGCCGAGCGCCGCCACGTTGGCGCGGGCGATCTCCACGGTCAGCGGGTCGAGATCCACGGCGTTCACGGAGCAGCCCGCCCTCGCGAGGGCGAGGAGATCGCCGCCGATTCCGCAACAGACGTCCAGCACGGCCGGGCCGCCCTCCGACTCCCCGGCGGCCTCCCCGGCGGCCTTCGCGGCGGCCTCTCCGGCGGCGCGGATTCTGGCGGCCTGGATTCTGGCGGCCTGGATTCTGGCGGCGCGGTGTGCGGCGACCTCGGGGCGCGTGGCCTGCTCCAGTCCGTGCGGGGTGAAGTACATGACGGCGGCGTCGGGGCCGAACTTGGCCTCGGCCCGCCGCCGCAGCGACGCCTGGGTGAGCGCCGCCGCCGCCAGGTCCGCCGGGTGGCTCCGGCGCAGCGCGCTCGCGGCGGCCACCGGATCAGCGCCGTCGGCGAGTATCTTCACGGCCTCGTCCAGGGCCCCGTGCCCGGCGGGCGTGAGCAGCGTGCGGAAGGCGTCCAGGTCCACGCCCGCGACGCTATCGGATTCGTCCGTAGTGCTCCGGCTGTGGGCCGGGGAGCGCGACGGGAGCGGGAAGGCCGCGCGAGGGCGTCACGCGGGCCGTGTCCCTCGGTCAGCGGGAGCGGACGTCGCCGAGGGAGGTGAGCAGCTTGCAGAGCAGTCCGGACAGCTGTGCCCGGTCGTCGTCGGTGAGGCCGGACAGCAGCCGCTCCTCGTTGGCCACATGACCCTCCAGCAGCGCGTCGACCACCGTCCGCCCCTCGTCGGTGAGGGTGATCAGGACCATGCGGCGGTTGGAGGGCGAGACCTCCCGGTGCACCAGCCTCTTGGCGACGAGGCGGTCCACCCGGTTGGTGAGCGCAGCCGAGCTGACCATCGCGGCCGTGGCGAGTTCGCTCATGCAGAGCCGATGATCGGGATTGGACCGGAAGAGAGTCGCGAGCACGTCGAACTCCCACGGTTCCAGGTCGTGTCCGGAGAAATACTCCTTGATGCCCTTTTCCAGCAGCCGGGACGCACGGGAGATCCGCCCCGCCACCCCCATCGCCGAGCAGTCCACGTCCGGACGCGCCCGGGCCCACTGGCCGAGTATCTGGTCGACGGCGTCGTCGCCGGCGGTGCCCGTGCGCGTGGTGCCCGTGCCGGTGGGGTTCGTACCGGTGATGTCCGAGCCGGCGGCGTCCCCGCCGGCGGTGTCGTTCGCGAGGGTGTCGTTCATAGCGCGTGCGGCCTGGGTTCTCCGCCGCTCCTCCTCCACCCGCCATCGTAACCGACACTTCGACGTTGAAGTTTTGGCCGGGCATACGTTACCGTCTACGTCGAACAGTAAAACATCAAAGTGTTCGAGGTGGAAAAATGAAGGTGCTGGTGCTCGGCGCGACGGGGTACATCGGCTCGGTGCTGGCGGAGCGCCTCACCGAACGCGGCCACGAGGTCGTCGCGCTCGTCCGTCCGAAGGCCCGCGAGACCGCGGTACCCGGAGAGGTGCGCCACGGCGACATCCACGAACCCGGGACGCTCCGCGCGGCGGTGACGCCGGACATCGACGTCGTCGTGCACGCCGCCAACCCCGTCGGGGACGAGGCGGTGGACGTCGCGGCGATCGAGGCGCTGGCCGGCGGCGGAGCGCGGCTCGTCTACACCAGTGGCGTCTGGGTGCTCGGCGCCACCACCGAGGCGGCGGACGAGGACGCCCCGCTGGACCCCATCCTCGCCTCCCGCTACCGGCCGCGCCTGGAGAGGCTCGTGCTGGACGCCGGCGGCGTCGTCGTCAGGCCCGGCATCGTGTACGGCCGGGGCGCGGGAATCCCCACGCTGCTCGCCTCCCCCGAGGGGGAGGACGGCCGGTACGTCCACGCGGGCGGCCCGGTGCCGACCTGGGCGACCGTGCACGTCGACGACCTGGCGGACCTGCTCGTGCTCGCGATCGAGAAGGCCGGTCCGGGGAGCCTCTTCCACGCCGTCGCCGAGGAGGCGGTGAGCGTCGCGGACGCGGCCGCGGCGGCGGGCCGCACGGGCAGGGCCGTGCCCTGGCCGATCGACGAGGCGAGCGAGGTGCTCGGCCGTCCGTTCGCCGAGGGTCTGGCCCTGAGTCAGGTGGTGAGCGGCGACCTCGCCAGGAAGGTGCTCGGCTGGGAGCCGAGCCGCCCCGGCATCGTCGACGACGTCCGCTCCGGGTCGTACGCCTCCCGCGTCTGACCTGCGATGCCGGTTCGTGTTGACTGTCACGCGCCACTTGCATACTGTTTCGTGTTGGCACTCTCCCATCGAGAGTGCCAATAGCGACGAGACAGGTCTGACACCCGCGACGGCAGGCCGCTGGTCGCCTCTTCAGCTCATTCATCGCAATCTGAAGGGGAGGTCCGATCGTGACGACCGCCACCAAGGTTCCCGTTAAGCCGCTTGGCGACCGCATCGTGGTCCAGCCGCTTGAGGCCGAGCAGACCACCGCCTCCGGCCTGGTCATCCCGGACACCGCCAAGGAGAAGCCGCAGGAGGGCCGCGTCCTCGCTGTGGGTCCGGGCAACTGGGACGAGGACGGCGAGAAGCGCATTCCGCTCGACGTCAAGGAGGGCGACGTCGTCCTCTACAGCAAGTACGGCGGCACCGAGGTCAAGTACGGCGGCGAGGAGTACCTGGTGCTCTCGGCCCGCGACGTGCTCGCCATCATCGAGAAGTAGGCCGCGTCGGCCAGTGGAGCCCCGGGACACGCGCCCGGGGCTCCGCGCGCTCACAAGGAGACCTGAATGCCGAAGATCCTGGAGTTCGAAGAGGACGCGCGGCGCGCTCTCGAGCGTGGTGTCAACGCTCTCGCCGACGCTGTCAAGGTGACCCTCGGCCCGCGCGGCCGCAACGTCGTCATCGACAAGAAGTTCGGTGCCCCGACGATCACGAACGACGGTGTGACCATCGCTCGCGAGGTCGAGCTGGACAAGCCGTACGAGAACCTGGGCGCCCAGCTCGCCAAGGAAGTGGCGACCAAGACCAACGACATCGCGGGTGACGGCACCACCACCGCGACCGTTCTGGCCCAGGCCATGGTCCGCGAGGGCCTGCGCAACGTCGCGGCCGGCGCGCAGCCGCTGGGACTCAAGCGCGGCATCGACAAGGCGGCCCAGGCCGTCAGCGAGCGGCTGCTCGGCAGCGCCCGCCACGTCGAGGACAAGAAGGAGATCGCCAACGTCGCGACGATCTCCGCGCAGGACGCGAAGATCGGCGGCCTGATCGCCGAGGCGTTCGACAAGGTGGGCAAGGACGGTGTCATCACCGTCGAGGAGTCCAACGCGATGGGCCTGGAGCTGGAGTTCACCGAGGGCCTCCAGTTCGACAAGGGCTACCTGTCGCACTACATGGTGACCGACTCCGAGCGCATGGAGGCGGTCCTCGAGGACCCCTACATCCTCATCACGCAGGGCAAGATCGCTTCCATCGCGGACTTCCTGCCGCTGCTGGAGAAGATCGCCCAGAGCAAGCGCCAGCTGCTGGTCATCGCCGAGGACGTCGAGGGCGAGGCCCTGGCCGTCCTGGTGACCAACAAGATCCGCGGCACGTTCACCTCCGTCGCCGTCAAGGCGCCCGGCTTCGGTGACCGCCGCAAGGCCATGCTGCAGGACATCGCGATCCTCACCGGCGGCCAGGTCGTCAGCGAGGAGATCGGCCTCAAGCTGGAGCATGTCGGCCTCGAGGTGCTCGGCACGGCCCGCCGCGTCGTGGTCAACAAGGACACCACCACCATCGTGGACGGCGCCGGCGACGCCCAGGCGATCGAGGACCGCGTCCGCGAGATCAAGGTGGCGATCGAGCAGTCCGACTCCGACTGGGACCGCGAGAAGCTCCAGGAGCGTCTCGCGAAGCTGTCCGGCGGTGTGTGCGTGCTGCGCGTCGGCGCCGCGACCGAGGTGGAGCTGAAGGAGAAGAAGCACCGCCTCGAGGACGCGATCTCCGCGACCCGCGCCGCGATCGAGGAGGGCATCGTCTCCGGCGGTGGCTCCGCGCTCGTGCACGTGTCCAAGGAGCTCGACGACCTGGGCCTGACCGGCGACGAGGCCACCGGCGTCTCGATCGTCCGCAAGGCGCTGGTCGAGCCCGCCCGCTGGATCGCCGAGAACGCGGGCATGGAGGGCTACGTCGTCACCACCAAGATCGCCGCCATGAACGCGGGTGAGGGCCTCAACGCCGCCACCGGTGAGTACGGCGACCTGGTGGCCCAGGGCGTCATCGACCCCGTCAAGGTGACCCGCTCGGCCGTGCAGAACGCCGCGTCCATCGCCGGCATGCTGCTCACCACCGAGGCCCTCGTCGTGGACAAGCCCGAGGAGGAGGCTCCGGCCGCCAACGGCGGTCACGGCCACGGACACGGTCACGGCCACTGATCGAGACCGGGTGGCGGCCGCCGGCCGCTCGTCCCGCAGTACCCCGCGCCCCGCGCCCGCCCGCAAGGGTGGACCGCGGGGCGCTCCGCTTTCCGGGAGAGGGCGCCGGCACGCGAAGCGGAGCCGCGGGCAAAGGGCATCTGATTGGCATACTTCTTTTTCCCTGTCAAGCCATCAGGCGTATATCTCTCGTTTTTGGGCATTCTGGTTGGAATGTTCCAACGGGCGAGTGATCTGATGATTACGGAGCGTTATCTGCGCATCAATGTGACCAATCCGTAGCCGTCAACCATGACGACATGAACGATCGCGGCGGGCATCATGCCTAACGTGACCGAGGGATGCGTCGCCGACGCCGCAACTGGGGTAAGGCTTGCGACGAGATCGGATGAGTCCGACCTCAGGGAACTGACCAGCCTTGCCGTACAGGGAGACCGCACCGCGATCGAATCACTGCTGGGACATCTGCGCCCGATGGTGGTCCGGTACTGCAGGGCCCGACTGGGCAGGGTGTCCGGTCAATACCACATCGCCGACGACGTGGCCCAGGAGGTGTGCATCGCCGTGCTGTCGGCGCTACCGCGCTACCGCGACATGGGCCGCCCGTTCGCCTCGTTCGTCTTCGGCATCGCCTCGCACAAGGTGGCCGACGCCCTGCGGAGTTCGGTCCGCTCGGCGGTGCCGACGCAGGACCTGCCGGACGGGCCTGACGAGGGCCCGGGACCGGAGGAGACGGTGGTCCGCTACATCGAGGCGCAGCACGCCCGGGACCTGCTCTCCCGGCTCCCCGACACGCAGCGCGAGCTCCTCATTCTGCGGGTGATCTCGGGTCTGTCCGCCGAGGAGACGGGTAATGTACTCGGCATGTCACCGGGGGCTGTCCGGGTCGCGCAGCATCGCGCGCTCGCCAGGCTCCGGCAGTTGGCCGAGTTGGAGTCGATTGCGTGACCACGAAACGTCGTCGTACGGCCCGCCACCTGCGGTCGTACGGCGATGCCGATGTGGAGGGCGACGTAATGCGGACGGACGCCGTCCTCGACGCGCTCGCCCGCCGCGAGCCGGTCGGCGGCACGGACGCCGCCGTCCGGTTGCTCGGTGCGCTCGTGGCCGACGTGGACAGTCAGCGGCTCTCTTCCGTGTCGATCACGCCGTCCACGTAGCCCCGGGCGTACTCCCAGCTGACGTAGTCGGCCGGGTCGGGCTGGTAGGCGGGCTCATGGACCTGCGGCCGGCCGTTGTCGATCATCTGGCGCAGGTTGCCGCGCAGCAGGTCCCAGTCGAAGTAGTGCTGTTCGCCGCACTCCGGGCAGTCGAGGACCAGCCCGAGCACGCCCTGGGGTTCGAGCAGGGACCGGAAGACCTCCACGTCGGCGAGATCGGTCAGCGCCTCGTCGCGTTCTGCGAGCGTCAGCGGCTCCACGTCGTCGGGCTCTCCAAGCTCCGCCGCGGGGTCGTCGGGGTCATCCGCGAACGGGTCGCGGGGGACGTCTTCCAGCACGCATCCCACCTTATGACCACGGCCCCCTCCGCCGAGCGAAAGTGCGCCTCATCCGCTCGCCCGGGTGATCCGCGCCACGGGTGTCACAGCCAGCCGCGGCGGGCGGCCTCCACTCCGGCATGGAAACGGGACTGGGCCCTCAGCTCCGACATCGCCTCGGCGAACCTGGCCCGCACCGTGCGTACGGACACCCCGAGGTGACGGGCGATGGCGTCGTCGGACAGGCCGCGCCCGGCCAGGCGCAGCACCTGTAGCACGGTGTTGTGCGGGGAGATCGGCGCGGCCCGGGCCCACAGCTCCTCGAACAGCGTGCGCAGCGCTCCCACGGCCACCGGCGCGTGGACCAGGTAGCAGTTGTAGGAGTGCTCGGGCAGTGGCACGCCCCACTCGGCGGGCAGCCCGGCGGTGCCGTCGCCGAGCGCGAAGAACCAGCTCGGCAGCGCGTCGAGGGTACGCAGCCCCGCGCCCGCCTCGCAGAACCGCGCGCACACCTCACGTACGGCGGGGGTGGACACGGCGTCGAGCGTGACGACCATCCGCACGCGCAGGATGCCGTCGGCGGCGGCCCGGATCCACTGGCCGCCGTACCCGTCCGCGAGCCGGGCCATCGTCCGGAGGTCCGGCACGGCCATGACCAGCTCGGCGGGGGGCGCCTGCAGCGCGAGGCCGATCACGCTCTCGTAGAGCTCGTCGGCGCCGCTCACCGGCTCCACCGAGAACCGCCCGCTGCGCCAGTCGCGGCCGGCGTCGTAGTGATGGGCCAGGCGTCCGGCGGCGGCGAGCACCTCGTCGATCTGGCGGGTCTCCCGCGCCATGCGGTCCAGCCTCTCGGCCACCAGCCGCCCGATCGCCGCGGCCGGATGCCGGGCGAGGAACTCCTCCCGCCGCCGGTTCACCGCGCCGAGCCGTACGAGCCCGTTCAGGGCGTCGAGCACGTCCTCGGCGGGCCGGTCGACCGCCTCGGCCAGCTCGGTCAGCGTGGCACGATGCAGTCGCAGCACGGCCGTGTAGAGGGCCGCCTGGCCGGGGGACAGGCCGAGGCTTTCGAAGGGGTCGGCTTGAGGGGCGGCGTTGCGCGTCGTACTCATGCTCGCTCCGTCGGTGGTCGCACTGGTCGCACAGCGCCGATCTCACTGCGCCCTGTTCGTAGCCCTGTTAGCCCTGTTCGTATCGGTCGCCCCGGTCGCTCTGGTCGCCTTGATCGCCGGTCGCATTGCTTCGCCGGGTGGCTCATTTCATTGGGGAAAACGTTTCCCGTCGTCCGGCCCGCCGACTTCCGCCTCATCTCCGCCTCGCTCCGCGTCGCGAGAATAGCTCGGCTTTTCCGCGCTGTCCGTCCCGTTCGCACATTTGGCACGGCCGAACGTGCCGGCTGTTGTATGGACGTGAAGGTTCGCATTTGTTTCGGTCGAAGTTTCGAAAGAGCGGGAAATGCATCTTTGTGCAGTTGCACGTTACGCCATTGCGCGGGAACCCACCGTGACGCATCCTTGACCCAGCGTTAGCCGGGAAACGCCGCGTCTGCCGGGCGCGGAGGGGGGCTCGACGGGCGTGGCAGGCGCGACGCGGGTAAGTGGGGGGGCCGGAAGCCGGTCCCCCCACTTTTTGTGCCGTCCCTCTTGACAGGTCTGCCGATTGCGGTTTGTGGCGAGCACTAGACTGACCTCGGGTCTGGCGAGGGACCCACGCGCGAGGACCCACGCGTAAGGACCCACAGCGCAGGAGGGGTGCAGCAGATGGCCAAGTTCACCGAGGCGGGGCTCACGTTCGACGACGTGCTTCTCGTTCCCGCGTATTCGGACCTGCAGCCGGGTGACGCCGACACGACGACCCGGCTGTCGCGAAGCATCACGCTGCGTATTCCGCTGGTGTCGGCCGCGATGGACACGGTCACCGAGGCGCGCATGGCGGTCGCCATGGCCCGGCAGGGCGGCATCGGCATACTGCACCGCAACCTCTCCATAGAAGAGCAGGCGCAGCAGGTCGACCTGGTCAAACGGTCGGAGGCGGGGATGGTGACCAACCCCGTGACCTGCTCTCCCGAGGACACCCTCGCCGACGTCGAGCGGCTGTGCGCGACCTACCGGATCTCCGGTGTCCCGGTCACCGACGCGGACGGCGTGCTCGTGGGCATCGTCACCAACCGCGACATGCGGTTCGAGAGCGACCAGAGCAGGGCCGTACGCGACGTCATGACCCCGATGCCGCTGGTGACGGCGCCGGTGGGCGTCGACCGCGACGAGGCGTTCCGGCTGCTGCGGCAGAACAAGGTCGAGAAGCTTCCGCTCGTGGACGAGGCCGGTCGCCTGCAGGGCCTCATCACGGTCAAGGACTTCACCAAGAGCGAGCAGTACCCGATCGCGACCAAGGACGCCGACGGCCGTCTGATGGTCGGCGCGGCGGTGGGCGTCGCGGGCGACGCCGAGGAGCGCGCCATGACGCTGATCGAGGCGGGCGCGGACGTCATCATCGTCGACACCGCGCACGGGCACTCGCGGGGCGTGTGCGACATGATCGCCAAGATCAAGGCGAACGGCCGGGTGGACGTCATCGGCGGCAACGTCGCCACCCGCGCGGGCGCGCAGGCGCTGGTCGACGCGGGCGCAGACGCGGTCAAGGTGGGTGTCGGGCCCGGCTCGATCTGCACCACCCGGGTCGTCGCGGGCGTGGGCGCCCCGCAGCTCACCGCCATCTACGAGGCCGCGCTGGCGTGCGGCCCGGCCGGCGTCCCGGTCATCGGCGACGGCGGCCTGCAGTACTCGGGCGACATCGCGAAGGCGCTGGCCGCCGGGGCCGACACGGTCATGCTCGGTTCGCTGCTGGCCGGCTGCGAGGAGTCGCCCGGTGAGCTGATCTTCATCAACGGCAAGCAGTTCAAGTCGTACCGGGGCATGGGCTCGCTGGGCGCGGTGCGCAACCGCGAGCGCGGCGGTGCGTCGTTCAGCAAGGACAGGTACGCGCAGGCCGAGGTGTCCGGGGAGGACAAGTACATCCCCGAGGGCATCGAGGGCCAGGTGCCCTACCGCGGCCCGGTCGCGGCGGTGGCCCACCAGCTGGTCGGCGGCCTGCGGCAGGGCATGTGGTACACCGGCTCCCGGACGGTCGAGGAGCTGCACGAGAAGGCGCAGCTCATGCCGATCACCGCGGCCGGGCTCAAGGAGAGCCACCCGCATGACATCCAGATGACGGTCGAGGCTCCGAACTACCACGGGCGCTGAGTCGTACCGGAAGAAACGGAAAGAACAGGCGATATGACACAGGTGGAGATCGGGCGCGGCAAGAGCGGGCGGCGTGCCTACGCGCTGGACGAGATCGGCATCGTGCCCTCCCGGCGCACCCGCGACCCGGAGGAGGTGTCGATCTCCTGGCAGATCGACGCCTACCGCTTCGACTCTCCGCTCGTGGCGAGCCCGATGGACAGCGTCGTGTCGCCGCAGACGGCCATCGAGATCGGGCGCCTGGGCGGCCTCGGCGTGCTCGACCTCGAAGGGCTGTGGACCCGCTACGAGGACCCGGCGCCGCTCCTTGACGAGGTCGCCACCCTCGACACAGCGGCCGCGACCGCGCGGCTGCAGGAGATCTACACCGCGCCGATCAAGGACGAGCTGATCGGCCGCCGCATCGAGGAGATCCGCGCGGCCGGTGTCACGACCGCCGTACGGCTGTCGCCGCAGCGCACCGTGCAGCACCACAAGGCCGTGATCGACGCGGGCGTGGACATCTTCGTGATCCGCGGCACGACGGTCTCCGCCGAGCACGTGTCCGGCCGGGCCGAGCCCCTCAACCTGAAGCAGTTCATCTACGAGCTCGACGTCCCGGTGATCGTGGGCGGCTGCGCGACGTACACGGCGGCGCTGCACCTCATGCGGACCGGAGCGGCCGGAGTGCTGGTCGGCTTCGGCGGCGGCGCCTCGCACACCACCCGCAACGTGCTGGGCGTGGTCGTGCCGATGGCCACCGCGATCTCCGACGTGGCCGCGGCCCGCCGCGACTACATGGACGAGTCGGGCGGCCGTTACGTCCACGTCATCGCCGACGGCGGCATGGGCGGCTCCGGCGACATCGCCAAGGCGATCGCCTGCGGCGCCGACGCCGTCATGGTGGGCTCGCCGCTCGCGCGGGCCAGCGAGGCCCCCGGGCGCGGATTCCACTGGGGGTCGGAGGCCCACCACCCCGAGCTGCCGCGCGGCAAGCGGGTCGAGTTCGGCACTATCGGCACGCTGCGGGAGATCCTGCACGGCCCGTCGTCGCTGGCCGACGGCTCGATGAACCTGCTGGGCGCGCTGCGCCGCACGATGGCCACGGCCGGCTACTCCGACCTCAAGGAGTTCCAGCGCGTCGAGGTGGTCGTCGCCCCGCCGCAGCGCTGATCCGTCGCCAGGGAAGGCCGGGCCGCCGGGCCCGGCCTTCGGCTTTCCCGGAGTCAGGGGTGACGGACCCAGGCGCCGCGCTTCATCACGCCGTCGACGTTCAGGTCGTCGTCCAGCACCACGAGGTCGGCGTACTTGCCGACCGCGATCGAGCCGATCTCGCCGTCCAGGCCGAGGACGCGGGCGGGGGTGAGCGAGGCCATCAGCGCCGCGTCCACCAGCGAGCGCCCGACCTCCCGCACGGTGCGGCGGAAGGCCACGTCCATCGTGAGCGTGCTGCCGGCGATCGAGCCGCCGCCGGCGGTGCCTGAGGCGAGCCGGGCCACCCCGTCCACCACGTCGACGGTCATCGGGCCGAGCGGGTAGCGCCCGTCGCCCATGCCCGCCGCCGCCATCGCGTCCGTGATCAGCGCCGTACGGCCCGCGCCCGCGGCGTCCATGGCCAGGCGCAGCATCGCCGGGTGGACGTGGACGCCGTCGTTGATCAGTTCGACGGTCACCCGCTCGTCCTGTAGCAGGGCGGCGATCGGCCCGGGCGCGCGGTGGCCGAGCGGGGGCATCGCGTTGTAGAGGTGGGTGGCCACGGTCGCCCCGGCGTCGATCCCCTCGATCGTCCGCTCGTAGGTGGCGTCGCTGTGGCCCAGCGCGGCGACGACGCCCTCGGAGACGGCGTCCCTGATCACGTCGAGCGCGTTCGGCAGCTCAGGCGCGATCGTCAGCATCCGGACGTGGCCCCGCCCGGCCTTGACCAGCGCGCGGAACTCCGCCACGTCGGGCTCGCGCAGCAGCGTGGGCTCGTGCGCGCCGCAGCGCGATTCGGCGATGTACGGCCCCTCGAAGTGGATGCCGGCGAGCAGGCCCTGCTCGCACAGATCCGCGAGCACGGCGGCGGCCCGTGCGAGCGTGCCGGGCGCGGCGGTGACCAGGCTGGCCACAACGGTGGTCGAGCCGAGCCCGCGGTGGAAGGCGGCGACCGCGGCGGCGGTCTCCGGGTCCCCGTCGGGGAAACTCCCGCCGGCGCCGCCGTGCGTGTGGATGTCGACGAAACCGGGGACGACGGTGCGCCCGCCAAGCCCGAGCCCGTCGCGCGGGGCCCGCCCGCGTCCGATGTGGGTGATCCTGCCGTCCTCGATGGTGAGCCAGCCGTCGTGGACGTCGTCGGGAGTGACGATGCGGGCATCGGAGAGAGTCACGCTCATGCCGCCATCCTTCCGGGTGCGGCGTGTGCCCGCCGCTCCGGGGCCGTCCGGCGGGGGAGGCGGAGCCCGGACGTCAGCGGGTGCGCGGGGTCACCAGGCCGGACTCGTAGGCGTAGATCACGAGCTGGGCGCGGTCACGGGCGTGCAGCTTGGCCATGGCCCGGTTGACATGGGTTTTGGCCGTCATCGGGCTGATCAGCATGTGCTCGGCGATCTGGTCGTTGGACAGGCCCTGGGCGACCAGGGCGACGGCCTCGCGTTCGCGGTTGGTCAGTTCCTCCAGCCCCTTCTCGGTGCCGGCGCGGAGGGGCTGGGCGACGTACCGGTCGATCAGCTTGCGGGTGATCGACGGAGCGAGCAGGGCGTCGCCGCGCGCGGCGACGCGTACGGCGTGCAGGAAGTCTTCCGGCACGATGTCCTTGACGAGGAACCCGGCGGCGCCTGCGCGCAGCGCGTCGAAGACGTACTCGTCCAGACCGTAGTTGGTCAGGATGACGACGTGCACTCCGGCCAGGGCCGGGTCCGCGGAGATGCGCCGGGTCGCCTCGATGCCGTTCACGCCCGGCATCTGAATGTCGACGAGGGCGATGTCGGGCAGGTGCCGCCTGACCAGGGCCAGGCACTCCAGCCCGTCGCCCGCCTCGGCGACCACCTCGATGTCGTCTTCGAGGTCGAGGATCGCGCGGAATCCGCTGCGCAGGAGCGGCTGGTCGTCGGCCAGCAGGACCCGGATCACGACGTCCGCCCCACCGGGAGCTCGGCATGGACGGTGAAGCCGCCCTCGCCGCGCGGCTCCGCACGCAGGCGACCGCCCAGTGCGGTGACGCGTTCGCGCATGCCGAGCAGCCCGACGCCGGGCACGGGCGGGGTGCCGGCCGTGGCCTTTCCGTCGTCGTCTACCCGTATGACCAGCGTGTCGGGACGGTAACCGATCAGGACCGACGCCGTGGTGGCGGAGGCATGCCGGGCGATGTTGGTCAGCGACTCCTGCACGATCCGGTACGCGGTCCGGTCCACCCTGGCCGGCACGTCGTCCCGGTGCCCCTCGATCGTCAGCGTCGCGTCCAGGCCCGTCGTCCGGGCCCGCCGCACCAGTTCGGGGACGTGGTCGAGCCCGTGCGGCGGAGTCGTGGCGTCGTCGCGCAGCACCTCCAGCGTCGCACGCAGCTCCCGGGCCGCCTCACGCCCGGCCTCCCGGATCGCCAGCAGGGCCTCCGGCACCTTTTCCCCCCGCTTGCGGGCCACGTGGACGGCGACCTCCGCCTGCACCTTGATGACCGAGATCTGATGGGTCAGCGAATCGTGCAGCTCCCGTGCGATGTGCAGCCGCTCCTCGTCGGCGCGGCGCCGCGCGGTCTCCTCGCGGGTGCGCTCGGCCTCGTCCGCCCGGCCCTCGGCCTGCCGCAGCGCCTCCCCCGCGGCGCCGGCCGCGATCAGCCAGGCCAGTTCGAGGGCGCCCCGGGCCTGCGCGAGCGCCGCGCCCGTGTCGTGCAGGCCCGCGGCCAGGGCCGCGAGCGGGAGAGCGGCCAGCATCGTCACGCTCGCCGCCACCGTGACGGCGCGGTGCCCCGCCCGCACCGCGGCGTACACCGCGAAGAGGTACGCGACGGCGGGCACGTCGAAACCGGCCGCCTGGTAACCCACCGCGCACAGCCCGGTGACGGCCAGGACGGGGACCGGCGCCCGGCGGCCCGCGGCCAGCGCTAGACCTCCGGCCACCAGCAGCGCGTAGCCGAGCAGGTCGGATTCCGTGGCGGAACTCTGTTTGGACAGCCCGGTCACCAGCAACGCCGCCGCCACGCAGACGGCGATCGCCCAGTCTCTGACGCCGGACAGGCCTGTCCCCATGCGCGCACCTTAGCGGGGATGCCCGGGGGGTCGGCTCCTCCGCACGGACGATGGGCCGCCTACCGCACATGCGGTACTTCGGCGGCTCCTGCGGCGTTCGCGGCAGCCGCCTGCGGCATCGGCGGCAGCGCGAATCACCCGCTCACGCCGGACGACCGGCGGCGGGTCCGGTGGACATGATCAGGCGAAGTCCCGTTCCCGTTCATCGGAGGAGAGGTCACCTCATGCCCGTCCATCACCTGCTCGCCGACGCCGGCGTCGGCGCCTACACCATGACCGCCGGACGTCTCTGGGCCTTGGCGGCCATGCTGCTGGGAGTGGCCGGCGTGGTCGTCGGCGGGCTGGCTCTGGCCCGCTCCGCCGGTCGCATCGGCATCGGCGACGCGAGAAGCGGAGCCCTCGTGACCCTGGTGGCCGGGGCGGCCGGCGCGGTCATCGGCGGGGTGGTCGTCGCCGCCGCAGAAGGCGGTCCCGGCACCGGCTACGGGATCGTCGGGGGCTACATCGCCCTGGTGGTCGGGCTGGGCGCCGTCGTCCTCGGCGGGCTGGCTCTGGCCCGCTCCCGCCGCACCGACTGACCGGCCGGCGGGAGCGCTCGGAGCGCGGTACGGGCGCCCCGATCGCGGAGACCGTCGTCGAGGCGCGCACCGGCCTCGGCGCACGTTGGCAGACATTTACGGAGATCGTTGGGAAAGGGGGCAGAAAAGACGGATTCCCGGGTGACTACTCGCGGGTAGATTTACTCAGCAGAGGCGAAAGCGGTACAGAGGGAGCCTTATGACGGCGAGGATGGGGACGGCGCGACTCGGTCCGGCAGAACGTACCGCCGCCCTGGCGCGGATGGAGGCGCAGGAACTCGACGTGGTCGTGATCGGCGGCGGCGTGGTCGGCGCCGGCGTCGCGCTCGACGCCACGACCCGCGGGCTCTCGGTGGGCCTGGTCGAGGCGCGCGACTTCGCCTCCGGCACGTCGTCCCGCTCGTCGAAGCTGATCCACGGCGGGCTGCGCTATCTGGAGCAGCTCAACTTCGACCTGGTCAGGGAGGCCCTGCGGGAGCGGTCGCTGCTGCTCAAGCGGATCGCGCCGCACCTGGTCAGGCCGGTGCCCTTCCTGTTCCCGCTCACCCACGCGGGCTGGGAGCGGCCGTACATCGGGGCGGGGCTCGTGCTCTACGACACGCTCGGGTTGTCGTTCGGCCTCACCCGGGGCGTGCCGGGGCACCGCCACCTGACCCGCCGCCAGGCCCTCCGCGTCGTCCCCTCGCTGCGCAGGTCGGCGTTCAGCGGCGCCGTGCAGTACTGGGACGCCCAGGTGGACGACGCCCGCTTCGTGATGACCACGCTGCGCACCGCCGCGACGTACGGCGCGCACGTCGCCTCGCGGGTGCAGGCGGTCGGCTTCCTGCGCGAGGGGGAGCGGGTCACCGGGGTGCGCGTGTGCGACCTGGAGACCGGTGCGGAGCTGGATGTGCGGGCCCGCCAGGTCGTCAACGCGACCGGCGTGTGGACCGACGACATCCAGCAGCTCGTCGGCGGGCGGGGACAGATCCACGTGCGGGCGTCCAAGGGCATCCATCTCGTGGTGCCGCGCGACCGCATCCACGCGCTCAGCGGGCTCATCATGCGCACCGAGAAGTCGGTGCTGTTCGTCATCCCCTGGGGCCGGCACTGGATCATCGGGACCACCGACACCCGCTGGAGCCTGGACAAGGCCCACCCCGCGGCGTCCCGCGCGGACATCGACTATCTGCTCGAGCGGGTCAACTCGGTGCTCTCGGTGCCGCTGACCAGGGACGACGTCGAAGGCGTGTACGCCGGGCTGCGGCCGCTGCTGGCCGGGGAGTCCGAGGAGACCTCCAAGCTCTCGCGCGAGCACGTCGTCACCCACCCGGTGCCGGGACTGGTCATGGTGGCCGGCGGGAAGTTCACGACGTACCGGGTCATGGCGGCCGACGCCGTTGACGCGGTCGCGCTCGGCCTCGACCAGCGCGTGCCGCCGTCCTGCACCGACCAGGTGCCGCTCGCCGGCGCGGAGGGCTACCAGGCCCTGTGGAACTCCCGCCACCGCCTGGCGCGCTCCTCCGGGCTGCACGTGGCGAGGATCGAGCACCTGCTGGAGCGGTACGGCTCGCTGATCGACGAGGTGCTCGCGCTCGTCGAGGAGGACCCGTCGCTCGGCCGGCCCCTCGACGGCGCGGACGACTACCTGCGCGCGGAGATCGTGTACGCGGCGACGCACGAGGGCGCAGGGCACCTCAACGACGCGCTGACCCGGCGCACCCGCATCTCTATCGAGACCTTCCACCGGGGGACCGCGGTCGCCCAGGAGGCCGCCGAGCTCATGGCCGGCCCGCTCGGCTGGGACGCCGATCAGGTCAAGCGCGAGGTCGAGTACTACACCAAGCGGGTCGAGGCGGAGCGTGCCTCCCAGGAGCAGGACACCGACCAGGAGGCCGACGCGATCCGCCTCGGCGCTCCGGAGATCGTGCCCGTCGCGCCTCCGCGTGATCTCGCGAAGGCGCGCGGGGACGCGGGCTGACCCGCCGGGCGGACGGGACTCAGTCGCGGCCGTACAGCGCCGGCAGGTCCACGAGGAGCACGGCGGGGTCCTTCCCGGCCTCGGCCCGGAGGTCGTCGTCGAAGCCGGCTCCGCTGTAGCAAGCCAGTACGGTTTCCGAGGTGTCGTAGCCCTTCGCCGACAGCAGGTCGCGGGCCCGGCGAAGGCGCTCCAGATGGCGCACGCCCAGGATCTTGTCCCACTTGGCCTCGCCCAGGGACCTGACAGCCCGCGGCTCGCCGGGATAGGCGGGGCCGAGGACGGCCACGTCCACGTCGATCTGGGTCCTGGCGCCGGGGTCGGCCACCGTGCCGGCCGCGACCTCGCCGATGCCGCCCTCGCCGAAGTGCTCCCGGCCGTGGCGCACCGCGTACTCCCGGCAGAGCGTCTCGAAGTGCGGCCCCATCACCTTCGACAGGAAGCGCTGGCGGGAGCGCCGCCAGACCTCCTCGGCGAGGCCGAGGCCGAGGTCCGACCACTCCGGACGCATGATCGCCTGGTAGAAGGCGATGAGCGGCTCCGCGATCCGGTACCGCGTTCGTCCCGATTTGAAGGCGTCCTTCTCCCTGACCAGCAGCCCGCAGTCCTCCAGGACGTTGAGCGGATGGGCGATGTCGGAGGACTTGTACCCGATGTGACCGGCGATGCCTCCCCAGGTGTTGTTCCCCGCCGCGACCGCGGAGAGAACCGAATGGTAGAGGGCGGGGTCGCGGATGTCGGGCTCCTCCGCCAGCAGGTAGCGCCCCTCCCGGAACAGTGACGTCCTCCGGTCGAGGACTGTACGGACCACCCATCGGTCGAAGTCCTCGACCGACTCCGGCCGGTCGCCCAGCACGAACTCGTCCCGGTAGGCCGGGGTGCCGCCGACGACCGCGTGGAGCATCGCCGCCAGACGCGGGTCGTCCTGCGCACCCCAGAACGCGGCGGCGTCCCGGTAGGACAGCGACTGGATCACGAGTTCCAGGCGTGCCCGTCCCCGTAGCGGCGCCTGCCCGGACAAGATCTTGCCCATCACCGACAACGCGGAGCCGCAGATGAGCACCCGTGCGTTGCTCGCGCCTCCGTGCGTGCGTCCGCGCAGGTCGATCTCCTGCTTGAGGATGGACGGCAGCGCCGGGTTCGCCTTCATCAGGTACGGGAACTCGTCGATGATCAGCGGTGTCGGACGATCCCCGGCCAGCGAGAAGAAGAAGGTGAGCGCGTCCCGCCAGTCCGCGAACGGGTAGCCGACAGGGGAGCCGGTGTGCCTGGCCAAGGCCATCCCGAACAGGCGGAGCAGCTCGATCTCCGTGCCTTCCGTCGCCTCGAAGTAGAAGCCGCCCAGAGCCTCGGCCAGGTTCTTGAGCAGAAAGGTCTTTCCCTGCCTGCAGCGGCCACTGACGACGCCGAAGGCGACCTCCGCCTGGGTGCCGGTCGCGAAGGAGGTCAGTGCCTCCCACTCCCAGTCCCGAGCGAAGATGTGTCCCGGCTTGGTCACCATGAGCGATCACCCCGCTACTGAAATCGCTCAACCGTATTTCAGTAGCGGGTGCGTCGTCAGGCGAAGGGGATCCACGCCCGGTCGGCCAGTGTGGCGGCGTCGCTGACCTTGAGACCGGCGTCGGACAGGGTCCACAGGTCGTCGCCGATGACAAGGGAACGGCGGATGCCCTGGTCGGCGGGGGCGAAGTCGCTCCTGGCGGGCTGCCGCGGGTGGCTGACGACGCCCAGCTTGGTGATCTCGCGGTCGCCCACCCGCAGGGCGAGGGCGGCGCTCCCCGCGATCCCGCCGTCGGCCCAGTTCGCGAGCGGGAGCACGGCCAGCCCGGTGGCGGGCCAGTAGAGGAAGGCGTGCGGGTCCCACTCGGCCTCTGAGCCGGACTGCCCCTGGTGGAACCGCGACAGCACGGCGGGCGCGGCCGGGTCGGCGACGTCGAACAGCGAGATCTGCGTGCCGAGCATGCGGCCCTCCCCGCTCGCCTCCTGGCCGATGCCGATGAGCCGTCCCTCGCCCGCGGGGTGCAGATAGGCCGAGAAGCCGGTGATCTTCAGCTCGCCGGTGACCCTGGGCGCGGCCGGGTCACGCAGATCCAGCGCGTACAGGGGGTCGGTCTGGCGGAACGTCACGACGTAGCCGAGGCCGTCCATGAACCGGACCGAGTAGATCCGCTCGCCCCTGCCGAGGCCCGTGACCGAGCCCGTCTGGGCGAGCGTGCCGGCGTCGAGCACGTACACGCCGCTCTCGCTCGTGCCCGGGCTCGCGCCGAACACCTCCGCGCCGCTGGTCGTCGCCACCCGCAGATGGCCGTCGTACTCCGACAGGGAGTACTGGTTCAGCAGCCGTCCCGGCACCGAGCCCGAGGTGACGTAGCGCGGGGCGCCGGGGGCGGAGACGTCGAAGCGGTGCACCTCCGTGCGCTCGGGCGGCGCCGCGGGGGTGGGTGTGGCCGACGGGCCGGAGGCGGGCACCACGTCGACCGGGCGAGCGTCCCACCAGCGGGGGTTGCTGGTGACGTAGAGGCTGGATGCCGTTCCGTACACGGTGTCGCCGTCGGCCGCGACCGCGATCGGCGTGAGCGAGCCGAAGGGCGTGGCGGCGGCCAGGTCGATCGTGTGGACGGTCAGCATCGAGGTGCCGGTGAACTGACCGGGGTGGCTGACCCGGTCGCAGCCGACCCGCTCGGTGCGGCTCGCGCCGCCGGACTCGACGTCGTATGCCGGCAGCCACGCGTCGGCGGGGGCGGACAGCACGGCCTGACGGTTGCCTTCGAGCAGTTCCTTCTCCGGCTCGTTCTCCTTCGGCGCGGGGAAGGCGATCTCCGGCTGGGATCGGACGACGAGCCGCACCGTGGAGCCGGACTGCCGGGCGTCGACATGCTGCCCCCGCACGGTCATCGAGCCGAGGACGCGCGGTTCGCCGGACAGGTCCACGAGCACGTATCTCGGGCCGCCGAAGCCGGCCCGGGTCTTGGCCGTCGCGCCGAACGGGATGATCCCGCCGCCCTGGAACAGCACGAGCGCGCGGTCGCCGTGCACCAGCAGGTCGGCCTGGGCCCACGACTGGTCCTCGGCCACGAGCCGCAGCGTCCCGGTGACCTTCCGGGTCCTCGCGTCCACGACGCGCAGCACGCCCCTGGTGACGGTGACGACCCGGGTGCCGTCGGTCTTGACCAGGTCGGGCTCGTCCACGCCCGCCTCGTGCGTGTTCGTGGTCGAGAACGCCTGCTCGGGCGTCGCCCGCTTGGCGGTGGCGACGTCGGAGCGGGCCGCGTAGAGCATGTTCTCCCCGAAGCCCCAGGGCGTCACGTTCCGCGCGGCCGCCTGCCGCAGCCCCTCCGTCATCTCGTCGCAGCCGGTGTACGCGACGAGCCGCACGTTGCCGGTGAGGTCGGCCGGAGAGGGCGGGAAGTCCTGTGCCGTACGGCCACCCGCGCAGCCCGTGGCTCCCGTGGCCAGCAGCGCGGCGAGAACGCCCGCCGTACGCATCGATGTCCTCATGCCCCAAAGACGGATCACGTCCCGGCGCGGTTCGACGATTCCGCGTTCCTTGGAGTTCAAGGTAATATCTAGGAGTATTAGGCAGAGGCAAATGGCCCTAGGGAGTGGTGCGGGCATGGCGCGGGCGGGGTTGACGGCGGATCGGGTGACGCTCGCCGGTGCGGAGCTGGCGGACGAGGTCGGGCTCGACCACGTGACCATGTCGGCGGTGGCGCGGCGGCTCGGGGTGAAAGACGCCAGCCTCTATGCGCACGTGCGCAACCTCGAGGACCTGCGCGGGCGGATCGCGCTGCTGGCGGCGGACGAGAAGACCCTCCTCATCGCGGAGGCGATCGCCGGGCGGGCCGGCAAGGACGCGCTGGTGGCGTACGCGAACGCCTGGCGGCAGTACGCCCACGACCACCCGGGCCGATACATGGCGACGCAGATCCCGATACAGATCGATCCCGAGCTCGCGGCCCGGGCGCCCGGGCCGCGACGCGCCGTCGAGCTGACCTACGGCATGCTGCGCGCCTACGCGCTGGCGGAACCCGACCTGACCGACGCGGTCCGGCTGATGCGCAGCACCCTGCACGGCTTCACCAGCCTCGAGGCCGCGGGCGGGTTCGCGTACGCGCGCCCGGCGGAGGACACCTGGATCCGCTGCCTCGACGCCCTGCACACCCTCCTGCGGCACTGGCCCGCACACGACGAAGGAGACCCGGCATGACCGGCCCGACCATCGGCCGCCTGCGCGTCGACGGCGCCACTCTGCATTACGAGGTGCGCGGCGAGGGCCCGCTCCTGCTGCTGATCCCCGGCGGCACGGGCGGTGCGGCCGCCTTCGACGGCGTCGCCGACACCCTGGCCGCCGATTACACGGTCGCGTCCTACGACCCGCGCGGCCTGTCCCGCAGCCCCCTCGACGACCCGGAGGCCGAGCAGCGGGTCGAGCGGCACGCCGCAGACGCGTCTCGGCTGCTGGACCTGCTGTCCCCGGACGCGCCCGCCCGCGTCGTCGGCTGCAGTTCGGGCGCGATCGCCGGGCTGCATCTGCTCACCACTCGTCCCGAGCGGATCGAACGCCTCGTGGCGCACGAGCCGCCGGTGGTGGAGGTGCTGCCGGACGCCGCCGAGCATCGGGCGCTGCTCGCCCGCGTCCGGGACACCTTCCGCAGGGAGGGGCCGATGCCCGCGGCCGCGGTGTTCGCGGCCGGCCTCAGACGGCCCGGCGACCCCGTCGAGCCCCCGGCGGCCGTGGAGCTACCGCCGCAGGCGGCGGCCCGAGCCGAGCGGACGATGGCGGACATGCCCTACTTCCTCGGGCGCATCGTGCCGAGCTTCATGGCGTACAGGCCGGACGTGGACCGTCTGGAGGCCCTGTCGGACCGCCTCGTACTCGCGGCCGGAGCGGACTCGCGCGGCGAACTGCCCTACCGTCCCGCGGCCTTCCTCGCCGAGCGGTTCGGCACGGAGCTCGTCCACTTCCCCGGCGGGCACACGGGGCTCACCACGCACCCCGCCGAGTTCGGTGAGCTCCTCCGCACGGTGCTGACCACCTGACCGGAAGGACGTCGGCGCCCGAATCATTACTTGCCGGTAGTCACAAGCGGAGGGCCGGAATATTCTTCCGCCATGGGTGCCATGAATCGGACGCTCGACGCGGCCATGGTCGACCGGATCCTCACGCACGTCTCCTCCGAGGGCAAGACACGGGAGATCCTCGCGCCGTTCACCGGCCAGGTCCTGGCCGAGGTCCCGATCTCCACCCTCGAGGACGTCCGCGCGGCGTACGCCAGGGCGAGGGCGGCGCAGGAGGCCTGGGCGGCGCTGCCGGTCAGTGAGCGGATAAGGCCGTTCCTGCGGCTGCACGACGCGATGCTCGACCGCCGCCAGGAGCTGCTCGACATCGTGCAGTGGGAGACCGGCAAGGCGCGGCGTCACGCGTACGAGGAACTCCTCGACGTGGCGGGCTGCACGTTGTACTACGCGCGGCGGGCGCCCGGGCTGCTGGAGCCGCAGCGCAGGCAGGGCATCTTCCCGATCGCCACCCGCACGGCCGAGTTGCGCCACCCCAAGGGCGCGGTCGCGGTGATCAGCCCGTGGAACTACCCGCTGGCCCTCGGCGTGACCGACGTGGTCCCCGCGCTGCTCGCGGGCAACGCGGTCGTGCACAAGCCCGACATCCAGACCCCGCTGTCCACGCTGTGGACCATCGAACTGCTCGCCGAGCTGGGCATGCCGCGCGACATCTGGCAGGTCGTGCTCGGCGATCCGGAGGACATCGGCGAGCCGCTGATCGACGGCGCCGACTACGTCGCGTTCACCGGTTCCACGCGCGGCGGGCGCGGGATCGCCGAGGAGGCGGCCAAGCGGCTCCTCGGCTGCTCTCTCGAGCTCGGCGGCAAGAACCCGATGATCGTGCTCGACGACGCCGACCTCGACGTGGCCGCCCAGGGCGCGATCCGGGCCTGCTTCGCCAACGCCGGGCAGCTGTGCATCTCCATCGAGCGCCTTTACGTGCACGAGGCGGTCGCCGACGCGTTCCGCGACAGGTTCGTGCGGGCGGTGCGGAACATGAAGATCGGCCCCGGTCTCGACTGGGACGTGCACATGGGGTCGCTCACCTCCCGAAGGCAGCTCGACGGGGTCGCGGCGCACGTCGAGGACGCGGTCGCCAAGGGCGCCACGGTGCTGACGGGCGGACGGCCGCGCCCCGACCTCGGCCCGTTCTTCTACGAGCCGACCATCCTCGACGGCGTGGACGAGGACATGGACGTCTGCCGCGACGAGACGTTCGGGCCGGTCGTGTCGCTCTACCGCTTCAGGGACGAGGACGAGGCGGTGCACCTGGCCAACGACACCGCGTACGGGCTGAACGCCTCGATCTGGACGAAGGACGTCGCGCGGGGCCGCCGCCTCGCCGCCCGGATCAAGGCGGGCACGGTCAACATCAACGAGGGGTACGGCTCGGCGTACGCCTCCTACGACGCCCCGATGGGCGGGATGAAGACGTCCGGGCTCGGCCGCCGCCACGGGGCCGAGGGCCTGCTGAAGTACACGGAGGTCCAGACGGTGGCCAGCCAGGCCACCTGGCTGGGCTTCGAGCCGATCCTCGGCATGACCTACGACAAGTACGCCGACACGCTCGCGGGTCTGCTCAAGACGATGAAACGGCTCCACCTCAAGTGAGAAAGGGCGGGGCGGTGCACTACGACGTCGTGGTCGTCGGATCGGGCTTCGGCGGCAGCGTGACCGCGCTGCGGCTCACCGAGAAGGGATACCGGGTCGGCGTCCTGGAGGCCGGCCGCAGGTTCGACGAGAAGACCCTGCCGAAGACCTCCTGGCGGGTCAGGGACTTCCTGTGGGCGCCCGCGCTCGGCCTGAAGGGCATCCAGCGCATCCACGTCCTGCGCGGCTCCGCCGGCGTCATGGTGCTGGCCGGCGCCGGGGTCGGCGGCGGCTCGCTCGTCTACGCCAACACCCTCTACGAGCCGCTCGACCCGTTCTTCGACGACCCGCAGTGGAGCCACATCACCGACTGGAAGGCCGAGCTCGCGCCCTACTACGACCAGGCACGACGGATGCTGGGCGTGCGGGAGAACCCGACGGTGACGGTCGCCGACGAGGTGATGAAGAAGGTCGCCGAGCGGATGGGCGTCGGCCACACCTTCCGCCTCGCCCCGGTCGGGGTGTTCTTCGGCGAGCCCGGCGTCGAGGTCGACGATCCCTACTTCGGCGGCGTGGGCCCGCGCCGCCGCGGCTGCGTCGAGTGCGGCGAGTGCATGACCGGCTGCCGCCACGGCGCGAAGAACATGCTGATCAAGAACTACCTCTACCTCGCGGAGAAGGCCGGGGCGAAGGTCCACCCGGAGACCACCGTGACCGGCGTACGGCCGGTCGACGGCGGCTACGAGATCACCGTGAAGCGCACCGGGCCGTTCGGGCCCACCCGCACGCTGACCGCCGCCCAGGTGGTCTTCGCCGCCGGGACGTACGGCACGCAGCACCTGCTCCACCGGCTCAGGGCGACCACGCTGCCCCGGATCTCGCCGCGGCTCGGCGCGCTGACCCGGACGAACTCCGAGGCTCTGCTCGGCTTCGAGCGGCTGACGGCGAAGGGCGGCAAGCTCAACCACGGCGTGGCGATCACCTCCTCCATCCATCCGGACGCCGAGACGCACATCGAGCCGGTCCGGTACGGCGACGGCTCCAACGCCATGGGCCTGCTGCGCACGCTGCTCGTGGACGGCGGCGGGCGGGCGCCGCGCTGGCTCAAGTTCCTCGGGGCGGCGCTGCGGCGGCCGCACCTGCTGCCCCGGCTGTTCAACCACCGCAGATGGTCCGAGCGCACGATCATCGCCCTGGTCATGCAGGCCAAGGACAACTCGATCACGCTCTCGCTGCGGGGCGGCAAGCTCAGAGCGGGCCCGGGCCACGGCGAGCCGAATCCCACCTGGATCCCCGCCGGGCACGAGGCCGTCCGAATGGCGGCCGAGGAGATCGGCGGACTGCCCGGCGGTTCCTGGCTGGACCTGTTCGACAAGCCGGCGACCGCGCACTTCCTCGGCGGCTGCGCGATCGGAGACTCGGCGGACAACGGTGTGATCGATGCCTACCACCGCGTCTACGGCTATGAGGGCCTGCACGTCGTGGACGGCTCGGCCGTGTCGGCCAACCTCGGCGTGAACCCCTCGCTCACGATCACGGCCCAGGCCGAGCGCGCGATGGCGCTGTGGCCCAACAAGGGCGAGCCGGACCCGCGTCCCGCCCTCGGCTCGGCGTACGTGCGGCTCACGCCGGTCGCGCCCGCGCGGCCGGTCGTCCCCGCGTCGGCGCCGGGCGCGCTGCGCCTGCCGATCGTGGGCGTCACGTCAGGGGGGACGGCAGCGGACGGGAGTGCACCACGTCGAGACGGGACACCGCGCGGGTGAGCGCCACGTAGAGCCTGCCCAGCCCGCGCTCCTCGGCCTCGACGATCTCGGCCGGCTCGGCCAGCACGACGTGGTCGTACTCCAGACCCTTGCACAGGGTGGCGGGCACCACGGAGACCCGTACGGACCGGCCGGGTGTGAGGCTTTCGGCGACGGCCAGACCGGCGTCGATGAGCGCGGCGCGCACGCGGCCGGCCGACGCGTCGGCGGCGATGACGCCGATCGAGCCCTCGTGGCCGAGCGCCTCGCGCACCGCCGTCACGACCGCGGGGTCGTCCCCGCGCAGCACGCGCAGCCGGCCGTCGCGCCGGAAGGACCGGGAGGGCGGCACGTCCACCGCGAGCTCCGGCAGCAGGCGGTTGGCGAGCTCGACGACGGCGGCGGGCGTGCGGAAGCCGATGGTGAGCGCCATGACCGTGGCGTCCGGCTTGCCCAGGTGCGCCATCTGCTCGCCCCAGTCGCGGGCGGCCCACGGGGTCGTGCCCTGCGCCAGGTCGCCGAGCACGGTGAGCGAGCCGTGCTCGCTGCGCCGGGCGACGGCCCTGCACTGCATCGGCGACAGGTCCTGCGCCTCATCGACGATCACGTGGCCGTGTCCCCGCGGACGCTCGATCAGGCCGGCCAGCTCGTCGAGCAGGATCAGGTCGGCGGTCGTCCACTTGGCGCTCCGGTAGGTGCGCGGCGGTCTCGCCCAGGTGATCGCCGCCTGTTCGGCCGCGGTGAGCACGCCCTCGGCGGCCTCCGAGCAATCACCGAGCACCTCGGACAGCACCTCCTCGGGGCGTACGGCCGGCCAGAAGGCGTCCACGGCGGAGACGACGGCCCGGGTCGTCCGGCGCGTCCACGCCGTGTCGATCGTCCGGCCGCGCGACTCGGCCCGGCTGCGCACGAGTGACGCCGTGCGGGCGATGACGCGCTCGCGGCCCACGCCGTACGGCATCGCCTCGCGCAGGGTCTCCTCGACCACGCGGCGCAGCTCGTCCTGCCCGACCCGCCAGCGCATGGAGTCGTCGGCCACCACGAGCGGTTCCGCGGGCTCGCGGACACGCAGGTAGAGTGCCCTGCGCAGCACCCGGGCCATGCGCACGTCGTGCTTGACCACGGCGGCGTCCGTGCCGTCGGTCCCCCTGACCGGGACCCGGGCGAGGAGCGCGTCCAGCGTGGTCTGCTCGACGTCGACCTCGCCCAGGGCCGGCAGCACCGCGGAGATGTAGCCGAGGAAGGCCCGGTTGGGGCCGAGCACGAGCACACCGCCGCGCGACAGCCGCTTGCGGTGGGCGTAGAGCAGGTAGGCGGCCCGGTGCAGGCCGACGGCGGTCTTGCCGGTGCCCGGCCCGCCCTGCACGCACAGGGACGTGTCCAGGTCGGCGCGGACCAGGTCGTCCTGCTCCGGCTGGATGGTGGCGACGATGTCGCGCATCGGCCCGACCCGGGGGCGCTCGATCTCGGCCGTCAGGATGCGGCCCGCGCCACCGGAGTCCATCCCGCGATCCGGCCCGCGATCGAGGTGTTCGTCCTCGAAGCCGGTCAGCTCGCCGCCGGCCCAGCCGAAGCGCCGCCGTACGGTCACGCCTCGCGGATCCCGGGCCGACGCCTGGTAGAACGTCCGCGAGACCGGCGCCCTCCAGTCGATCACCAGAGGCTGCCCGCCGCTGTCGGCGGAGACGTGGCGGCGGCCGATGTGGTAGCGACGCCCGGCGTGCTCGCCCACGCCCGGGCCGAAGTCGAGGCGCCCGAAGAACGGCGGCCCTCCGTCGTCCTCGCTCAGCTCCTTCGCCAGGCTCTTGAGATGGCGGCCCAGCCGCTCGGCGCTGTAGCGGTCACCCGCCACGGTCTCGCCGATGATCACGTTGTGCCGGGCGCCGTCCAGCATCCGGCGCAGGCCCTCCTCGCAGCGTTCGGCGTACGCCTGCTCCTCCTCCAGCGGGGTCATCCGCCGTCTCCTTCCCCGGGTTCCGTAGAGGCATGGAACAGCAACTCGGTCACAAATGCAACCGAGTTAACTTTTCTTGACGGTGCTGCTAGCCTGTGCGCATGGTCGAGGGGCTGCGGACGCGGAAGAAGGAGCGGACCCGCCGGGCCATCTCCGAGGTCGCGATCGCGATGTTCCTGGAGCACGGCTTCGACCGGGTGGGCGTGGCCGAGATCGCGGCCGCGGCGGAGGTCTCCAAACCCACGCTGTTCCGGTATTTCCCCTCCAAGGAGGATCTGGTCCTGCAGCGGATCGCCGACCACAGGGGAGAGGCGGCCGCCGTGGTGCGCGCCCGCCCGGCCGGGCGGGCCCCGCTGGACGCGCTGCACGACGCCTTCATGGCCGGGCTGGACGCCCGCGAGCCGACCACCGGCCTGTGCGACCACCCGGCGGTGCTGGCCTACCACCGCCTCGTCTTCGACACCCCCAGCCTGGCGTCCCGCGTGGCCGAGTACGCCGCGGCGGAGACGGAGGCGCTGGCGGAGGCGATGGGCGAGGCGGCGGGATTCGCCCCCCGCGCTCCTGCGGGCGCGTCCCGGCCGGTGCCGCACCTGACGCCGCGATTGGTGGCCGCGCAGTACGTCACCGTCCGGCAGATCCTGGCCAGGGACAACTACGCGGCGCTGGCGTCCGGCCGGACGGCCGGCGAGGTGTACGGCGAGGCCGTCGCCGCCGCCGGCACCGCCTTCGAACTGCTGCGGCACGGCGCGCGGGCACACGGCCTGTGACCTATCGTCAAGATCGCTGAGGCGGTCTACGCTCGACGGGTGCAGACCGAGGGATTCAGCGGGACCGCGCTCCACACGGCGGCGGCGCGCGCCGCCCACCTGATCGTCGACGGGGAGCCGGTCGTCTTCCATGATCCGTTCGCGTACGCCCTGCTGGGCGAGTGCGCCGAGGACTACGTGCGCCTGCACCGCGAGATGGCGGACCACCCCGTCCTCGCCGGGCTGCGTGCGGCCGTCGTCAGCCGCAGCCGCTACACCGAGGACCGCCTGGCCCGCGCCGTACGGCGGGGCGTCCGCCAGTACGTGATCCTGGGTGCGGGGCTGGACACCTACGCCTGCCGGTCGTCCGGGCCGGTGGAGGTCGTCGAGGTGGACCATCCGGGCACCCAGAGCTGGAAGCGGGAGGCGCTGGCCCGCGCGGGCCTTCCGGCGCCGCCCCGCCTCACGTACGTCCCCGCGGACATGGAATCCGGGCAGTGTCCCGTGGACCGGCTCGTCGCGCACGGGTTCGACCTCGCCCGGCCCGCGTTCGTGAGCTGGCTCGGCGTGACCGCCTATCTCACCGGCGAGGCCGTCGCGCGTACGCTGGCCGGGCTCGGCCGCCTCGCCCCCGGCAGCGAGATCGTCGTGGACCACGTGCTGCCCGAGGCCCTGCGCGGTCCGCGCGCCCGGGCGTACGCCGAGGCCCTGATGCCGCTGGTGGCGGGGGGCGGCGAGCCCTGGCTGACGTTCCTGAGCCCGCGAGAGGCGGCGGACCTGCTGGAGGAGCACGGCTTCGAGGTGATCGAGCAGGTGCCGGAGCGCGACGCCGCGGGCCCAGCCCTCCGGGAGCGTACGGACGCCCTGGCCAGCAGCGAGATCTCGGTGATCACCCACGCGCGGAGAAGAGCCGGGCGGCGGGCCGGCTGAACGCTCCCCGGCCGGTGGCCGGGCCCCGCCGCCGGCGCCTCACCGGGAGGCGACCGCCGCCCGGAGGGCCACAGGCGCGGGCGGGCGGGACGCGTCACCGCGCCGATAGACTGGCGTTACCGCCGCTCCCTTCAACCGCCTCGCTGCCTTCATGGGGGTCCTTTCCAGTGTCCGAGTTCGACACGGTCCTCGTCGTGGACTTCGGCGCGCAGTACGCGCAGCTGATCGCGCGACGGGTGCGTGAGTGCCACGTCTATTCCGAGATCGTCCCGTCGACCATGCCGGTCTCCGAGATGCTGGAGAAGAAGCCCAAGGCGATCATCTTGTCCGGCGGTCCCTCGTCGGTGTACGCCGAGGGCGCGCCGCCGGTCCCGCAGGGCCTGTTCGAGACCGGGGTGCCGACCTTCGGCATCTGCTACGGCTTCCAGGCCATGGCCCAGGCGCTCGGCGGCGAGGTCGCCAGGACCGGCGCCGCCGAGTTCGGCGGGACCGCGCTCAAGGTCCTTCAGGAGGGCCTGCTGTTCGCCGGACTGCCGGTGGGGCAGACCGTCTGGATGTCCCACGGCGACTCGGTCGTCGGCGCCCCCGCAGGGTTCGCCGTCACGGCCGCCACCGACGCCACGCCGGTCGCCGCGATGGAGGACCCCTCACGCGGCCTGTACGGTGTGCAGTTCCACCCCGAGGTGCTCCACTCCGAGCATGGGCAGCAGGTGCTCAAGCACTTCCTGGAGGCGGCCGGCTGCCGCCCCTCGTGGACGATGCTCAACATCGTCGAGGACGCCGTCGAGGCCGTGCGCGCCCAGGTGGGCGACGGCCGGGCGATCTGCGCGCTGTCGGGCGGCGTCGACTCCGCCGTCGCCGCCGCGATCGTCCAGCGGGCCATCGGCGACCGGCTGACCTGCGTCTTCGTCGACCACGGGCTGCTGCGCAAGGGCGAGGCCGAGCAGGTCGAGCGCGACTTCGTCGAGGTGACCGGCGTGAAGCTGCGCGTCGTGGACGCCTCGGAGCGCTTCCTCAAGGCGCTGTCGGGCGTCACCGACCCGGAGGAGAAGCGCAAGATCATCGGCCGGGAGTTCATCCGGGTCTTCGAGGACGAGCAGCGCGCGATCCTCGCCGACGGGCCGGTGGACTTCCTCGTGCAGGGCACGCTCTACCCCGACGTCGTCGAGTCCGGCGGCGGCACAGGCACCGCGAACATCAAGTCCCACCACAATGTGGGCGGGCTGCCCGAGGACCTCAAGTTCGAGCTGGTCGAGCCGCTGCGCACGCTGTTCAAGGACGAGGTGCGGCGGGCCGGCGAGGAGCTGGGCCTGCCTGCGGCGATGGTCTGGCGCCAGCCGTTCCCGGGACCGGGCCTCGGCATCCGGATCATCGGGGAGGTCACCCGCGAGCGCCTCGAACTGCTGCGCGAGGCCGACGCCATCGCCCGCGAGGAGCTCACCCGCGCCGGTCTCGACCGCGACATCTGGCAGTGCCCGGTCGTGCTGCTCGCCGACGTCCGCTCGGTCGGCGTGCAGGGCGACGGCCGCACCTACGGCCACCCGGTCGTTCTGCGGCCGGTGACCTCCGAGGACGCCATGACCGCCGACTGGGCGCGGGTGCCGTACGACGTGCTGTCGCGCATCTCCACCCGGATCACCAACGAGGTCCGCGAAGTCAACCGGGTGGTCCTCGACGTGACGAGCAAGCCGCCGGGCACCATCGAGTGGGAGTGATCCGGGATCAACGGGCATAGATCCGGCCGCTCTGGATAGTGTGGCGCGGTGATTGCCACTCAGCCCGTCACCGCCGCGTCGCAACAGGTCACCCGCCTGGCCTGGCTGGACGCCCTCCGGGGGATCGGCGCGATGGCGGTGGTCGCCGAGCACGCGCTGCCCTGGCTCATGCCGTCGCTCCGCCCCTACTGGTTCAGCCTCGGCATGTACGGCGTGCTGGTCTTCTTCCTGGTCAGCGGATACATCATCCCCGCGTCCCTGGAGAAGCGGGGCGACGTCGGCGGGTTCTGGATCAGCCGGGTGTTCCGGCTTTATCCGCTCTATCTGCTGGTGATCGCCGCCGTGCTCGTCATGGCGTTCTGGGTTCCGGTGCGCCAGGAGGTGCCCCGGCACCCGTCGGCTGTGGCCGCGCACGTGAGCATGCTGCTCGACGTCGTTCACACGGGCGCCCTCGCGGACCCGATGTGGACGCTGTCGTACGAGATGGTGTTCTACCTGCTGGTGACCGCGCTGTTCATGGGCGGGGCGCACCGGCGCAGCGGAGCGCTGGCGATCGTCTTCGGCGTCGTGGCGGTCGCCGCAGGGCTGGTGCTGTCGGCGCCGCTGCTGCCGGGGCCGTGGCCGGCCGTCGTCACCGGCGTGCTGTTCGTCGCGGGCCTGGCCTGCCTGATCACCGGCCGGTTCCGCACCGTCGCGGCGTACGCGCTGGGCCTGATGGCGCTCGTGCTGCT
This sequence comes from Microbispora sp. NPDC088329, assembly GCF_040685655.1. Lineage (NCBI taxonomy): Bacteria > Bacillati > Actinomycetota > Actinomycetes > Streptosporangiales > Streptosporangiaceae > Microbispora > Microbispora sp. NPDC088329. Next base: position 87,381 of record NZ_JBFBIP010000005.1, read on the forward strand.
CATGTTCGGCAGCTTCGTGCCGTGGTTCGGCGCGGCCATCCTCGCGGTGATGTTCACGGGCACCGCGCTGTACCGGTGGGAGCGGGGCACGGGCGGGCTCGGCCCGGTCGTGGCCGCGGCGGCCCTGGTGGCCGCCGCGCCCGTGTGGTCGATCCAGGCGGGCTGGTGGTGGGTGCAGCCCGACGTGTGGATCACCACGATCGTCCTCGCCGGCGGGACGTTCGCGCTCGGCATGGCGCTGCGCGGGCGGCGCGTCCCCGGCGTGCTGACCTGGCTGGGCCTGATCAGCTACTCGGTCTACCTCGTCCACCACCCGCTGCTCAAATACCTGAACGTGCTCGCCGGCGACCTGCGGTCACTCACGCCGACGTGGCGGACGGCCGCCGCGCTCGGCTACCTCGTGGCGCTGCTGGCGCTGAGCTGGCTCACCTACCGCTTCGTGGAGGCGCCGGCCCAGGCGCTGGGCCGCAGGGTCAGTCGACGTAGGTCGTCATCTCCGCCGTCCCCGGCAGGTCGGGATATACCTGTCCCGGGGTGAGCTTCTGGCCCTCCAGCAGGGTGGACACCGTCACGAAGTGGTAGCCCTCGGAGGTCAGCACCTGCAGCACCTCGGGCATCGACTGCACGGTCTCCTTGACGGTCTCGTGCATCAGCACGACCTCGCCCTTTCCGGCCACATCCAGGGCCCGGTCGGTGAGGAGGTCCACGTGCCGGTAGCTCTTGATGTAGTCCTTCGTGGCGGTCGTGCCGGGCACCTGGATGAGACCGAACTTGGCGGTGATCTCCTCCACTCCGCCGTTGCGCAGCCCCCCGGGCGCGCGGAAGAGCACCGGCGCCTTCCCGGTCGTCTTCTTGATGAGCCGCTGGGTGTCGCCGATCTTCTTGTTGATCTGAGCGTATGTGAGCTCGGTCAGATAGCTGGCGTCCCACGAGTGGTTGCCGATCTCGTGGCCCGCCTTCGCGATCTGGGCGGTGAGTTTCGGATGCTTCTTCACCTCCGTCCCGATGACGAAGAACGTCGCCTTCGCCTTGTATTCGGCGAGCGTCTTCAGCAACGTCTGGGTGTACGGTCCCGGCCCGTCGTCGAAGGTCAGGGCGATGCATTTGTGGGTCGCGCAGTACGGTTCATCGGTCCCGCGAGCCTGCGCAGGGGTGGCGGTCGCCGCGGCGAGGGCGCACGCGACGGCCACGGGGATCAGACGGCGTACAGCCATGGGGTACTCCTCGGGGGGATCTATAACGCGGCATCGTAACGTGCTTCGCGGCACTTCCTCCTCGTCAGTCCGGTTTGGTGTCGGCCGGAAACCCGCGTCCACCTGGGGTGGAGGCGATTAAACCTTCGGCCAAGGAAGGGGCCAAGGCTGCCCCGGCGCGAGTGGCGTTCGCGATGCTGGGCCGGTCGGATGAGGAACCGGGCAGCGTGAGGAGGGCGGGTGACGCGAGCCGCCACCCGGTCGGCGTGGGGGACGTGGATCGGGTTCGAATCCTGTCCCACGCTGCCCGGCCGCCTCGTCGAGGGCTTCGCCGGTCCGTGGACCCCGCTGGAGGACGTCCCCGTCCCGCCTCCGGTTCCGGCGGGCGACGTGGACGCGAGCCGGGACACGAGTCACGGCGCCGACGCCGGAGGCACCCTTCCGGCAAGCGCGGACCGCGCCGGCCGGGCGCCGGGCGAGACCGGTGCGCTCGGACGCGTCGTGCTCGGATGTGTCGTGCTCGCGGCGCGGTCCCCGGCCGATCTCCGCAGAGCGGTGCCGCTGCGCGGCCTGCTGCCCGCGGCGACGCGGATTCGGATCGCCGTCGCCGACGTGCCGCCCTGGGCGGCCCAGCCGCTGCCGGCCGCCGCACCGGGCGCCTGCTGGCGGCACCTGACCGAGATGCGGGTCGTACGCCGGGGGCGCGGCTGGCACCTGGACGCCGCCTTCACCGAGCCCGTGCGGGCCGGCGACGTCGTGGCCCACGTCGCGCTCGGCCTGTTCGGCGCGTGCGAGGCGACCGGTCCCGTCGCGGGGCTGGAGGGCGGCGGCACGGCCGACTGGCGGCCCGGCGACCCCAACGTGACGCTGTCGCCGCCCGGCGGGCCCGTGCCGGACCGCCGCGACGCCCCCGGCTGCGATCTGCTGCTGCGCGCCGGTGATCTTCCGGACGGCGCCGGCGGTCTCGCGGACAACATGGTGCCGCCGCTGGACGAGGCCGTGGTGAACCCCATCGGGTTCCGGCAGCATCCCTCGGGCGGCGTGGCGGCGCTCGCCGCGCACCGGGACGGGTTCGTCGTCACCCGGGGCGAGGGCAGACTCGTCCGGCTTCCGGCCTCGGGGCGGGTCACCGACGTGGACGTCGCCCGCCTGCGCGACGTGCGGGGGGTCGAGGTGCCCGCGCTCGCCGGACGGTCGCAGACGGCCGCGCGTGTCGTGGCGGCCCTCGCGGCCGCCGGGATCCCGGTGCTCGCCGCGCCCGATCCGGCCCGCGACCGGGCGCTGGGCCCCGGCCTCGCCGCCGCGCTCGCCGCCGTGACCGGCGAGGCGCTCGCGTCCGACCTGCGCCGCGAGGAGCTGAGCATCCGGCTGCGCAGGGCCGCGCTGCGCGAGCACGGGGCCGCCGCCCGCTGGCGGCGTCTCGCGCTGGGCGCCGGCCTGCCGGTGCCGCCGGAGCCGAGGGTTTCGATCCTGCTGTGCACGCGCCGCCCGGAGATGGTGCCGTTCGCGGTCGGGCAGATGGAGCGCCAGCGCGGGGTGACCGCCGAGCTGATCGTGGGGCTCCACGGCTTCACCGCGCGGGAGGCGGCGATCCCCCGCACGCGGCTGCCGCTCACCGTGATCGAGGCCCCCGCCGTGACGCCGTTCGGGGAGGTCCTGAACCGGATGGCGGCCGTGGCCTCCGGGTCGTACCTCGCCAAGGTGGACGACGACGACTGGTACGGGCCCGACCACCTCGCCGACCTCCTGCTCGCCCGCCACTACAGCGGCGCCGACCTCGTCGGGTCGGCGGCGGAGTTCGTCTACCTGGAGTCGCTCGACGTGACGATCAGGAGGTGCATCGGCACCGAGCGGTTCGCGCCGCTGGTGGCCGGGGGCACCATGCTGATCGCCCGGGCGGCGTTCGAAGCGGCCGGCGGCTTCCGGCCCCTGGCGAGGACCGTGGACGGTCAGCTGCTGCAGGCCGTGGAGGCCGCCGGCGGCCGGATCTACCGCACCCACGGCCTCGGTTACGTGCTGCGCCGCCGCAGTGCGTACGGCCACACCTGGCGCCAGCCCGTTCAGTCGTTCCTCGCGTCCTACCAGGAGCAGTGGCGCGGGCTGGTCTTCAACGAACTGATGGAGGACGGTGCCCGATGCCGAGCGGAGGTGAGGACGTGAGGGGGCCTGTGCGCATCCCGCTCAACGACTACGGGGTGCTCGGGGAGCCGCCCGAGCCGGGGGAATGGAGTCCCACGCGCACGGTGAGCGTGGTGATCCCCGCCTACCGCGTGGAGCGTACGCTGCCGCTGACGCTGGCCGGTCTGGCCCGGCAGACCTACCCGGCCCACCTCATGGAGGTCGTGGTGGTGGACGACGGCGAGCGGCCCATGGAGCCGCCGCCCATGTCGTCGGCCGGGGCGCTGCCGGAGCGGCTGCGGGTGGTCCGCCCGCGTGACGGGGCGTGGGGAAGGGCGAGCGCCTGCGCGGCGGGGGCCGAGGCGGCCGAGGGTGAGGTGATCCTCTTCCTGGATGCCGACCTCGTGCTGTTCCCCGAGCACGTGGAGGCCCAGATGCGCTGGCACCACCTGGCCGACTACCTGGTCGTGCTCGGGCACCTGAGGTTCGTGCCCGGCCTCGACGAGATCCCGGCGAGCGAGGTGCTCGCGGCCGTCGAGGCGGGCGCGGTGCCCAAGCTCTTCGCAGAGGACGAGGCCACGCCGCAGTGGACAGAGCGGCGCTGGGACCAGACCGACGACCTGCGGGCGGCCGGCTTCGGCGCGTTCTCGGTCATGGTCGGGGCCACCGCCTCGCTGCCCGCCGCCCTGCTGCGCGCCGCCGGAGGGCTCGACGCCTCGCTGGTCCTCGGCGAGGACACCGAGCTCGGCTACCGGCTGGCCCAGGCGGGCGCCGTGTTCGTGCCCGATCGCCGCAGCCGGTGCTGGCATCTCGGCCGGTCCACCGTCATGCGCCGCGAACCCGACGTGAAGCGGCACAACTGGCCCCACCTCGCCGAGCGCATCCCGAGCTTCCGCTGGCTGCGCAGGCACCCCGGCCGCACCTACCTCGTGCCGTACGTCGAGGTCGTGATCGAGGTGGGGGACGCGTCGTTCGAGGAGGTCAGGGCGACCGTCGACGCCGTGCTCGCCGGGCGGCTGCCCGACGTGCGGGTGACGGTCGTCGGCCCCTGGGGGCGGCTCGGCGGCGGGCGGCGCGACCCGCTCGGCGACCCCTCGCTCGACCTGCGGCTGGTGCTCGCCTGCTACCAGGGCGAGCCGCGCGTGCGGTTCCACGAGGCCGTGCCGGACGACTGCTTCCCCGTGCCGTTCCGCTTCCACTGCCCGCCGGGCTGGGTGCCGTCGCGCGGCACCCTCGGATCGATCGTGAAGCACGCCGACCGGCAGCGGCTGGGGATCGTATCGCTCGCGCTCGACGAGCGGAAGGACGGCCGCGTCGTGCGCGCCCGGCTGGAGCGCACCGCCGCGATGAGCCGCGCCCGCCGCTGCGCGGGACCGGGCGACGACCTCGACGACCTGGTCCACGAGATGTACGGCACGGTGTGGGAGGCGGGCTCCACGTGGGGATTCCTGCCTGCCGCGATCGCCGCGACCACCGCCCCGCCGGTGCCCGGCCGCGTCCGGGCCGGCGCCCCCGGCGTGGCCGGCGGAGGCTCCCGCCGCCCCCTGACCAGGCCGCTGCGCCGTACCGCCCGTCTGATCCGCCGGCGCCTGCGCGCGCTCGTGTCTCCGTCCGCCGCTTCGCCGACCTGAAGGAGCGCCCGTGCCCCGCCTCAGTGTGATCATCCCGATCTACGACGTGGAACCGTACCTCGCCGGCTGCCTGGCCTCGGTCGCCGCGCAGACGTGGGAGGACATCGAGGTCGTCATGGTCGACGACGGCTCGCCGGACGGCAGCGCCGGGATCGCCGGTGGATTCGCGGCGCGGGACGGCCGGTTCCGGCTGGTCCACCAGGCCAACACCGGCCTCGGGGCGGCGCGCAACACGGGAGTGCGGCACGCGACCGGGGACTACCTCATGTTCCTCGACAGCGACGACCTGCTGCCTGCGCACGCCCTCGAATACCTCCTGGCGTCCCTCGAGCGGACAGGGTCGGACCTCGCCACGGGCAACGTGCTGCGCCTCGACGGACGCGGCGCCCGCCAGTCGGCCATGCACCGGGCCGTCTTCGCCGACGCCGCCGCGGGCACCCACATCACCCGTACGCACACGCTCCTGCGCGACCGCCTGGTCACCAACAAGCTGTGGCGCCGCTCGTTCTGGGACGCCCACGGGTTCGCCTTCCCGGAGGGCGTGCTGTACGAGGACATCGCCGTGGCCCTGCGCGCCCACTTCCTGGCGCGGGCCGTGGACGTGCTGCCCGCACCGGTCTACCTGTGGCGGCGGCGCGAGGGCGGCGGCCGATCGATCACCCAGGACAAGGCGCGGGCCGTGCACCTGGAGGACCGGTTCGCCGCCGTCACCGAGGTCCGCCGCTTCCTGAGCGAGCACCACTTCACCGCGCACATCCACGCCTGGGATCACGCCGTTCTCGACGGCGACCTCACGAACTTCCTCGACGTGCTCGACCAGGCGTCCCCGGCGTTCCGGGAGCGGTTCCTCGACCTCGCCGGCCTGTACCTGGAGGACGTGGCGGTCCCCGTGCTCGACGGGTTGCCCGCGCTGCGACGTCTGCAGTGGCATCTCGCGCGCCTGCGCCGCCTGCCCGACCTGCTGGAGGTCCTCGCATGGGACCGGGAGGTGAGGCCCGACCGGCGGCTCGTGCGCAGGGTGGGCGGCCACCACCTGAACCCGCCCCTCACCCGATCCTCCGACCGGGAGATCCCCGCCACCGTGACCAGGGCCAGGGACGAACTCGTGCCGAGGCACCGCATCGACGCGGTCCGATGGGAGGACGGCGTGCTCGTGGTGGAGGGCCGGGCGGCCCCGCCGTACCTGCGGCCCACCCGGCGGGTTCACCAGCAGGTCTTCGCCGCCCTCGTCCACGAACGGACCGGCCGGCGCGTCCGCGTGCCGGCGTCGGTCACCAGGGCCAGGGTGTCCACGAAGTCGAAGGAGCGCGACTGGGGCGGGTTCCGGCTCGCGATCGACCCGGCCGCGCTGACCAGGCCGGGCCGCCTCGGGCGGTGGCACGTGGAGCTGCGCGTGCTGCACCGGGGCGTCCTGCGGCGCGGACGGCTGTCCGATCCGCGCGCCGGCACCTCGGTCGTCGAGCACGCGGGCTACCGCGCCGTGGGCTCCGATCACTATGTCGCGCCGTTGCTCGGGGAGACCGGTGACCTCGTGCTCCGGGCCGGGCGGGAGACCGCCCGGGTCGTCACCCGGGAGGTGCGCGACGGCCGTCTGCGCCTGGTGGGCCATATCGTCAACGACCTCGGCCCGAGCCCGGTGCTCCAGGTCACCCGGCGTCCGGGAGGTGTTCCCCGCACCTACCCCGTGAACGTCGACCGGCGCACGTTCGAGGCCGCCGTCGACCTGCGCGATCTGCAGCCCGCCTCACGGTCCCCCGTGTTCCGTGAGGTGACCGTGCCGGCGGAGGTGGCCGACCCCGAGGTGTGGTGGGAGGTCGAGGTGCGGGCCGCCGACGGCACGGTGACGCCCGTGACGCTCGCCGAGGACGTGCCCACCGGCCGGTACGGCCTGGCCGGCCGGGAGATCGTCGTGGCCCGCGACCGCACCGGCGGCCTGGTTCTGCGGGACCAGCCCGTCGCCGCGTACGCCGACCTCGCCGAGTGGCTGCCCGCGCGTCGAGGGGGAGGGGGGGAGCTGCTCATCGAGGGCGGCCTCGCGGTGCCGCACGAGGTGTCGGCGCTGGTGGTGACCTCTCTCGCCCCCGTCATCCCGGGCCCGGGGGAGTGGCTGCTGCCGATCGAGGGCGCCGGGACCCGGTTCCGGGCCCGCCTGACGCCCGAGCAGGCCGGCTCGCCCGTGGGGCCGCTGCCGCTGCCGCGCGGCCGGTACGCCCTGTCGATCAGGGCGCGCGCCGCCGGGGGAGGATGGGCGGACCTGCCGCTCGAGTTCGACACGGACGTGCCGGCGGCCCACCAGACGGCCCGCCGTACGTTCGGGATCGTCACGTCGGGTCCGGGGCGGGCGGTGCTGACCGTGAGCGGCGACCTGACCGCCGACGAGCGTGGCAAGAAGGCCCAGCGGGTGCTGCGCACGAGGACCTATCCCCAGATGAGGGACAGGCCGCTGCGGGACGCGGTCCTGTTCGACGGCGGCGCGGGCACCCGCTTCGGCGGCAGCCCGAGGGCGGTCTGCGAGGAACTGCGCCGCCGGGGGAGCGACCTGCCGCTGCTGTGGAACGTGCGGGACGGGCAGGTCGCCCTGCCCGGCGACGTCGAACCGGTGCGCACGCTGGGACGTGAGTATTACGAGGCGCTGGCCCGATGCCGCTACGTCGTCACCGACGCGCCGCTGCCGCCGTGGTTCGACCGCAGGCCCGGCCAGGTGGTCGTGCAGACCTGGCAGGAGCCGGTGTACGACCGGCAGTCCTTCACGGAGCGGGAGCCGGCCTGGGGTCACGAGGCCGGTCCCGGGGCGGGCTTCGGTGCCGGTTTCGGTGCCGGTTTCGGGGCGGACCAGTGGACCCATCTCGTCGGCGCGGGCCCGTGGTGGACGCCCCTGCTGCGGCGGGCGTTCGGCTATGAGGGGGAGGTGCTGGAGACCGGCCTGCCGTGCGACGACCTGCTGACCGGGCCGGGCGCCCGGGAACGCGCCGCAGAGGTGCGGCGCCGCCTCGGCCTGCCGGAGGACGCGAGAGTCCTGCTGTACGCCGCCGGGAGGCACGACACGCTCGACCCCGCACGCGTGGCGGCGGGCCTGCCGCGCGACCATGTGCTGCTGGTCCGTTCGCCCGAGGCCGTGGGGACGCCGGCCCGGCGACCGCACGGCGCCGCCGGTTCCGAGGGAGTCGTCCGGCATCGCGGTGCGGTGCGGCACGGAGCCGGGCCGGGCGACGCGCGCCTGCGCGACGTCACCGGCCACCCGGATCCGCACGAGCTGTATCTCGCCGCCGACGTCCTGATCGCCGGGGACGTGGCGGCGGTGTTCGACTTCGCGGTCACGGGACGCCCCGTGCTCCTGCACGCGGGCGGGCGGCAGGACCCGTGGCCGCACCCCGAGGCGCCGGGGCCCGTGCTGGGCCGTGGCGCCGGGGCGGAGGCCGAGGTGCTCGACGCGGTCGCGCACCTCGACGAGATCGAGGACAAGCATGCGGACGCGCTCGGCGCGTTCCTGGAGAGGTACCGCCCCATGGCCGACGGCCACGCCGCCCGCCGGGCGGTGGACGCCCTGTTCGCCTGACCCGCCCCGCCTGACCCGCCCGGGCCGTGACGACAGGTGGGCGGCCGAAATCGAGGGCCTACGCCGCACGAGCGGGAACTCTGGGATCGGGGGAAGGCCCGGCAGCCGTACGACTGCCGGGCCTTCTCGAGTCGCCGACGTCACCGGCGGAACGCCGGTCCGCCGAGCTTCAGCGCGCCGTCACGTGTGGGGCGGTCAGGCGAGCCGCCATTCCTGGTTGGACCATCCCTTGCCGCAGGACCACTGCACGATCCTCGCCTCGTTGGCGGTGTCCCGGCCGTAGACGTCCAGGCACTTGCCGCTGTGCCGGGCGACGACGGTGAAGTAGCCGTTGTCCTTCTGGTCGAGCCGCCATTCCTGGTTGGCGGCGCCGTTGCAGGTCCACTGCACGACCCTGACTCCGTCGGCGGTGTCCCGGCCGTAGACGTCCAGGCACTTGCCGCTGTGCTCGGCGCGGATCGTGTAGTAACCGTCGCTGGTCGCCACGAATCTGAACTCCTGGTTGGGCCACTCGTTGCCGCAGGTCCACTGCACGACCCTGGCTCCGTCGGCGGTGTCCCGGCCGTAGACGTCCAGGCACTTGCCACTGTGGCGGGCGACCAGGTTGGCGACGAACTTCGCCTTCAGCCGGCCGGCCCCGTCGCCGCCGGCGGCGATGGCCGGCGCCGCCAAGGTGAGGGAGCCGGTGAGCAGACAGGCGGCCACCGCCAGTGTCCGACCGGTCAGCGTGAGTGCCATCGAGCCTCCTGAATTTGTGGGAGATCCAGCAAGCCCTTATCTACCATGGAGTATTACTGACTGTAACGATATCTTTCACTGACTGTGACCATCCTGCCGAGGTCGGAACGGTCAAGAGGTGGGCAAGTGACCGTAAGGCAATGGGGATCGGCCCGGTGTCATCCGCCGTGCGTCGGCATCCTGGCGGCGTGACCGTGCCTCCCAGGCTCTCGGTGGTCGTCCCCCTGCACGGCGGGGAGGAACACGCCGAGGAGTGCCTCGAATCCCTACGCGACCAGACCCTCGACGACCTGGAAGTGATCCTCGCCGGTCGCCCGCGGGGTGTTCGCCCCCCCGACCACAGGTTCACGCTCCTCACGCTCGGCGACGGCGGCGACGACCCCGGAACGGCGCGTAACGCGGGAGCGGCCTTCGCCACCGGGCGCTACCTCACCTTCGCCGACCCCGGCTCGGTGGTCCCCGCGGACGCCTACCGCGCGCTGGTCGGCGCCCTCGATCACACCGGCTCCGACCTCGCCTGCGGCCGGATCCGCACCTGGACGCCGCACGCGACGGGCGCGGCAGTGAAGGCCAGGGAGTTCCTGCGCACGCACATCACCCGGCATCCGAAGCTGCTGGACGACCCTCGGGCGGGCGGCACCGTGTTCCGCCGGGAGTTCTGGAACCGGCACGGGTTCGCCTTCCCCGCGGGGCTGGGCGAGGACTTCCCGGTGACGATCCCCGCGCACGTGCTGTCCACCTCGGCCGACGTGCTCGGCGAGGTGGTCTGCCTCACTCGTGGGTCCCGGCCGTCCACCGACCCGCTGCGCCGCCTGCGGGCGATGCTGGAGGTGTCGGACCTGCTCCGGCGGCACGCGCCCGAGCTGCGCACGGCCTACGACCTGCGCCTCGCCGAGGGGCCCGACCTCGAAGCGGTGCTTGACGCCGTACGCGACCGGGTCCCGGACGGGCTCGCCGAGGCCCTGGGCCGTCTCGACCCCGGCGCGCTGGAACGGCTGCCGGTCCTCAGGCGGCTCCGGATCCACCTCGCCGCGCACGACATGACCGGCGAACTGGCGGAGCTGCGGATGTTCGCCGCGTCGGAGATCAGACACCGGGGCGTGCTGCGGCGGGGGCTGAGGCGCCGCCGCTGGTATCTCGACTACCCCTTCCGCAGGGACCCCCGGCTGCCGCGCTCGTTGTTCGACGCCTCCCGCGACCTGCGGCTCGTCGCCTGCGTGGACGACGTACGTCACACGGACGGCAGGCTCGTCCTGGCCGGCCACGCGTACATCGCGCATCTGGACAGCGGGCGCAGCCGGATCGAGCTGTGGCTCCAGCGCGGAGAGGAGCGGATCACCCTGCAGGTGCGGCGGACCAGCAGGCCCGACGTGACCGCGGACTCCCGGCAGTCCGTCGCCTGCCACGACGACTCCGGCTTCGAGACCGTGGTCGCCATCGACGCCCTGCCGTCCGGCCGGTGGGCATTGCACGCGCGGGTCCGGGCGCGGGGCGTCACCCGGGCGGGCCGGGCGCTCGGAACCTCGGGCGAGCGCGTCTTCGACGCCGGGAACGTGCGCGTCAGCCTCACCCGCGACCGGGGGCTCACGCTCGGCCCCCGCGCCGCTGCCAGCCCGTCTCCCGAGCCCGACGGCCGCGCGGACACGGCTCGGCGGACTGAGTCCGCCGGCCAGGTGAACGCGGTCCGGTGGTCGGAGTCCGGCGAGCTGGTCCTGGAGGGGACGGGCCCGTGCCCGGGCGGCCGGATCGTCCTGGAACGCGGCGCGGAGCGGCACTCCTGGCCGGTCCGCCGGGATGAGGAGACATGGACGGCCGCCATCGGCAGGACGGCCGAGGGACTTCCGCTCCGCAGCGGGACCTGGCGCGTGCTCGCCCTGTCACCGGCGGGCGGGGACGAGCGCGTGCGCCTGAGCCCGGCCGTGATCGCCGACCCGCCGCGGCCGCGTGTCACCGGGTTCCACGAGATCTCCGTCCGCACCTCACGCGACGGCGACCTGAGCCTCGCGGTGCGCCCCGCGCTCGGCCCGCACGAGCGCGGGCCGTACGCGACGCGCAGACGGCGGGCGGCGGCGCCGCGCCGCACCGCCCTGCGGAACGCGGCCGTGTTCGACAGCTACGGCGGCGGACAGTACTCGTGCAATCCCCGGGCCGTCTCGGAGGAACTGGCGCGCCGCCATCCGGACACGGAGATCGTCTGGGTCACCCGGGACGGGCAGTTCGCCGTTCCGCCGGGCGTGCGCCTGGTCCTGTACGGCTCGCGCGAGCACGAGGAGGCGCTGCGCACCAGCCGCTTCGTGGTGGCCAACCGGCGCACGCAGCCGGGGTGGTATCGCAAGCCGCGCGGGCAGACGGTCGTGCAGACCTGGCACGGCACGCCGCTCAAGCGGCTGGGCCTCGACCTGGAGGGCATGCCGTACGCACAGCGGGTGCCGCGCGACGAACTGGCGCGGCAGGTGGCGACGTGGGACCTGCTGCTGTCGCCGAGCCCGTTCGCCACCTCCGCGTTGCGCGGGGCCTTCGGCTATGAGGGGGAGATTCTGGAGTCGGGCTACCCGCGCAACGACGTGCTCTTCGACCCCGCGCGCGCCCGTGCGGCCCGCAGGCGGCTGGGCCTGGCCGGGGACCGGCGGGTCATCCTGTACGCGCCGACGTGGCGGGACGACGACGCCGCGGGGAGGCTCGCGCTCGACCCGGTCCGGGCCGCCGGGGCGCTGGGCGACGACGACGTGCTGCTCGTGCGGGCGCATTACCTGGTGGCCAGGGACATGGCGATCCCGAACGGCGACCGCATCCACGATGTCTCGAAATTTCCCGACATGGCGGATCTATTGGCCGCGGCGGATGTGCTGGTCACCGACTACTCGTCGGCGATGTTCGACTTCGCGTGCACCGGCCGGCCCATGGTGTTCTTCGCACCCGATCTGGAGCGCTACCGGGACGAGGTGCGCGGCTTCTACTTCGACTTCGAGGACGAGGCTCCCGGGCCCGTCCTCAGGACCGGCGACGACGTGCTCGACGTGCTGCGGCACGGCGACCTCGGGCCCTTCGCGGCGCGCTACGAGCGATTCGCCCGCAGATACTGCCCCTGGGACGACGGGCACGCCTCGGCGCGCGTGGTCGCGCGCATGCGGCCATGACCCCCGCGCCGCTCCCGCCGTGCCCGGGCGAGGAGCCCGGGCGGAGCGCGCGCCCGGACCGGCCGGGTGTCGTGATCGTCGTACCGGCCGTCTTCGCCCTGGCCGCCGGGCTGTGGGATCTCGGCGGGCCGCCGCCGTGGCGGGACGAGGCGGCCACCGTCAGCGCGGCCGGCCGCACCCTGCCCCAGTTGGCGCACCTGCTGCAGTCGGTCGACGCGGTGCACGGCCTTTACTACGCGCTGATGCACATCGTCGCGGGCCTGTACGGCACCGCCGAGGTGACGTTGCGGATTCCGTCGGTCGTCGCGGGGGCGCTGGCCGCGGCCGGGACCGGCGCGCTCGGCCGGGCGCTCGGCGTCCCCCGGGCGGGCCTGTACGGCGGTGTGCTGCTGGCCCTCATGCCCATCTTCTCCAGGTATGTCCAAGAGGCCCGGCCATATGCGATGACGGCGGCGGCGGGGGTCGGCGTGACCCTGCTGTTCCTGCGCCTGCAGCGGTCGCCCACATCGGCGGTCCTGGCGGCGTACGCGGCGGCGCTGACCGTGCTGGCCTACCTCAACCTGTTCGCGTTCCTGATCGCGGGGGCGCACGGCGTCACCCTGATCCTGTCCAGGGGACCGCTGCTCCGGTGGGCGTGCGCGACGACGCCGGCACTGGCGGCCGTGGCGCCGCTGGCCTGGCTCGGCTCCGGGCAGAGCGCGCAGGTGGGGTGGATTTCCCGGCCGGAGGCGGCGGACGTGGGCAGGCTGGCCGTTCAGCTGTCCGGCGATCTGGGAGGCGCGACGGGCCCCGGCGTGGCCCCGCTGACCTGGGCGCTCGTGCTCTTCGGCCTCGCGTGTGCCGCGGTCGTGGGCGTCCGCCGGGCCCGCGTCGCCCGCTGCGGTGAAGAGCCCGCCGCCATGCGGGGCGGGGAGGCCGCCGCCTGCCGCGCCGAGCATCCCCCGGCCATCGGCGCCACCGGGGAAACGCCTCCCGCCGCAGCGGGGGCGCTCGTGCGGCTGACGGTGCCGTGGCTGCTGGCGCCCGCGCTGGTGCTGCTCACGGTCTCCTGGGCCGTCCATCCCGTCTACGTGTTCCGGTATGTCTTCTGCTGCGTTCCGGCGGCGGCGCTGCTCGCCGGGGCGGGCCTGGCCGCGCTGCCCCCCGGCCTCGCCGCCGCGATGCTGGCCGCCTGGCTCGGCCTGTCTGTTCCCGGGCAGATCGCCACGCGCGGGCCGGACGGCAGGCAGGACGATCCCCGGCCGGTCATGACGTTGCTCGCGTCCGAGGCGAGGCCGGGAGACGGGGTGCTGTTCGTCCCCGCCAAGGTCAGGAAATACGCCGTGGTCTATCCGGCGGTCTTCGGCAGGCTCCGCGACGTGGCGCTGGCCTTGTCACCCGAGCGCGACGGCAGCTTCCCGGGCCGCGAAGTGGGCCCCCGGGCGCTCGCCGCCCGGCTCGCCGGGCTGCGTACGCTCTGGGTCGTCGGCCACACGGGCAAGGACGCGATGCCCGCCCGGCGGCGCGCCCTCGTCGCCCGTTCGTTCGCCCCGGCGGGCCGCTGGATCTTCCGCGGCCTGTTCGTGGACAGGTACGTCCCGCGGCACGCTCACCGCTCGAACGGCGCCGGGGTGGGGAAGTAGGCCTCGAGGAACCGCGCCAGCAGCGCGTCCTGCTCCGGGGTGGTGGGGGCGGTGTCGTTGAGGCAGAACACGTCGTGCCTGCGCCGGGCCAGCATGCGGCGGAGCTTGGCGGGCGTCTTCGGCAGCGACAGGTCGACGTAGGTGTAGTCGACCGTGCCGGGGACCGCACGCCCGCTCAGGTAGCCGTAGTAGTGCGCCAGCGAGGACACCACGGAGATGTCCCGCGACGTGCGGAACCTGCTGCGGGCGGTCGCCGTGAACTCCGCCGCGAAACGCCCCTCCAGCTCGTACATCAACGACCGGCGCAGCGCGTACGGCACGTGCTTGAGCTTCTGCGTGATCGTACGGCCGGTCAGGTCCTCCAGGATGCGCCGGTTGTTCATGCCGGCGGCGTGGACCGGGGACTCCTCGGTCTCCGGCAGGCCGAAGGGCACATGGACGGTGCTGGGGAAGAAGCGGGTGATGCCGTTGCCCTCGAAGAACGTCCGGGGAGGCAGCGGCCGCCCCAGGAAGAAGTCGTCGTTGAAGTACAGGAAGTGCTCGCTGAGTCCGTCGATGTGGTGAAGCTGCGTCTCGATGGCGTGGGAGTTGAACACCGGCAGCACCGACGGGTCGGCGAAGATCTCCTTGTGGTCGACCACCGAGACCATGGGGTGGGAGGTGTCGAGCCACGGCGGCGTCTGGCCGTCGGTGACGATCCAGATCCTGTTGATCCACGGGGCGTACATCAACAGGGAGCGCAGCGAATAACGCAGCTCGTCCCTGCTGGTGAACCGCGCCTCCGTGGTCGCCATCTCGCTCAGTGGGCCGCCGGAGCGCAGCGCCTCGTCGCGCTCGGCCTGGTCCCGGCGGGCCCGCCAGGCCGGGTCGGCGCCGTCCACCCACGTGTAGACGGCGTCGATCGGGAAGTCGATGTCGTCAAGCAGCCGCCGGACGAACTCGGGCCGGGTGCGGTAGGAGCGGGCCCTGCGGGCGGCGCACGCCAGCGGCGTGAACAGCTCCTCGCCGCCGTCCACGGAGGGGCCGTCGGCGGGAACGCGGTCGCAGGCCGGGTTCGGCCGCGGGGCGACGAGTTCGTCGCCCTCCCGCGCCCAGAACTCCAGGTCACAGCCGTTCTCCGGGCCGAGCGTCAGCGTGCGCGAAGGGCTGGAGAAATACATGGCCAGCCGCACGACCCTGGCGTCGCCGAGCAGCGCCGCCGCCCGCCGCACCGGGCGCATCCGGCCGGCGTCCGCCCGGCGGGCCCGTGCCCCCTGCCTGCCGTACGGCTGTCGCGCCGCGAACAGCGGATGACGGCCCGCGGCGAGCGCGGCGAGCGCGCGTGTGCGCTCGTCCTCCGGCACGGCCACCACCGGCGGCCGGTTGGGCAACGGGCGCACACAGAAGTACGGCACACCCGACTCGGTCAGCAGGGCGCACACCACATCCAGCGTCTCGCGCTGGGCCTGGAGCGGACCCGCGTCCGCCCGGATGAGTGCGGCCCGCGGTGCGGGCTCCCACGACGGCAGCCGCCCCTGCAACCGCCGGTACAACGTGACAACGGGCATGGTCTCCCCCTTGACCACGGACTGTAACCGATCCGCGACCGGATTGGCGGATGGTTTACGTAGATGAGGGAGACGGTCAAGAACCGGCAATGAGATGCCCCGCCTGTTACCGAAGAGCAGGCCAACGGCTACCCGTTGTAGTCATTCTTGCCTGCATGGGGGGCTTCACGCTGGACGACATACTCGCGACGCGCAAACCGAGGGACTCGTGGTGGACCGTCTTCATGGTCGATCCGCTCGCCTGCCGGCTCGCGCTGCTCGTGGCTAACCACACTTCGATCACGCCCAACGGACTGACCAGACTGTCCATACTGATCGGCTTCGCCTCGGCGGCCGCGTTCGCGGAGGGCACGCTCGTCGCCGGCGCGGTGCTGTTCTACCTGAGTTTCACGGTCGACTGCATGGACGGGAAGATCGCCAGGCTCAAGGGCACGGGGACGCCCTTCGGCCTGTGGCTCGACTACGTCGGCGACCGGGTGCGGGTGGTCTCCTGCGCCTTCGGCTGGGGATTCGGGGAGTACACCCGGACGGGCGACACGGACGTGGTGCTCGCCGCCGTCGGCGTCGTCGTGCTCGATCTGTTCCGCTACATCAACGGCCCGCAGCTGAAACGGGTCAAGGACGCCACGCGTGCGCTGGTCGAGGCGCGGCTCGAGGGGCAGTGCGTCCTCGCCGAGAGCGTTCTGCGCGCCCGGCCGCGGACCGAGCTGGGGCAGGCCGCCGCGGAGTTCGGCGAGGTCGCCGACGACACCGGCGCCACCGTGGTCGACCTGCAGAAGGCGTTCCACGCCCGTTTCCCCTGGTACGACCGGTTCCGCGTCGCCCTGGTGCGGCGGCGGGTGCGCACCCACGTGGTGAGCGGCATCGAGTTCCACGCCGCGGTCTTCGTCGTGGCCCCGCTGTTCGGGGCCGCGGCCCTGGTGCCGGTCTCGCTCGTGGCCGGCGCGCTGCTGCTGGCGTTCGAGATGAGCCTGGTCTACCGCGTCTGGCTGGCGTCGCGCCAGGTGCCCGGCACCGCCGACGAAAGAGAGAAGATCCTTATCTGACCGGCCGTCTCGGCCGCACCCACACGCTCGTACGGCGTGACGCCGTAGGACCCGCGTCACGAGCCGCGCCCGGGGGAGGGCGGCGGCCGGGCGTCCGGCAATTTCACCACGGGGGATAGAACTCATGCATTCGGACAGACCTGTCTTCGTCGTCGGCTGCCCGCGCTCCGGCACCACCATGCTGCAGCTCATGCTGCACTCGCACCCGCGCATCGCGGTCCCGCCCGAGACGCGGTTCCTCGTCCCGGCCTACTTCTCCCGGCGGTCGTACGGCGACATGCGGCTGGCCGACAACAGGCGCAGGCTGGCGACCTGGATCGCCGAGGGCCGGACCACCAAGTTCCACGAGCTCGGGCTGAGCCGTCCCGACTTCGTCCAGGCGGCCATGCTCGGCCCGGGCAGCTTCGGCTCGGTCATCGGCATGGTCTTCAAGTGCTACGCCGAGCGCTTCGGCAAGCCGCGCTGGGGCGACAAGCGGCCCAGCTACTACCGGCACGTCGAGATGCTGATGCGGATGTTCCCCGACGCGCAGTTCGTTCACCTCGTCAGGGACGGCCGGGACTGCGTCGCCTCGCTCAAGCAGATGCCCTGGTACAAGGCGGACGCCGTGCACGCCATGGCCAACTGGGCCGAGGCCGTCGACTTCGGCCGCCGGCACGCCCGCAAGCTGCCGGCCGACAGCTTCTACGAGCTGCGCTACGAGGACCTCACCGCCGACCCGCAGACCGAGCTGAAGAAGCTGTGCGTGTTCCTCGGCGAGGAGTACGACCCCGGGATGTGCGAGCCCCGCCACATGGCGGAGCTGGCCGTGCCCAAGCACAAGGTGTGGCACAGCAACACGCACGAGGAGGTGACCACCGCCCACTCGGGCAAGTGGGCCTCCCGGCTGGAGCCCTGGGAGGTTTCGCTGTGCGAGGAGGTGCTCGGCGAGCGGCTCACCGCGTACGGCTACGAGCTGAGCGGCGCGCGCAAGCCCGACCGTGAGCACGTCGCGGCGTTCAAGGCGGCGGTGGCCAAGCGCCGCGCGGCGCGGCTGCGCAAGTACAACCGCGACCGGCTCACCCGGCTGCGCGAGCCCGGCCCGATCGCCGCGCTGCTGACCGAGGGCCAGCGGAGGCTCGCCGGCCTGCCCCAGCAGCGCACCCCGGAACTGCTCCCCCGCTGACCTCCACCCCCGCGCCGTGATCGTGTGGTTTGCCGCAGAGAACGCGCCTGCCCGGGCCGTCGTGATCACGCACTTTTATGCGGCGGCGGCAAACTACATGATCACAAAGGGATGTTCGCGGGTGGGGGAGCGACGGAGGATCGTTCGATGAGGCGTGAGCGGAGCGTGTGCGTCTCCCGGCCGGGCTCGGCCCCGCGCACGATGTCGAGGAGCACCTCGGCCGCCTTCGCGCCGAGCTCGTGCACCGGCTGCGCGATCATTGTCAGCGGCGGGTCCATGACCGCCGCCCAGGCGCTGTCGTCGAACCCGATGAGCGCGACGTCGCGCGGATAGGAGAGCCCGGCGGCCCGCAGGGCGCGCAGCGCTCCCGTCACCGCCTCGGCCTCCGTGCAGAACAGCGCGGTGATGCGGTCCGGCAGGGCGAGCATGCGCGCGACCTCCTCGGTCGCCCGCTCCTCGACCTTGCGTCCGACCATCACCAGCGCGGGATCGAACGGGATCCGGGCGTCGTCGAGCGCGTCGAGGTAGCCGCGCAGGCGCTCGCCGTCGGTCCACAGGTTGCGGGACGCCGCGGCCAGCAGCTCGCGCCGGGTCGCCGGCGGCTCCGCCACGGGCGGCCCCCACACGAACCCGATCCGCCGATGCCCGGCCTCGATGAGCCGCTCGACCCCTTCACGGGCGGCGTCGCGGTTGTCGATGACGACCGCGTCGAGATCGAGCGAGGGGACCGCCCGGTCGACGAGGACGACCGGGATGCCGCGGTTCAGCGCCTCCTTGACGTGCCCGACGTCCCGGCCGCTCAGTGCGGCCGAGGCGACGACGATGCCGTCGACGCGCTTGTCGATCAGCACGTTCATCGCGGCGATCTCCTCGTCGAGCTCCTCGTAGGTGCTCAGCACGATCGTGTCGAAGCCGCGGGCTCGGGAGGTGTCGCAGATGCCGCGCACGACGCCGGCGAAGAAGGGGTTGCCGATGTCGGCGACGATCACCCCGATGGTGTGGCTCACCCCGGTCGACATGCTGCGGGCGAGCGCGTTGGCGCGGTAACCGAGCTTCTCGGCCGCCTCCAGCACGCGCTTGCGCAGCTCCGGGCTGACGTGCCCGTACCCCCCGAGGGTGCGGGCCGCGGTCGCCCGGCCGACGCCCGCCTCGGCCGCCACCTCGGAGATGGTCGGCCGACCGGCGGCCTGGCCCCGGTCAGTCGGCATGGCTGGGGTCCCTCACTTCTCGCGATCACGGGATGGCGACATGCTAGCGACCACCGGCCGCCCGTGACCGAACGCGCCTTCGACCAAGCACTGGTCGTGCGCCGATCGGGCGCCGTCGCGCAGGGCGGCCGCGATCATGTCGCCGTCCGGCGCGGCGCCCGCTCGCCAGCCGGCGCGCAGCAGGGACACCGCGAACCCCGCGAGGAACGCGTCGCCGCAGCCCATCGTGTCGGCCATCAGCGCCGGGTCCTCCACGCGGACGGCCGTGGTGGTGAGGGTGACGCGGCCGTCGTACGCGATGGCCCCCTCCTCGCCCCGGGTGGCCAGCGCGAGCGACGCGCCCCGCCGTACGACGTCGGCCAGGAGGGCCCGCGTGGTGTCCTCGCCGAGGTGGGAGCACGACAGCAGGACGAGATCGGTGTGGGGGCAGATCCGGTCGAGATACTCCGGCGTGCGGTACTCGTCCTCGTTGGACAGGTCGTAGCTCACCAGCGTGTCCAGCCGGGCCAGCTTCGGCAGCTCGCCCTCGCTGCCCGAATACACGCTGGAGTGCACCAGGTCGAACGTCGCGGCGTACCCGAGGAGGTCGTCGCCGAGGACGATCGGCTCCCTGGTCGTGACGCCGCCGCCGTTCCAGCCGAGGAAGACCCGGTCGCCGTCGTCCACGCGCAGGGTGGAGAGGCCGCTCTCGCCGGCCCGTACGGCGCAGCGGTCGACGGCGACTCCCTGCGCGGCGATCGACTCCCGGATGAAGCCGCCGAGGTCGTCGTCGCCGAACACCCCAAGATAGGCGGCGTCGGCGCCGAGGCGCCGCGCGTAGACGGCCACGTTCACGCTGTTGCCGCCGGGATACTCGACGCCGCGATCGAGGAACCGGTCGACGACGTTGTCGCCGAAGCCGAGGACTCTCATGGACTCTCTCCTTCAAGGCGGGCCCCCGCGTGAGCGACGCGGGGGCCCTGGGGGCGCGCGGCCGGGCGCGGCGCCGTGATCGGGGGGATCGGCGACGGTCGCCCGTCAGTAGTCCATGACGCGGTAGTAGCGGCGCAGTTCGAGGGAGTGGTCGCGCACCCGCTCCAGGTGCTTGCTCACGCGGCCCGTCGCCACGTCCATGACCAGCGGGCCGAGCAGGCCGCGGAACTCGGGGCTGATCCCCTCGAGGGGGTAGTCCTTGGTGTCGAAGACCGTGACGTCCTTGGAGACGCGCTTGGCGAAGGCCACCGCGCGGTCGGTGAGCGGCCGCGCCTCGTCCTCGCCCTGGAAGACGATGACGCTGGTGTCCTCCTCCAGCAGTTCGAGCGAGCCGTGGAAGAACTCCGCGCTGTGCACCCGGGTGGTGCGCAGCCACTGCATCTCCTCAAGGACGCACATGGAGTACAGGTAGGCGTACGCCCACAGGTTGCCGCCGCCGATGAGGAAGTAGTAGCCGGTGTCCTTGTGGTCGTCGGCGAACCTCTCGGCGACCGGCTCGGTCTGCCTGGCCACGTCCACCAGGATCCGGGGCAGGCCGTCGAGCTCGGCGGCGAACTTCTCGTAGCCGTCGAACTCGCCCCGCCGGGACAGCAGCCGGCCCATGAAGACCAGCATCTGGGGGTCGAAGGGCCACGTCTTGGGCTCGGTGATCAGCGCGACGTCCACCTTCTGGGCGACGGGCGAGTCGGGGTGGCCCGTCATGCCGATGGTGTAGACGCCCCTGGCCTTGCAGTACTCGATGGCACGCACGGTGTCGTCGGTGGTGCCGGAGGCCGAGGTGAAGACCGCGACCGAGCGCTCGCCCAGCGCCGCCTCGCCCGCCGCGATCAGCTCGGCCGCGATGACCGCGCGGACGTCGAACGTGGAGCGCTGCCGGGCCATCCGCTCGTACGGCCACATCTGGGCATAGGTGCCGCCGGCGCCGACCAGGTAGAGGTTGTCGAATCCCTCGTCCACGAGCCGATCGACGAGTTCCTCGATCTGGGGCCGCAACGCCACCGCGCTCGCCATCTGGGAGAGGAATTCCGGCTCGTTGAATCCGAGCATCATCGCGTCCTTTCGGGGATTGCCTGCGGACCGGGGCGCCCTGCTGCCTGATACCGGTATCACGCGGTGGTCACGCTGGCACACGCGACGGGCGGGCGTCAACAGGGGGACGAAGTTTCATTGGCGTTACCAACGTGACCTGCTGTTTCTCTGAGGCAAGCCGATCTGGAAGGTCGACGAAGGAAAAATTCTTGTTAACAGGTCTGGTACCGGTATCACATGCTCTGTACAGTCACCCGTCATCGAGCGGGTCGTGCCGGCGGCGCGTCCCGGCGGATCTGAGGTGCTCCCGCACCGGCGGTCCCTCCTCCCCCCTGAGAGAGAAAGGAAGCCCATGCGCCCTCGCGCACTGACGACGTTCGCGGCACTCGCCGGGACGTCGGTGCTCGCCCTGGCCGGCTGCACCGGCGGCGGCCAGGCGGACAAGGCTCCCGCGGCCGACGCCGCCGCCAAACCCGACTACTCGGGCACGTTGAGCATCCTCACCAAGTTCGCCGGCGACCCTCTCGAGCCCTACTTCGTGGACCTGGCCGCGGAGTACGAGAAGCTCCATCCCGGCGTGAAGATCCAGCTCATCCAGGAGACCGACCAGAGCATCAAGGACAAGACCAAGACGCTGACGGCGTCGAACGCCCTCCCGGACGTCTACTTCACCTGGACCGGCACCTGGGCGGAGAACTTCGTCCGCGGCGGCCGCGCGGCGGACCTGACCAAGGTGATCGGGCCCGGCACGGAGTGGGGCAAGACCTTCAGCGAGGGGGCGCTGTCGGCCTTCGCCTACGACGGCAAGTACTACGGGATCCCGCTGTACGGCAACGGCAAGTTCATGGGCTACAACAAGGCCGCCTTCGCCAAGGCCGGGGTCGAGGTGCCCAAGACGTTCGAGGAGCTGATCGCCGCCTGCGGCCCGCTGCGCAAGGCCGGGTACGAGCCGATCTCCTTCGGCAACAAGGACGGCTGGCCGGCTCTGCACTACCTGCAGCAGCTCTTCGCGTACAACGTGCCGACGGCCGCCTTCGACGCCGATCTCAAGCCCGCGACGGCCAAGCTCGACGACCCCGGCTACGTGAAGGCCCTCGGCCAGTTCAAGACCCTGGTCGACACCTGCACCGACACCAAGACCGGCACCAACGGCGTGCTGTACACCTCGGCGCAGGAGGCGTTCGCCGACGGCAAGTCCGCGATGTACTACCAGGAGATCCTGGAGTTCGACAACGAGACCGCCAAGGGCAAGCTCCCCACCGGCGACTTCGGCATCTTCCAGCTTCCGGCGCCGCAGGGCGCGGCAGGAGACCCGGCGATCGTCGAGGGCTCTCCCGAGGGGTATCTCGTCAACGCCGCCTCGCCGCGCATCCCGCTCGCCGTCGACTTCATGAAGTTCGTCACGAGCACGAAGAACGCCCAGACGCTCTCGTCGCCGCCGTACGGCCAGCCGAGCACGGTCGTCGGCGCCGTCACGCCCGACACCTCGAGCAAGGCGGTGTACGAGGGCATCGAACTCGTCAACAAGGCGCCGAAGCTGGCCGTCTGGCTCGACACGGTCACCGTCCCCGAGGTCGCCGACGCGTGGCTGTCCGGCGGCGAGGCGCTGATCACCGGCAGCAAGACCCCCGAGCAGGTGGTCGAGAGCGTCCGCCAGGCCTCGGCTGCGGCGAAGTAGCCGGGGAGGGCAGGCCGGTGCGCGCCATGAGCAGACGGGCCGCCGGGCTCGCGTGGGTGGTCCCCGCCCTCGCGCTGGTCGGAGTGTTCGTGTACTTCCCGCTGGTGGAGAACTTCGGGTTCAGCACGCTCAAGTGGGACATCTTCAGCGGGAGCCAGAAGTACGTCGGGCTCGGCAACTACGCAAAGCTCGTGGACGACCCGGTCTTCTGGAAGTCGCTCGGCAACAACGTGCTCTACGCGGTGGTGTCGATCGTGTTCCAGGTGTTCGGCGCGATCGTGCTGGCCGCCCTCATCGAGGGCGTGCGCAGCGAACGATGGCAGCGGGCTCTGCGGGCGGTCTACTTCATCCCCAGCGCGATCTCGCTGACCGTCGCCGGCCTGCTCTTCTACTTCATCTACGAGCCCAACCTCGGGCTGCTGAACCACCTGCTGCAGGCGATCGGCCTCGACGGGCTGCGCCACTCCTGGCTCGGCGAGGAGGGCACGGCCATGCCGGCGATCATCGCGATGAGCCAGTGGCAGGGCTTCGGCTACTCGACCCTGCTGTTCGCCGTCGCCATCCAGCGCATCCCGCGTGAGATCTACCAGGCCGCGGCGCTCGACGGCACCGGCCCGGTCCGCCGCTTCTGGCACGTGACCCTGCCCCTGGTACGCGAGATGACCGGCGTGATGATCATGATCACGATCTCGGGGGCGTTCCAGGTCTTCAACGAGGTCATGGTCATGACCAGCGGCGGGCCCGACAACTCGACACAGGTGCTGGGCACCTGGTTGTACCGCAGCGGCTTCGTCCGCAACGACTTCGGCTACGCGGCCGCGATCGCGACGGTCATCTTCGTGATCACGCTCGTCATCGCCGTCGCGCAACTGTGGGTCGCGCGCAGGAGAAGGGTGGAGTGGTGAGCCGTCTCGGTTTCCTCGGGGTGATCGCCCGCCTGTTCCTGTGGGCGTTCCTGATCTGTCTCGCCGTGGTGGTGATCTATCCGCTGCTGTGGATGCTGGTCAACGGGTTCAAGACCAATTCGGAGATCTTCGGCAACCCCTTCGCGCTGCCCTCCCACTGGAGCTTCGACAGCTATCGGAAGGCGTGGAACCGCGGGGTGAGCAACTACCTCACCACCAGCGTCCTGGTCACCGTGACGTCGACCGTCGCGACCGTGTTCGTCAGCGCGTGGGCGGCGTACGGACTCACCCGGGTGAACATCCCGTTCGGCAAGCTGGTCACCGGCGTGATCCTGGGCGGGCTGATGCTCGCCCCGAGCGTGGCGCTGGTGCCGCTGGTGAAGATGTTCCAGGCCATGGGGCTGTACAACAGCTTCTGGGCGCTGCTCATCCTCTACACGGCCTTCCGGGTGCCGTTCACCACCTTCCTCATCCGGGCGTACATGCTGGACCTGCCGCGCGAGGTGGACGAGGCGGCGGAGATGGACGGCTGCGGGCGCTGGACCGCGTTCTGGCGGATCACGCTCCCGATGTGCAAGCCGATCATTGTCTCGACGGTCCTGCTGCACATCCTGTTCGCCTGGAACGAGTACCTGTTCGCCATGGTGTTCACCAGCGGCGCCGGCGTGCAGACCCTTCCCGTCGGCCTGATGAGCCTGATGAGCAAGCACGGCACGGAGTTTCCCGTCGTGTTCGCCGGCATGACGATCGCCGCCGTCCCGGTGGTGCTGCTGTTCTTCGCCGGCCAGCGCTACATCGTGAAGGGCCTCGCCGACGGAGTCGGCAAATGAGCACTGCCGACGGAGTCGGCAAATGAGCTCCTCCGTCGGAGCCGGAGAATGATCGTGGAATCCTCGCGTACGACAGGAGTGCCGATGTCCTTGCCCCGGATCACCGGATCGAACTTCTCCTATCAGCACCTGCCGTTCGACCGGTTCCTCGACGACGCGGCCGGCCTCGGCCGCGAGGAGGTGGAGCTGTGGGGCATCGCCCCCCACTTCCACGTGCCGCAGGTGAGCGACGCCGAGGCCCGCGCCGTACGCCGCCGGGCCGCCTCCCGTGGCCTGCGGGTGCGCTGCCTGACCCCGGAGCAGGTGATGTACCCGGTCAACATCGCCTCGGCCGACACCCGGCTGCGCGCCTCCAGCGTCGCGATGTTCCGCCGGGCGGCCGAGCTGTGCGCGGAGCTGGGCGCCGAGCTGCTCCTGCTCACGCCGGGCCGGGGATACGAGGACGAGCCGGTGGAGGCGGCGTGGCGCCGGTCCGCCGACGCGATCGGCGAGATCGCCGGGTACGCCGAGGGATTCGGGGTGACGGTCGTGCTCGAAGCGCTCCAGCGGGTGGAGTCGAACCTCCTCAACGACTCGCGGGCGCTCGCCCGCATGCTGGACGAGGTCGGCGCGCCGAACCTCGCCGCCGTGCTCGACACCGTGGGCATGGCGGTCGCGGGCGAGAGCGTGGACGACTACTTCGACGCGCTCGGCGACCGGGTCCGCCACGTGCACCTCATCGACGGCAGCCCGGCCGGGCACCTGGCGTGGGGCGACGGGGAACTGCCGCTCGCCGAGTATCTCGCCGCGTTCGCCCGCCGGGGCTACGACGGGTTCATGACCTTCGAGCTGTTCGGCGACGGCACCTACGCCTACGCCCCCCGGCCCGTCGTCGAACGCTGCCTGTCCGCCGTGGAGGCCGCCCTCACGGCGGCTCCGTAGCCGGTTGGCACGGTCAGTCTCGCGAGCGGACCGGCCACTCCCGCTCGCCCGACGCCGTTCCCGCCGCCTGGGCGGGCAGCAGGATCCCCGCCCAGAGGTCGCTGCTTCTCGCGGTCACCGTCACGTCGCCCTCCGCCGGGGGAGTGGCAGGCGTGATCGGGTGAACAGCGCGCCGCCGAGCGCGGCCAGCAGGGGAAGCGCCACGACGAGCAGGCCGATGAGCGGCCACGGGACGACGAGCGCGGGAGTCTTCTCCCCGTGCATCAGCACGGGCACCCCGTCGGGCCGCACCAATATCCAGGCGTCCCGCCGGGAGGGGATCCGCGTCGCGGCGATGCCGGGCGGCAAACCGGCCAGCACTCCCACGGTGGTGCCGAGCAGCGCGATCACCAGGGCCTGGCCCGCGACGACGGCCCGCCTCACCCGCGGGTCCGCCCCCACCGCGGCCATGACCTCCAGGTCGGGCCGGGCCTCGACGGCGGCCAGCGCGGTCGCGACGAACGTCATTCCCAGAACGAGCACGGCGGCCGCGACGGCCAGCACGAGCAGAACCACCGAGTCTTCGGCGGGCCCGCGCGGCGACTCGAGCCGCACCGCCGCGTGGGACGTGACGGCCTCCACCGCCGCGGCGATCCGGTCCGCCGTAGCCCGCGGCGTCCGATAGTCCGCAGGGTTCACCGCGAGCACGGAGGTGACGGTGCCGTATCCCGCCTTCTCGATGACTTCCGGCGCGACCACCGCACGCGCCCAGCCCTGACCGGCGGGCGGCACTCCGACGGCCGGCAGGGAGAGGGACACGGGCTCGCTCAGGGCCGTCGCGTCCCGGCTCATCAGCTGTACCTCGATTCTGTCCCCGTGGACGGTCGCGGGATTGAGCACGACGGCCTTTCCCGCGCGCAGCGCCGCCACCGCCCTCGGATCCTCGCGTCCCAGCATGTAGCGCAGCAGGCTCTCGTCTCCGGCCAGGAGCCCTCCGCTCTCCCCGTCCAGGGTGCGGTGCGGCAGATCGCTCCGCGTGACCGGCGCCGCCAGGCTCACCCCGAGCGGCAGGCCGGCCTTCGTCGCGAGAGCCCGCCCTTCCACGAGCGGCACGTCCGCCGGGAGTTCCCGCCGTATGACGGCGCGGACGCGGTCCCACAGCTGCGGGGTCAGATCGGATCCGGTGACCTGCAACGCGCCTGTCGGGCCCTGCGGCTGGTCACGCTCGAGCGTCGGCCTGTGCGCGAGCGCGGTCGCCCAGGTGATGCCCGCCGCGGTGAGCACCACGACCGTGGTCATCACCGCGGCGACGGCGGGCGCCGTACGGCCCCTGTTGCGTACGGCGTCCCTGGCGGCGAAGCGGAGCGGCAGGGGGAACCGGGCGGCGACCCGGCCGACCATCGCGACGAGGGCCGGCACCAGGGCCACCAGCCCCAGCTGGGTGAGCAGCGCCGAGGCGGCGATCCAGTGGACGCCGTGCCCGGCGCTCACCGCCGTCGCCGGGACGCCCGCGACGACGAGCACCGCCCCCAGCAGCGGACGGCCCGCCCGGTCGCGGCGCCGCTCACGCCTGCCGGACAGCACCGCCACCGCGTCCGTACGGCCCGCGCCGATGGCCGGAGCGAGGGCGGCCAGCAGCCCGGCGACGACGCCCAGCACCGCGATCAGCGCCACCGGAGTCCACAGGACGGTGACCGGGCCCGCCAGCGACTGCGCCCACAGTTCGAGACCGGGCATCGCGAGCGGCACCGCGGCGATGCCGATCGCGGCCCCGGCCACGGCGCCGGCGACGCCGAAGAGCAGGCCGTCGGCCAAAGCGATCATGCGGAGCTGCGCGGGGGAGCCGCCCTGCGCGGCGACCAGCGCGAACTCGCGGGCCCTGCGCCGCCGGCCGACGGCGAAGGCGGGCCCGGCCGCGAGGACGACCTGTAACAGCGCGATCCCGGTCCACGGGAGCACGGGCAGGGTGGAGGAGTCGAATCTGAGGTCGTAGCGCGGCTCGGCCGCCGAAGCGCGCTCGACCTCTGCCCGGCTGACGACCAGGAGGCCGCGCGCGTTGAGTCGCCGGACGTCGGCCCACGACAGCGGGCGCGGTGCGTCCACGAGCCAGCTGTGCGTCATGTGACTCGGATTGGCGAGTTCGAAAGCGGGTTCGGGCAGGCTGCCGGGGAAGGCGACGACGTCGGGCCACATCCCCGTCGGCGAGAACAGGGCGACGCCGACGATCCGCAGCGGACGCCGCTCCTCCCCGGCGAG
The DNA here is from genome assembly GCF_040685655.1 of Microbispora sp. NPDC088329. Classification (NCBI taxonomy): domain Bacteria; kingdom Bacillati; phylum Actinomycetota; class Actinomycetes; order Streptosporangiales; family Streptosporangiaceae; genus Microbispora; species Microbispora sp. NPDC088329. Next base: position 114,912 of record NZ_JBFBIP010000005.1, read on the forward strand.
AAGCGTCGCGCCCGGCCTCACCTGCGCGTCGAGCCTGGGGACGGAGATGACGGCCTCGCCGGGAGCGGCGGGGAGCCTGCCCTCCGTGAGCCGGAAGGTGCCCTGGGACATCGGGTCGCGCAGATCCACCTGCCGGATGGTGCCCGTCTCGTAGCCTCCGGGGGCGAGATAACGGACGAACTGCTGTGACATCGGAATCAGACGGCTGCCGGGGAGGAGCCCGGCGATCTCCGCCCGAGTGTACGGCGTCACGTTCGTGCGCCGCTCCGCGTGGATCTCCCCTCCCCACGCGTCATGGCTGATCTCCACCCCGTGGGCGCCCTGCACCAGCGCGTCGGCCCGGCCGAGTGCGTAGTTCCCGTGCTCCTCGGCGAACATGGTGGACAGGGCGGTCAGCGCGAAGGTGGCCACGGCGACGGGTAGCGCGAGCATCGCGAGGATCAGCGCGCTGCGTCCCTTGGAGCGCCAGGCGGTGCGGCGCGAGATCCGCAGCGCCGCGCGCAGGCCCCTCATCGCGCGCTCACCGCGCCCAAGCCGCCCGTACCGCCCAAGCCGCCCGTGCCGCCCAAGCCGTCCGCGTCGTCCGTGCCGTCCGCGTCGTCCGTGCCGGACGAGTCGGTGATCCGTCCGTCCCTGAGGAAGACGACGCGGTCGGCCCAGGCGGCGTACCGCGGTTCGTGGGTGACCAGCAGCACCGCCGCCCCGGCGTCGGCGCGCTGCCGGAGCACCTGGATGATCTCGTCACCGGTCCGGGTGTCGAGGGCGCCGGTCGGCTCGTCCGCGAGGAGCAGGCGGCGCTCGCCGACGAGCGCCCGGGCGATGGCGGCCCGCTGCCGCTGCCCGCCCGACAGATCGTCGGGGAACCGGTCGCCCAGGTCCGCGAGGCCGACCTCCTCCAGCACCTCCAGGGCTTCCCGTCTGGCCGTCCCGGCACGGACGCCGTCCAGCTCGCGTGGCAGCGCGACGTTCTCGGTCACCGTCAGCGACGGAATGAGGTTGAGGTCCTGGAAGACGTAGCCGGCGCTCCGGCGGCGCAGCTCCGCCAGCCGCTTGGGCGACAGTGCGCTCAACTCGCGGCCTTCGAGGAGCACGGACCCCTCCGTCGGCCGGTCGAGCCCGCCCGCCAGGTTCAGCAGGGTCGACTTGCCGGACCCGGACGGTCCCATGACGGCGACCAGCTCGCCGGCCCGCACGTCCAGGCTGACGCCCGCGAGGGCGGGCACGGCGTGCGGCCCCTCGCCGTGGATCCGGACGACGCCGACGAGACGGACGATCGGCTCGCCGTCCGGAACGGGTAACCGGTCCGGGGGGTGGTGTTCAGTCACGGATGCTCCTTGGTAGGGCGGATGAGCAGGGCCTCGCAGTGGTCGAGCCAGCGCTGCTCCGCTTCCGCGTGGAAGATCATCGAGTCGAGGACGAGGCGCTGTGCGGCCTCCGCGGACGCGTCGAGGCCGCGCTTGGCGCGGGTGAGCTCCTGCAGGCCGCGCATCGTCGCGGATCGCTGGACCGCGATGACCGACGCCGCGTCCACACCGGGAGTGGTGACCGCCATCGCGAGCTTGATGACGAGCTCGTCACGGGGCCGGTCGGTCCGGGAGACGGGTTTGGCGAACCACTGGCCGAGCTCGTCGCGGCCGTCCTGGGTGATGGCGTACCGGACCCGGCCCTGCTCGTCCTGGTCGTCCTGGTCGTCGCGGGACACCAGGCCGTCGCGTTCGAGGCGGGACAGCGTCGTGTAGACCTGCCCGATGTTCAGTGGCCAGGTCGTCGCCGTGGACGCCTCGAACTCGGTTTTGAGCTGGTAGCCGTAACGCGGGCCCTGGCTGAGCAGGGCGAGCAGGCCGTGTCGCACCGACATGAATACTTAGTATGCATACTGAGTATGCGTGGCGCCACTTGGAACCGGAACCACCGCGACGCCCGCGCTGAGCCGCGCATGTGCCGCGACGTCGCGGCCGGGCGGGTCGCCAGGGACGCCAACGAACCGAGTCCGGCGGATTCGGTCCGCCTGACTCGGTTCGATCACCCGGTTCTCGCCGGGTACGGCCGTTGACGGGTGCCTGCGGCGCGGGGCCGTGGGTTCGCGGACGTACGGCCCCGGGATGATCAGGCGTTGCGGTAGGCGTGGACGGCCAGGGCGCCGATGTAGGCCCAGGCGAGGATGACGGTGCCCGTGAAGGCGAGGTTGGCCCAGACGGCGCCGGCGCCGGCGGCGACGGTGAGGAACCCGGCGGCGGTCAGGGTGCCGGTCGCCGCGGAGAGGCGGGCCCAGGCGGTGCGGCCGTCCCGGGCGAAGCGGCGGGCGAGGACGAAGCAGGCGGCGGCCAGGCAGTGAAGCCGATGCCGCCCGCGGCCAGGTGGGCGATGCCGTGCCAGGTGACCTCACCCGTGGGCACACCATGGGGGAAGCCCGAAGCGGGATTTTTTCAGCGGGGCCGTCACCCCCGCCGTCGCCCCTGCCGCACCGGGGACGCCGACCCCACCGACCCGCCGTGGCGGGTCAGCGGCGGATGGCCTTGGCGAGGATGGCGACGAAGGCCGCGAACCCGAGACCCCCGACGAGGATGGGTGCCATGACGACCGCGTCGGGATCCGGCCCGGTCAGGTAGCGGATGCCCATGCCGATGAACAGCAGGCCGCACAGCAGGGACATCCAGTTCGTCCGGTGCACCCGGCGCGGGCGCTCGGGCTGCGACTCAGGGTGGGACTCAGGCCGCACGGCGCACCTCCACGTCGCCGAGTCCGGCCTTGACGTGCAACTCGATCGTCGGGGCGTCGCCCTCGACGGGCGTCTCCGGCTCCAGGACGCGGTCGAACCGTACGTCCGTGCCGTCCTCGACCCTGTGATCGATCTTCACCTCGCCCAGCTTGGCGGAGCCGTGCACCTCCACGCGGGCGGACGTCGGAACGATCACCGTGAGCTGTCCCAGCGACACCGACGCGTCGAACCTGAGCCGGACGCCGGGCCTGAGCGTCACGTCGCTCAGGTCGAGCTTGCCCTCGCCGAGGCCCAGTTCATAGGTGCCGGGCGACTGGACGGAGCCGACGGGATGCCAGACGAAGTTGCCGACCTTGCGGGGGATGCCGTTCACCGTCGAGCTGCCGACCAGCACGAGGGCTACGATCGTCCCGGTGGCGATCAGACCCGCGCCCCGGCCGAACCACGCCGCGACGAGCAGGCCCGCCCCGATCGTGACCAGGACCGCCCCGCCGACGACCGGCAGGCCGACCGAGCCGGAGCCGGTCCGCTGCATGGTGACCATGATCCCTCCAACGATCAGGGCGAGGCAGATGGTGAGGCCGCCGACGAACGACCTGGGACGCTTGGGCTTCGCCGGCCGCGGAGGCGGGGGCACAGGCGGTCCGTACGGGCTCGGCGGGTAGGGCGAAGCGTAGGGCTGGTACGCCTCCGGCCTGCTGTAGGGGCCGTGCGGGGCGAAGGGCTCCCCGGCTCCGTATCCGTGCCCTCCGGCCCCGTGTCCTCCAGATCCGTGTCCTCCAGATCCGAGTCCGCCCGTACGGTGCTGCCGGGGCTCCCGGGCGCCATGACCGTACGCGCCCGCTCGCGCCTCACGGGCCAGGTCCGACAGCCGCCGGTACCCGTCGCCGGCCGGAGCCTCGGAGACGGAGGGCCCCGGTGCTCCGGACGCCCAGCCGCCCGGCGCCCCGGAAACGCCCGGTCCGGGAGTGCTCGGGCCCGGGGTGTACGCGTCGGGGGCGGGCTCCGCGGCCAGGCGGGCGACGGGTTCGAAGGGCCTGGTCGGCGGGTCGGCGTCGGCCCGCCCGGCCGACGCAGGCGTGTCCTCGGCGACGGCGTCCTGGACGATCGTGTCGTCGGCGGCCCTGTCCGCCGCGACCGGGTCCTGGATGATCGTGTCGTGGATCGCGGTGTCGTCCGCGGCTGTGTCCCCGGCCGTGTCCTTGGCCGTGTCCTTCCCCGCGGTGTCCTTTCCGGCCGGGTCCTGGATCGCGGTCTCCTGGACCATCGCGTCCTGGATCGCGGTGTCGTCCGCTGCCGCGCCGGGGGCGGCCGGGCCGTGGCCCGCGACGTCCTTGGGCGGGTCCTGTGACGCGTGCGCCTGTGACGCCGGCGTCTCGCGTAGCGGTGTCTCCTGCGCCGGCGCTCCCGGCCCGTACGGCTCCCGGGCGGGAGGCCGGGTGAAGGGCGCGAACGGCGCGAAGTTCGAGGGGGTCCGGGTCATGCCGCGGCGTCCGGTCGCCCGGTCGGGCATCGACTTGGCCATCGTCAGCAGGTCGACGCCGCGCGCGTGGGCGGCCATCAGCACGATGGCGAGCAGCGTGCCGACCACGATCGTGCCGCGGTTGATCCCCCCGGAGGCGACGTTGATGATCAGGCCGAACGCGAAGACCGCGGCGAGCAGCGCGAGCACGGTCTCGGCGTCGAACAGCCGCCGGGTCCACTGCTCCAGGTGCCCGGGGCCGCCGCCCGGCTGGCGCATCAGCAGGAACGCCGCGACGTACAGCATGACGCCGATGCCGGAGGCGAGGACCAGCACCGCGAAACCGACCCGGAAGAGCACGGGGTCCATGCCCGTGAACCTGCCGAGACCCGCACAGACGCCCGTGATCATGCGCCCGTCGCGGGAACGGCTCAGCACCTTCTCGGGCTCGGGCGTGCCGGCGGAGTCGGGAGCGGGGGTCGGTGGTGCCTCGGTCATGGTCCCATCCTGGCCTCGACGGCCATACCCCTGCCATCGGGGGAACCCCTGACTCGTCCCCGACCCCTCAGGGACGGCGTCAGGGCATGCCCTGATGCGCTCATGCTCTGTGACGTGTGACGATGCTTCCCGAGATGTCTGAGATGCCTAACGCCCCAGCGGCGTACCCCCGGATGGTCCGGCCCCTCTCGGGCCGGGTGGTCGCGGGCGTCGCGCAGGGCGCCGCCGCCCAGCTGCGGCTCGACCCCGTCGTGCTGCGCCTCGCCTTCGTGCTGCTCACCGTCGTCGACGGGCTTGGCCTCGTGGCGTACGCCGCGCTGTGGATGTTCACCCCCAAGGAAGAGGTGAAGGGACCCGAGCCGGCCCGCGAGTGGGGCCAGCTCGCCTCGTACGGCGTGCTGTGGCTGGCGCTGGCGGGCTTCGCCTGGCTGACGGGCGCCTCCAGCGGCGGGTTCGGCACCTGGCCGATCGCGGTCGGCGGCATCGGCGCGCTGATCCTGTGGCAGCAGGCCGACCCGGGGCGGCGGCAGCGGTGGATGTCCGGCGCGGTCAAGCAGGTCAGCACGACCTGGGTGCGCACCGGCATCGGGGCGCTGCTCGTCGTCGTGGGCGCGATCGGCTTCCTGGCCGCGAGCGGCGAGCTGGCCAAGGCGAAGACCGGGCTCGTGTTCACGGCGGTGGTCGTCGGCGGCATGCTGATGATCGCCGCGCCCTGGCTGGCCTCGCTCGTGAAGGAGCTGCAGCGTGAGCGCACCGAGCGCATCAGGCAGGAGGAGCGGGCCGAGGTGGCGGCCCACGTCCACGACTCGGTGCTGCACACGCTCACCCTGATCCAGCGCAACGCGCACGACGCGCGGGAGGTCGCCAGGCTCGCCCGGTCGCAGGAGCGGGAGCTGCGCAACTGGCTCTACCAGCCCAAGCAGGACGCCGACGCCTCTCTCGCCGCCGCCGTACGGCGGGTCGCGGCCGAGGAGGAGGACGCCCACGGCGTGCAGATCGAGGTCGTCTGCGTGGGCGACTGCGAGCTGGACGAGGGCCTGGTGGCCCTGCTGCACGCCGCCCGGCAGGCGATGGTCAACGCCTGCAAATACAGTGGTGCTCCGGTTGTCTCCGTCTACGCCGAGGTCGAGCCCGACGAGGTGACGGTGTTCGTCCGGGACCGGGGCAAGGGCTTCGTGCTCGACGACGTCCCCGGAGACCGGATGGGCATCCGCCAGTCGATCGTCGGCAGGATGGAGCGCAACGGGGGAAGCGCCCGGGTCAGGACCGAGCCCGGCGACGGAACCGAGGTCATGCTGACCATGAAGAGGGAAAAATGAAGACCGTACGGGTGCTGATCGTCGACGACCACCGGCTGTTCCGGTCCGGCGTACGGGCCGAGCTGGGCCCCTCGATCCAGGTGATCGGCGAGGCCGAGGACGTGGAGTCGGCCGTGAAGGCGATCGCCGAGCTGGAGCCCGACGTGGTGCTGCTCGACGTGCACATGCCGGGCGGCGGCGGCCAGGAGGTGCTGCGGCGCGTGCTCGGCTCGGGCTCCCAGGTGCGCTTCCTCGCGCTGTCGGTGTCGGACGCGGCCGAGGACGTGATCGGGGTCATCCGGGGCGGCGCCCGGGGCTATGTGACCAAGACGATCAGCGGCACGGAGCTGACCGACGCGATCACCCGCGTGTCCGAGGGCGACGCGGTGTTCTCGCCGCGGCTGGCCGGGTTCGTCCTCGACGCGTTCGCCTCGACGGAGGCCCCGCCCATCGACCCGGAGCTCGACTCGCTCACCCAGCGGGAGCGCGAGGTGCTGCGGCTGATCGCCCGGGGCTACGCCTACAAGGAGATCGCCAAGGAGCTGTTCATCTCGGTGAAGACCGTCGAGACGCACGTGTCGAGCGTGCTGCGCAAGCTGCAGCTGTCCAACCGCCACGAGCTGTCGCGCTGGGCCACCGCACGACGTCTGGTCTGACCCCGTCTGGTGCTACCGGCCCTCGGCGTGCGACGCTCGTTGAATGGGCCGTGACGTACCCTCCGTCTCCTTCAGCCGGGAGGACCGCCGCCGCTACCGGGACAAGGTGAAGCTGTCGCTGGACGTCCTGGCCGAGATGCTGCGGGAGTCGCGGTTCGGGTTCGACCGGCCTCAGATGGGCCTGGAAATCGAGCTGAACCTGGTCGACTCCGGGGGCGAGCCGGCGATGAAGAACGCGGAGGTCCTGGCCGCCATCGCGGAGCCCGACTGGGCGACGGAGCTGGGCCAGTTCAACGTCGAGATCAACATCCCGCCGCAGGTGCTGTCCGGCGAGGGCAGCCGCCTGCTGGAGGAGTCCGTACGGCTGCGCCTCAACCGGGCGCAGGAGCGGGCGGCGCGCGTCGGCGGGCAGCTCATGCTGGTCGGCATCCTGCCGACGCTGCGTGAGACCGACGTCAGCGAGGGGACGCTGTCGGCCAATCCCCGCTACAAGCTGCTGAACGAGCAGATCTTCGCCGCCCGCGGCGAGGACCTGCACCTCGTGATCGAGGGGGTGGACCGGCTCGACACCTACGCCGACAGCATCACCCCCGAGGCGGCGTGCACGAGCGTGCAGCTCCACCTGCAGGTGAGCCCCGAGACGTTCGCGGACCACTGGAACGCGGCCCAGGTCGTCGCCGGCCCGCAGGTCGCGGTCGCGGCCAACTCGCCGTTCCTGTTCGGCAAGGAGCTGTGGCGCGAGACCAGGATCAGCCTGTTCGAGCAGGCCACCGACACCCGGCCCGAGGAGTTGAAGGCCCAGGGCGTGCGGCCGCGCGTGTGGTTCGGGGAGCGGTGGATCACGTCGGTCTTCGACCTGTTCGAGGAGAACGTCCGCTACTTTCCCCCGCTGCTGCCCCTGTGTGACGAGGAGGACCCGAGGCGGGTCATCGACGAGGGCGGGGTGCCCGAGCTGCACGAGCTGCGGCTGCACAACGGCACCGTCTACCGCTGGAACCGGCCCGTCTACGACGTCTCGGACGGCGTGCCCCACCTGCGGGTGGAGAACCGCGTGCTGCCCGCCGGGCCGACGGTGGCCGACATCGCGGCCAACGCCGCGTTCTACTACGGGCTCATGCGCGTGCTCCCGTCGGCCGAGCGGCCCGTGTGGACGCGCATGTCCTTCGCCGCCGCCGAGGACAACCTCCGCAACGCGGCGCGGTACGGCCTCGACGCCCGCCTCTACTGGCCGGGCCTGGGGGAGGTGCCCGCCGCCGAGCTGATCCTGCGCAGGCTGCTGCCCATGGCCTATCACGGGCTCGACCTGTGGGAGGTCGACCCGGTCCAGCGCGACCGGCTGCTCGGCATCATCGAGCGGCGCTGCGTGACCGGCCGTACGGGGGCGGACTGGCAGGTCAGGGCGGCCCGCGCGTTCGGCGGAGACCACGAGGCGCTGCGCCGCATGACGCTTCGCTACCTGCAGCACATGCACACCAACGAGCCCGTGCACACCTGGGGCATGTAAAACTGTCGCGTTCGGCGACGGCGCAAATTTTTGCCGCCTAAATGGGTATTCACCTGAAAATGACCCGCCGAACACTGGCCGTGCTCCTGCTCCTTGCGGTCCTCGTCGCGTCCTGTGGCACGCTCACCGGCTCGCCGCCGGACCGGGCGCGGCCGGGGGACGCGGCGTCGCGGGGCACGCCGTGTGAGGGAACCGGGGACGACTTCCCCGGCGACGTCAAGCTCGCCCGGTGCCTCACCGAATGGTTCTGGGCACAGCGCTTCCGGCAGAGCGGGGGAACCTACCGCCCGATCTCCCGGTTCGTGGCCTACCGGGGCGACGACGGCCCCGACTGCGGCGGGCAGTCGGCCGTGCCCGAAAACGCCTTCTACTGCCCGTACGGCCATTTCATCGCCTATGACGAGGCCTGGCTGAAGGCGATGTACGACCAGTTGGGCGACGGGGCGGTCTACGTCGTCATCCCGCACGAGCTGGGGCACGCCGTGCAGGCCCAGCTCGTCGAGGACTTCCGGTTCAACGTGCAGCGGGAGCTTCAGGCCGACTGCTACGCGGGCGCCGCGCTGAGCGGGCTGATCCGCGTGGGGGCGCTGAGCGCCGATCAGGGCGACGACGAGGAGTTGCTCGTCAACCTCCAGGCGGCGGGTGATCCCACCGACATCTGGTGGGCGCCGGACGCCCACGGCACCCCGCGGCAGCGCCAGCAGTACTTCGCCGACGGCTATACCGAGGGGGCGGGCACCTGCTGAGGCGGCGGTCGCCGGGAGCGTCGTACGCCCCGGCGGCGATGGGAGCATGGCGACGTGACGACGAACCGGGCGAGGCGGGCGGGTGCGCTGGGCGGCGCTCTCGGCGTGCTCATGGCGGCGAACGTGCTCAACAACCGGGTCGCCCGGCGGTGGGCGCCGCTGACCTCGGCGGTCGCGACCGGCACACTGGTGCTGATCGCCCGCGGGGAAGGGCTGACCTGGCATGATCTCGGCTTCCACGGTGCCCGCGCCGGGGCCGTGACCGGGGGCGCGCTCGCCGCCGGAGTCGCGGCCGTCTACGCGGCGGGCCTCGCCCACCCGCGCACCCGCGCGCTGTTCCACGACGAGCGCGCGCTGGCGCTGTCGCGCCGCCGGGTGCTGGAGGAGGCTCTGGTGCAGGTGCCCATCGGGACCGTGCTGCTGGAGGAGGTGGGTTTCCGCGGCGCGCTGCCCGCCCTGCTCGGACGCTCGCTCGCGCCGTGTGCGGCCGTCGCCGCCTCGGCCGCGTTGTTCGGGCTGTGGCACGTGCTGCCCGCGATGGACATGGCCAGGGCCAACGCCGCACTCGGCCGTCTCGCCGCCGGGGAGACCCCGAACGAGGGCGCAGGGCGGGGCGGCCCAGTGGAGACGAGACGGCTGGTGGCGGGGACAGTGGCGTCCACCGCGCTCGCCGGGCTCGTGTTCCACGCGCTGCGCCACCGCGCCGGGCTGCTCGCACCCGCGCTGCTCCACCTGGCGACGAACTCCCTCGGCTATGCCGCCGCCAGGGCGGCCCGCCGCCTGGATCAGCCCTCGCGGGGGTCGGCCAGCCCGGTCCGGTAGGCGTACGCGACCGCCTGTGCCCGGTCGCGCACCCGGATCTTGGCGAAGAGGTTGTTGATGTGCGTCTTCACGGTCGCCTCGCCGATGAACAGGTGAGCGGCGATCTCCGCGTTGGTCAGCCCGTGGGCGATCAGCCGCAGCACCTCCGCCTCGCGCGGTGTCAGCCCGTCCGGCGACGTCCCGGCACCGGACGGTGTCCCGGCGCTCGGCGATGTTCCGGAGCTCTGCGACGTGCCGGCATCGGGCGAGGTCCCGGCTCCCGGCGTGCGGCCCGCTCGCCGCGCCTCGCGGGCGTGGCGCGGCGAGAAACGGGACCGGTGATCCGGTGCGGCGGCCGGCCCGGGCGTTTCGCCGGGCGGCGAGGTGCCGGTGTCACCGCCCGCGCCGGTGACGGTGTTCAGGAGCCGGCGCTGCACGCCGGGGTCGAGCTGGGCGTCGCCGTTCATCACCGTGGTCACCGCGCGGGCGATCTCCTCGGCGTCCGCGCTCTTGGTGAGGAAGCCGCGCGCCCCGGCCCGCAGCGCGGCGAAGACCGACTCGTCGTCGGTGTACGTCGTCAGCACGACGACCTGCGTGCCCGGAAACCCGGTGCGGATCCGCCGGGTGGCCTCGACCCCGTCCATGCGGGGCATGCGCAGGTCCATGAGCACCACGTCGGGCCGTTCGTCCGCGACCAGGCGGAGCGCGGTCTCGCCGTCGGGCGCCGACCCCACCACCTCGATGTCCGGCAGCAGGCCGAGCAGCAGGACGAGCCCGTCGCGCACGACGGCCTGGTCGTCCACCACCAGCACGCGGGCGGTCACGCCGGCACCCGCAGCCGGACCCGGAAGCCGTCCTCGGTATCGTCGGCCTCCAGGGTGCCGCCCAGGAGTTCGGCGCGTTCGCGCATGCCCACGAGTCCGTATCCTCCTCCCGGTGTCCCCCGCCCGTCACCCGGGGGGTTGACGACCTCCAGCTCGCACTCCCGGTCGCCGAAGCTCAGCCGTACGGTGACGGGGGAGCCGGGGGCGTGCCGCCGCACATTGGTGATGGCCTCCTGGGCGGTACGGACCATCGCCAGCTCGGTCTCGGGGGACAGGCGGCGTTCGTGCCCGGAGACGACGACGGCGCACTCCTCGCCGGTCGCGTCACGGAACTCCTCGGCGAGCGCGTCCAGCGCGGCGGGCAGCGGCTGGGCGTCGTCGCGGAGCGCGGCCACGGCCCTGCGCGCCTCCTCGAGACCCTTCTTGGCCAGCTCGCGAGCGCGTTCGACCCGGTCAAGGGCCTCCTGGGAGCGGTCGGCGCGCAGCAGCAGCCGGGCGCCCTCCAGGTGCACGATCTGCGCCGACAGGGAGTGCGCGAGGATGTCGTGGATCTCCCTGGCGATCCTGGCCCGTTCGGCCAGCACGGCCTCTCCCGCCTGGGCGGCCGTGGCGGCCCTGCGCTGCCTGATCGCGTAGGCGACCGTGAAGACCACGCAGATCGAGACGCCCAGGCTGACGGCGCGGTCGGTCGCGCCGGCGGGAACCACGGGTGACAACACGCCGGTGGCGACCATCCCCAGGCCCGCCAGAGCGAGCAGCAGCAACGGCAGCGACCGGCTGAGGGGGTGCCGCACGGCCGCCGTCCCCATGGCGAACATGACCACGGCGATGGCCGGGCTGCCGCCCTTCGAGAGCGCGTCGAGGGAGAGGGCCGGCACGATGACGAGGCCGAGGAGAACGGCATGCGCGCGCCCCGCGTCCCAGCGACGCGGGAGAACGACCGGCAGCAGCCGGAGCGCGATCGTCATGGCCAGGGCGACGGCGATGACGGCGGTCAGCGCGGTGACGGCGAGCCGATCGCCCGCCAGGCCGAATCCCGGTGGAGACGTCGCCTGCCCGCCTATCACCATCGCGGTGACCGCCGTCGACAGGCACGCGCCGGCGATCGCGTTTCTGCGGCGGGATTCCGGGCCGGCCTGGACATGTCCGTCACGACTGGGCACGCCCCGACGTTAGCGGGCCGTCTGAGCGGCGGGTACGGCGGCGTGGGGCAGCGCGTTCCCCCGGCGGGCGATCATCAGGAACTGGACGCCGAGGGTCACCCCGATGAACAGGAGGATGGAGCCCTGGGGTGAGGTGATGCCGAGCACGGTGGTCAAGAAGATCATCGCTACCCGGACGGCGATGGAGCCGGCCCAGGCGAGCAGGGTCATGGGGGTGCCCTGCGACCACGCCACGCCGTGCTGGTCGCGCCAGACCCGGGTGGTCGCCGCCCGCAGCGCGCCGAGACCGGCGGCCACGAGGAGGCCCGCCACGAGCAGGGTGACGGCGAGCACCGGGTGGAGGGGGTCGACGAGCTTGTCCCCGTCGGAGGCGAGCCCGCCCAGGACCATGGCCACGGCGATGATCAGGCCGACGGGCCTGGCGGCGGGCCGCGGTGTCATCTGCCGGTAGACCACGAAGGCGACGGCGGCCAGGGCGATGACGACGATCTGTGCTTTGTCCATGCCCATGACCGTAGGGAGATCGGCCTCTGCCCGGATCGGCGCGAGGGTGGAAATCAGCCGATCTCCACCCTCGGGTGGACGCGCCACCCCTCTTCCTCCGTGATCTCGCGGTTTGTCGCAGGAATGGCCCGTGACCTGCGCCTGTCCGCGATCGCGCGCTTTTTCCCGCAGCACCCCGGCTTCCCGCGCCTACGTCTCGCATGATCGTGCACTCTTTCCCGCAGGCCGCCCGCCCGCGCGTACGTCCTGCGTGATCACGCGATCCGCTGGTCGTCAGGCGGTGATCACCCGCTGGAACCCCTCGGCGTACGAGCCCTCGGGAAGGCCCGCGGCGGCGGCGTGGCCGGAGAGCCAGCCCTTGACCATGCCGTCCAGGTCGGGGACGTGCGAGGTCTGGCTCTCGTGCGCCCGCAGAGCGGCGATCTTGCGGTCCACCGTGGCGGTGACGTCGACGTAGTGGTCGACCGTCATCCCGCCCGTGAGCCAGACCTCGCGGACGGTCCAGGCCTCCAGGCCCTCGTCGGCCAGCAGTTCGGGGAAGGCGTACGGATTGCGCGCGTCGGGGTAGACGGCGTCGAGGGTGGCGCCGCCGACCGCCCGGTGGTCGGGGTGGGTGGGCCCGAGCCGCTCGTAGTTGCGCTCGGGAGTCGAGGTGATGACGAGATCGGGCCGCACCTGGCGGATCACCCGCGTGATGTCCCGTCGCAGGCCGAGCGTCTGCTCCACCATGCCGTCCTGGTAGCCCAGAAAGCGCAGGTCGCCGACGCCCACGCACTTGGCCGCGGCCGTCTGCTCGGCCCGGCGCAGCGCGGCCATGCCGCCGTTGTCCAGCGCCCGGTCGAATCCGCCCGCGTCGCCATCCGTGACCAGGCAGTACGTCACCTCGGCGCCCGCGTCCGTCAGTCTGGCGACCGTTCCCGCGCCGCCGAAGTCGATGTCGTCGGGGTGTGCGACGACCACCAGCACTTTTTTGATTTCCGCCTCGTCCAGCACCAGCAGCCTCCTCGTGTTCCGGCACATCACCTTAAACGGGACTTGCCAGGCGAGTGGGCTCCGAATGTCGGCGTGCGGCCATAACCTAAGGAGGGTGTCCACCCGAGCCGCCACTCATCCATTGCTCGACGGCCTCAACCCGCAGCAGCGGGACGCCGTCACCCACCAGGGCAGTCCGCTGTTGATCGTCGCCGGGGCCGGCTCCGGAAAGACCAGGGTGCTGACGCACCGCATCGCGTACCTGCTGGCCGAGCGCGACGTCCAGCCGGGGGAGATCCTCGCGATCACCTTCACCAACAAGGCCGCCCGCGAGATGAAGGAGCGGGTCGACAAGCTCATCGGGCCGCGGTCCAAGGCCATGTGGGTCATGACGTTCCACAGCGCCTGCGTACGGATCCTGCGGCGCGAGGCGAAGCGGCTGGGTTTCACCTCCAGCTTCTCCATCTACGACCAGGCCGACTCCCAGCGGCTCATGGCGATGGTGTGCCGCGAGCTCGACCTCGACCCCAAGCGCTACCCGCCGCGGTCATTCTCGGCCCAGGTCAGCAACTTCAAGAACGAGCTGATCGACTACGAGACGGCGGCCGACCGGGCCTCGACCCACCTGGAGCGCACGCTCGCCGAGGCGTACCGCACCTACCAGCGGCGGCTCACCGAGGCCGGCGCGATGGACTTCGACGACCTGATCATGCTGACGGTCACGCTGTTCCAGCTCTTCCCCGAGGTGGCCGAGCACTACCGGCGGCGGTTCCGGCACGTGATGGTCGACGAATACCAGGACACCAACCACGCGCAGTACACGCTGATCCGCGAGCTGGTCGGGCGGCCCGAGGTGCGCACCGCCGACGGCGACGTGGTGCGCGAGGGCGTCGAGCCCTCCGAGCTGGTGGTCGTCGGCGACGCCGACCAGTCGATCTACGCCTTCCGCGGCGCGACCATCCGCAACATCCTGGAGTTCGAGCGCGACTACCCGGACGCGCGGACGATCCTGCTGGAGCAGAACTACCGCTCCACGCAGACGATCCTGAACGCCGCCAACTCCGTCATCTCCCGCAACGAGGGCCGCAAGCCGAAGAACCTGTGGTCCGACCAGGGTGCGGGATCGAAGATCATCGGGTACGTCGCCGACAACGAGCACGACGAGGCCATGTTCGTCGCGCAGGAGGTCGACCGGCTGAGCGACGACCACGGCGTCACCCCCGGCGACGTGGCGGTCTTCTACCGCACCAACGCCGCCTCCCGGGTGTTCGAGGAGATCTTCATCCGCACCGGCCTGCCGTACAAGGTCGTGGGCGGGGTGCGGTTCTACGAGCGCAAGGAGATCAAGGACCTGCTCGCCTACCTGCGGGTCCTGGCCAACCCGAACGACACGGTGTCGCTGCGGCGCATCCTCAACGTGCCCAAGCGCGGCATCGGCGACCGCGCCGAGGCGATGATCGAGGCGTTCGCCAACCGGGAGCGGATCGCCTTTTGGGAGGCGCTGCGCCGGGCCGACGAGGCGCCGGGCGTGGCCACCCGCTCGCTCAACGCGATCCGCGACTTCGTCACGATGCTGGACGAGCTGCGCGGCAAGGAGCTACCGCTGTCCGACCTGGCGGAGGAGGTGCTGAGCGCCACCGGCTATCGGACGGAGCTGGAGACCTCGGGCGACCCGCAGGACGAGAGCCGGCTGGAGAACCTCAACGAGCTGATCTCGGTGGCCGCCGAGTTCGAGGAGGCCAATCCGGAGGGCACGCTCGTCGACTTCCTGGAGCAGGTCTCGCTGGTCGCCGACGCCGACCAGATCCCGGAGGGGGACGACCACGGCGGTGTCGTCACGCTGATGACCCTGCACACCGCCAAGGGCCTGGAGTTTCCCGTGGTGTTCCTCACGGGCATGGAGGACGGCGTCTTCCCGCACATGCGCTCGCTGAGCGACCCGAAGGAGCTGGAGGAGGAGCGCAGGCTGGCGTACGTCGGCATCACCCGGGCCAAGCAACGGCTCTACCTGTCCAGGTCGGCGGTTCGCTCGGCCTGGGGTGCGCCGTCGTTCAACCCCGCCTCGCGCTTCCTGTCGGAGGTGCCGGGCGACCTGGTCGACTGGCGTGGCGACCCCGGCAAGACCGCCTGGTCCGCCGCCACCTCACGCCCGGCCCCCCGTACGGCTCCCGCGCAGAAGACCGGCGGCCGGCAGATCCCGAACCTGTCGCCGGGCGACCGGGTCACCCACGACACGTTCGGGCTCGGCACGGTGGTGTCGGTGGACGGCCAGGCCGAGAAGACCCGTGTGAAGATCGACTTCGGCAGCGAGGGCGAGAAGACCCTACTGCTCGCCTACGCCCCCATCGACAAGCTCTGATCGCGCGGGCTCTGTTCGGCAGCTGTGATCGGCAGCTGTGATCGGCGGGGTCCGGCCGGCGGGTTTCGCTCGGCAGGCCCGGCCTCGCCGTCGCGGATCGGAGCGGCCGGGCCCCGGGTGGTCACCACCCGGGGCCCGGCCTCTGTTTCACGCCGCGCGGGGGGCTCGGCCGCGCGGTGTCCGGCCCTGCCTGACGGGTCGTCCGGTTGTTCAGTTGGGCAGGACGACGGTGCCCTGCGTGTCCGGCACGTCGCCGTCGAGGTCGGCCAGGTTGGCGACCTTGCTCTTCGGCGGCGCCGTGACCGTGACCTTCCTGCCCCAGCCGGCGAAGGTGGTGACGTCGCTCAGGGTGACGGTGAAAGAGTCGTTGTCGACCTTCATCGGCAGGTCGGCGGTGGCCGAGGCGCGGCGAACGAGCTGGTCGGCGCCGATCCACAGCTTCCAGGACACCACGGTCTTGGCGGGGTTGGACCCGACGCCGCCGAAGCTGTCCTTGATGCCCGGACTGACCTTCATGAGCTGCGCCAGCGTGATGGTGCCGCGGTAAAGCGTGGTCTTCGCGCCGTTGACGCTGCCGCCCGGACCCTTGGCCTTGGTGGTCGCGAGGACCGCCTTGAGGTTGCGCAGGTCGGCGGGGTTCACGTACTCGCCCAGGCTCGTCGAGGAGCCCGGCCGCTGGCCGGGGAGACGCACCCACGTCTTGCCCTCGGGCAGCAGGCTCGTCCAGACCCCGCCCGAGAGATAGGCCGTCTTGCCGATGACGATCGCGCGGAGGGGCTTCTCCGCGTCCTTCAGGTTGTCGTTCTCCTCCTTCAGCAGCTTGCTGTACTTGATCGTCTGCCTGCTGTCGGAGGCGACGAGGCCGGACCGGCCGAAGGCGAGTCCGCCGTTCCCGGTGAACGTGATGGCCGTGACGCCGGCGACGCTCATCGTGCCCGAGGCGACGTATCGCACGCCGTGGCCGGTGGCGTACTGCGCGCGCAGCGCGGCCACCGGGTCGGCCGGGGTCTGGGCCCGAGTGGAAATCTGAGCATGGGCGGGGGCGGCGACGGCGGGCGCCACGAGGGCGGCCGTCGCGGCGCACGCCAGCGCCATCAGTGCTCGCTTCACGAGTGATTCCTCCAGTACCTGCCCTCACGTGAGAAGGGCAGCCCGGGAATTTCCATGGCTCGTGATCTCACGCAAGTCACGAAAATTCACATTTTCTAATGGGGAGCGACCGGCCCCCGGGTGGCGGGCACCCGGGGGCCGGTCGCCGCTGTCACGGACCGCGCGGAGGGCTCGGCCGCGCGGTGTCATCCGTGTCCGGGCGCGGCTCAGTCGCCCAGGTTGATGGTGTCCGGCATGTCGGGCACGTCGCCGAGGAGGTCGGACAGGCGTGCCACCTGGCTCTTCGGCGGCGCCTTGACCGTGACCCTCGAACCCCAGCCGACGAACGAGGTGACGTTAGTCGCGTCGACCTCGATGGTCGTCTTCTTGAACCGGAGCTTCATCGTCAAGGACGTCTGCATCTTGCGAACGAGCTGGTCGGCGCCGATCCACATCTTCCAGCCGACCACGCTCTTGGCTTCGGAGGCGCTGAATCCGTTCTTCAGGTTCGGCTCGATCTCGGCGAGCCGCTTCAGCGTGATCGTGCCCCGGTAGAGCGTGGTCTTCGCGCCGTTGACGACGCCGCCCGCGCTCTTGGCCTTGGTGGTCGCGAGCACCGTCTTCAGGGTGCGCCAGTCGAGGGGGTCGACGAACTCGCCGGTGCCCCGCAGCACGCCGACCCGGGCGTCACCGCTTGAGCGCAGCCACTTCTTGCCTTCGGGGAACAGGCTGGAGAAGACGCCGCCGTTGGTGTAGGCCGTGCGGCCGATGGTGATGGTCCGGGTGGGCTTGTCGGCGCCCTTCAGGTCCTTGTCTTCGAGCAGCGCGCCGTAGTCGATCTTCTGGCTGACGTCGGACGCCGCGATGCCGGAGCGGCCGAACGCGAGGGCGCCCTTAGCGGTGGACCTGAGCGTCGTCATGCCGCCGAAGTCGATCGTTGCCGAGGATGCGAAACGGACGCCGTGCCCGGGGACGAACTGCTTCCTGAGAGCGGCCACGGGGTCGAGGGGCCGGGCCTGGCTGCCCGTGGTGTGAGCCTGCGCGGGGGCGGCGACGGCGGGCGCCACGAGCGCGGCCGTCGCGGCGCACGCCAGCGCCATGAATGCTCGCTTCAAAGTGATTTCCTCCCGTAGGTGCCCTCAAGATCAGGAGGGCAGCCCGGGAATTCTTGCGGATCATGATCACGGAAAAGTTACGATAATCCGGATTTCTGGGTAAGACTCGAGCTAGTGGCGCGATATGCGGATTGATTATATTTCGCTGTGAAAGCGCAAATATGGAAGGACGCGGCGATTTCGGGCGCGACGACCCGCTCACGGTGGCCATGCGCACGATGGTCACGCGGGAGAGGCGGGGATTCCTCGACGGCGTGCGGGAACGCCCGATGGGCGGCTGACGAGGGGCCGTTCCGGTGCCGGGCTCCGGGCGGCGGTTACGCTTCGGGCAGCGAGCACCATCTGCGGGAGGTCTTCATGGCAGGCAGGATTCGGGTCGTCGTCGCGAAGCCGGGGCTCGACGGGCACGACCGCGGAGTCAAGGTGGTGGCGCGGGCGCTGCGCGACGCGGGCATGGAGGTCATCTACACGGGATTGCACCAGACGCCGGAGCAGATCGTCCGTACGGCCATCCAGGAGGACGCTGCGGCGATCGGCCTGTCGATCCTGTCCGGCGCCCATATGACGCTGTTCGCCCGGCTCTTCGAGGTCCTGCGCGAGGAGGACGCCGAGGACATCGTCGTGTTCGGCGGCGGCATCATCCCCGACGCCGACATCCCCGAACTGGCCAAAATGGGCGTCGCGCGGATTTTCACCCCCGGATCCACAACGCAGGAGATCGTGGAATGGGTCCGTTCGGCGGTTCCAGCCACCGTTTAGGTATTTTGCCCAACCTTGCCGTACTTGAGGGTTGTTGGCAAGGCTCCGGTGGGACCCGACGACGCGGTCACGCTCGTACGGGGACTAGGCTTCATGCGCGGAAACGCCGGGCGGGACGACGGCGCCCGGCCTCGGACATCAAAAGGGACGGACCCTCGTGGACCTGTTCGAACATCAGGCGAAGGAGCTCTTCGCGGAGTACGGCATCCCGGTGCCGCGCGGAATCGTCGCGCACACCGTGGAGGAGGCGCGGGCGGCTGCCGAGCAGCTCACCGGACGCGTTGTCGTAAAGGCCCAGGTCAAGACCGGTGGGCGCGGCAAGGCCGGCGGCGTGAAGGTGGCCGACGACGCCGCCGACGCGCACGCGAAGGCGACGCAGATCCTCGGCATGGACATCAAGGGCCACACGGTCCACAAGGTCCTGATCGAGGAGGCCAGCCAGATCGCGGAGGAGTATTACTTCTCCTTCCTCCTCGACCGCGCCAACCGCACCTTCCTCGCCATCTGCTCGGCCTCGGGCGGCATGGACATCGAGGAGGTCGCGCACACCGCGCCGGAGAAGGTGGCGAAGGTGCCGGTCAGCCCGCTGACGGGCGTCGACCGCGCCAAGGCCCGCGAGATCGCGGTGGCCGGCGGCCTGCCGCAGCAGGCGCTGGACGGCGCCGCCGAGCTCATCGAGAAGCTCTGGGCCGTCTTCGTCGACGAGGACGCCTCGCTCGTCGAGGTCAACCCGATGATCCTGTCGGCCGACGGCCAGGTGAAGGCGCTCGACGGCAAGGTCACCCTCGACGAGAACGCGAGCTTCCGCCAGCCGGAGCACTCCGCGTACGTCGACAAGGCCGCGGAGGACCCGCTGGAGGCCCGGGCCAAGGAGAAGCACCTCAACTACGTGAAGCTCGACGGCAACGTCGGCATCATCGGCAACGGCGCGGGCCTGGTCATGTCCACGCTCGACGTCGTGGCGTACGCGGGCGAGGAGTTCCCCGGCCAGCCCAAGCCGGCCAACTTCCTCGACATCGGCGGCGGCGCCTCGGCCGAGGTCATGGCGAACGGCCTGGAGATCATCCTGTCCGACCCGTCGGTGAAGTCGGTCTTCGTGAACGTCTTCGGCGGCATCACCGCCTGCGACGCGGTCGCCAACGGCATCGTCTCGGCCTTCCAGCTCCTGCAGAGCCGGGGCGAGGAAGTGACCCACCCGCTGGTCGTCCGCCTGGAC
Organism: Microbispora sp. NPDC088329; assembly: GCF_040685655.1. Classification (NCBI taxonomy): domain Bacteria; kingdom Bacillati; phylum Actinomycetota; class Actinomycetes; order Streptosporangiales; family Streptosporangiaceae; genus Microbispora; species Microbispora sp. NPDC088329. The sequence continues at coordinate 134,597 of NZ_JBFBIP010000005.1, forward strand.
GGCAACAACGCCGCCCTCGGGCGGCAGATCCTGGCCGACGCCGCGCTGCCGCGGGTCGAGCTGGTCGACACCATGGACGAAGCGGCCAAGCGCGCCGCCGAGCTCGCCGCGGTAGGTGCGTAATGGCTATCTGGCTCACCGAGAACAGCAAGATCATCGTTCAGGGCATGACCGGTGGTGAGGGCACCAAGCACACCCGCCGCATGCTCGCCGCCGGCGTCAAGGTCGTGGGCGGCGTGAACGCCCGCAAGGCCGGCATCACGCACGAGGGCCTGCCGGTCTTCGGCACGGTCAAGGAGGCCATGGAGCAGACGGGCGCCGACGTGTCCGTCGTCTTCGTGCCCCCGGCCGCCACCAAGGCCGCCGTCCGCGAGGCCATCGACGCCGAGATCCCGCTGTGCGTGGTCATCACCGAGGGCGTGCCGGTCCACGACACCACCGAGTTCTGGGCGTACGCCGTCTCCAAGGGCAACAAGACCCGCATCATCGGCCCGAACTGCCCCGGCATCGCCTCGCCCGGCGCCTCCAACGCGGGCATCATCCCGGCCGACATCACCACCAAGGGCCGCGTCGGCCTGGTGTCGAAGTCCGGCACGCTGACCTACCAGCTCATGTACGAGCTGCGTGACATCGGCTTCTCCACCTGCGTCGGCATCGGCGGCGACCCGGTCATCGGCACGACGCACATCGACGCCCTCCAGGCGTTCCAGGAGGACCCGGAGACCGACGCGATCGTGATGATCGGCGAGATCGGCGGCGACGCCGAGGAGCGCGCCGCGGCCTACATCGACGAGCACGTGACCAAGCCGGTCGTCGCCTACGTGGCCGGGTTCACCGCGCCCGAGGGCAAGACCATGGGTCACGCCGGCGCGATCGTGTCCGGCTCCGCCGGCACCGCCCAGGCGAAGAAGGAGGCCCTGGAGAAGGTCGGCGTCCGCGTCGGCCGCACGCCCAGCGAGACCGCCCGCCTGATGCGCGAGATCATGTCGTCGTGATCATGTAGTTCGTCGCAGGAGGGTCCCCTGGCCTGCGCCACCACCGTCGGTGATCTCGATGTCGCCGCGCGACCGGCGCTCCTGCCGGCGGTTCCGTCATCCGTGACCTTGCGCTTCCCGATGAAGCGCAAGGTCACGATGCGTATGAGGCCGATCGCAGTCCCTCTGCACGATCACGAAAGACGCATGCCCGGCTGGGGCGGCGGATGTGCGGCAAACCGCAAGATCGCGGCGAATCTGGGTGGGTGGGCGGCGTGGCGACGTGGAGAAAGACCGTGGGGCTGGGATGATGCGGTAGCGTGACGGGCCTTCTCGATCAATTCAGGACCGCTCCCCGCGCCGTGCTCGGCCGTATGGGCGCCGGCGACGACGAGGAGACCCGCCGTCCGCTCCCCGTCTCCGGCATGCTGGCCGCGGTGTCGACACTCGGCGTCGGTCTCGCCGTGCTCACCACGCTCACCCTCATCGGCTGGATGGCCGCGCCCCGCGGGCCGTTCGGAGAGGGCCTTCCCGGCGTCTTCCGTACGGCCTGTCAGCTCTGGCTCGCCGCGCACCACGCCGGTTTCGCGATCCCCGGCGGCCGGGTGGGCCTGCTGCCCATCGGGCTGATGCTCCTGCCGGCGGCACTGCTTTACCGGGCGGGCCTGTGGATGGCGCGCGATGCCGACCTGCGGGTGCGGATGCCCGCACGGCTGCCCAAGGGCACGCCACGCGACGTCGAGAACGCCCGGCGTCGCGCCCAGCTCGCGCTCATCGCCCAGGCCGGCATCTCGCTGGCCGCGCCGTACGCGCTGCTCGCGGGCGTGATCGCCCTCGTCTCCGGCAACGAGATCATGCAGCCGTCCCTGGGGGAGGCGCTGGTCAGCCACCTGCTGCTGGCCTTCGTCACCGGGTCGGTGGCCACCGCACGCACGATCGGGCCGTGGCGGTCGATGCTGCGCCTGCTGCCCGAGCGGCCGCGGTCGCTCGTGGCCGGTACGGCCGTCGCGGTCGCGCTGATGCTCGTGGCCGGGGCCGTGCTGGTCCTCGGGGCCGTGGTGGTCAACTTCCCCCGGATCCAGCAGATGTCGGAGGTCCTCAGTCCCGGAGTGGTCGGCGGCGTGCTGCTCCTGCTCCTGGAGGTGCTCTACTTCTTCAACGCCGTGATCTGGGGCATGGCGTACATCTCGGGACCGGGTTTCGCGGTGGGCGCCGGGACGCTGGTCGCGCCCACCGGGATCAAGCTGAGCGCGGTGCCCATGCTGCCGCTCCTGGGCGCCCTGCCGTCGTCCGGCGCGGCGCCCACCTGGGTCATGGGCGTGATCGCGGTGCCGTTCGCGGCCGGGGCGGTCGCCGGCGTGGTGACGGCCAGGGTCGCGCCGACCCCCTCGATCGAGGCCGCGCCGCTGTGGGGGTTCGTCTGCGGGATCACCTGCGGACTCGTCGCCGGTACGCTCGCCGCGCTGTCGGGCGGCCCCCTCGGCGGGGCGGGCCTGGCCGCGGTGGGGCCGTCGCCCTGGGAGGTGGCGCTGTCGGTCACCCTGGAGGTCGGCGTGGCCGCCGGCATCTCGGCGGGCATCGCCAACTGGTGGCTGATCTCCCGGCGGCCGGCCACCGCGCCCGAGCCGGTGCGGAAGGCCGGCGCCGTGATCGCCAAGGCGGCCGGAAAGGTGCGGCCCGCCCGCGGCGCCCACCTGCCGGGCCACTGGCTCGACGCCACCGAGGCGGACACCCAGCCGATCCCGGTCATCAGGGACGACTGGACCGACGAGCATGCCGCCGCGGCCGCGGAGACCTTCGACGACATGAGCGCACGACGGCCCGGGGCCACCCCGCGGATCTCCGAAATCCCGCGCAAACCGGCCGTGAAGCGTCGTGCCCCGAGCCCCCCGCCGAAGCCGCGCAAGGACATCGTCGACGAGACCGACGACCGCGGGGGTCATGTCATCTACGTCGATCCCTACGCCTGGGACCGCGACTGATCCGTCGTGAGCCGTCCGCGACGGCGCGGACGGCTCTCACGCGCTCGTGTGGTCAGGCGGGAGCCGGGACGCCGGTGGGCCAGGCCACGCCCATCTTCCGCTCGAACGCGCGCATGAGCTGGTCGGAGCATTCCTGCTGGGCCGACACCGTGCCCGCGCCCTTGCGGCACTCGTTGTACGCGTTGAGCTCGTCGGAGAAGTAGAGCTGGAATCCCGCGGTGACGATGCCCAGGACGAACGCGAGCGACGAGAGCACGACGGCCCCGGTCGCCATGCCGATCCCGCGCCGTTCGCGGTTGAGCAGGCGCAGGTCTCGGATCGCGATGACGATCGCGAAAATCGACAACGCCAGCCCGGCGGCCGGCAGCATCAGCGTGAAGACCAGCGCCATGATGGCGAGCATGAGAGCCCTGCGCCCCCCGGTGGTAGGGGCCGGCGTCTGTAGGGGTGTTGTCACGGTCTCCTCGCCTCGCGTTCCGCATAGCCCGTCGTAAGTCGTGATGGCCGGCGCCCGATACGCTTTAGCTGCGTCGAGGGACGTCCCTCCACGCTCGACCATTCTCTAAGGAACCATCTCCCGGTAATCACCTGCAAAACGAAGGCAGCTCACGAAGGAGTTCCGCTCTGTCCTTCCGGCTCGTCGTCCTCGTCTCGGGATCGGGGACCAACCTGCAAGCGCTGCTGGACGCGGCGGCAGACGACGCCTTCGGCGCGACCGTCGTGGCCGTCGGTGCCGACCGTACCGGCATCGAGGGCCTGGCCCGGGCCGAGCGCGCCGGCGTTCCCACGTTCGTGGTGCGGGTGGGCGACCACCCCACCCGTGAGGAGTGGGACGAGAGGCTGACCGAGCGCATCGCCGACCACAAGCCCGACCTGGTGGTCTCCGCCGGGTTCATGAAAATCCTCGGCCCTCGCGTGCTGGGCGCGTTTTCGGTCGTCAACACCCACCCGGCGCTGCTGCCCGCCTTCCCCGGGGCGCACGCGGTCCGCGACGCCCTCGCGTACGGCGTCCGCGTCACCGGCTGCACGGTCCATCTCGTCGACGCGGGCGTGGACACGGGCCCGGTGATCGCCCAGGAGGCGGTGTCCGTGCGGGAGGGGGACGACGAGGAGTCGCTGCACGAGCGCATCAAGACCGTCGAGCGCGGGCTGCTCGTCGAGACGGTCGGACGCATGGCCCGCGAGGGCTGGACCCTGACCGGGCGGGCGGTCCGCCTCGGGTCGGGGAACGTCGCAGGACATACCGCTCAAGGTTCAACATCAGGAAGGACCACGAAGTGACCCGCATCGCCATCCGCCGTGCGCTGATCACCGTTTACGACAAGACAGGTCTCGAAGACCTGGCGCGGGGGCTCGAGGCCGCGGGCGTGGAGATCGTGTCGACCGGCGGCACCGCCGCCGCGATCGCCTCCTACGGCGTGCCGGTCACCAAGGTGGAGTCGCTCACCGGATTCCCCGAGTGCCTGGACGGGCGGGTCAAGACCCTCCACCCGCGGGTCCACGCCGGACTGCTCGCCGACGGCGCCAACCCCTCCCACGTCAAGCAGCTGGAGGAGCTGGAGATCGAGCAGTTCCAGCTCGCGGTGGTGAACCTCTACCCGTTCGCCGCCACGGTCGCCTCCGGCGCATCCGACGCCGAGTGCGTCGAGCAGATCGACATCGGCGGCCCCGCGATGATCCGCGCCGCCGCCAAGAACCACGGCACGGTGGCCGTGGTCGTCGACCCCGCGGCGTACGGCGAGGTCCTGGCCGCGGCCGCCGAGGGCGGCTTCACACTGACCGAGCGCAGGAGGCTCGCCGCCACCGCCTACGCGCACACCGCCGCGTACGACGTCGCCGTCGCGTCCTGGTTCGCCAACGTGTACGCCCCCGAGGGCGACTGGCCGTCCTTCATGGGCGCGGCCTGGAAGCGCAAGGCGGCCCTGCGGTACGGCGAGAACCCGCACCAGGGCGCGGCTCTCTACACCGGCGAGAAGGGCGGCCTGGCCAACGCCGAGCAGCTCCACGGCAAGGAGATGTCCTACAACAACTACGTGGACGCCGACGCCGCCTGGCGGGCCGCCTGGGACTTCGCCGAGCCGTGCGTGGCCATCATCAAGCACGCCAACCCCTGCGGGATCGCCGTGGGCGCCGACGTGGTCGAGGCACACCGCAAGGCGCACGAGTGCGACCCGGTCTCCGCGTACGGCGGGGTGATCGCGGTCAACCGCGAGGTGACCCGTGAGCTGGCCGAGCAGATCGCACCGATCTTCACGGAGGTCGTGGTCGCGCCGTCGTTCGCGGCGGACGCGCTCGAGGTGCTGCGGGAGAAGAAGAACATCCGCCTGCTCGCCTGCCCCGAGGGGCCGTCGAACGCCGCCGAGTTCCGCCGCATCGACGGCGGCCTGCTCGTGCAGACGGTCGACCGGGCGGACGCGCCCGGCGACGACCCCTCCACCTGGGAGCTCAAGGCCGGCGAGGCGGCCTCGCCCGAGGTGCTGGCCGACCTGGCCTTCGCCTGGCGGGCCTGCCGTTCGGTGAAGTCCAACGCGATCCTGCTCGCCTCCGACGGCGCCACCGTCGGCGTCGGCATGGGCCAGGTCAACCGGGTCGACTCGGCCCGGCTGGCGGTCTCCCGGGCCGGCGAGCGCGCGACCGGGTCGGTCGGCGCCTCCGACGCGTACTTCCCGTTCCCCGACGGCCTGCAGGTGCTGACGGAGGCCGGGGTGAAGGCGATCGTCGAGCCGGGCGGGTCGATCCGCGACGAGCTGGTCATCGAGGCCGCCAAGGAGGCGGGCATCACGCTCTACTTCACCGGGACGCGGCACTTCTTCCACTGATCGAGAAGGCCGGACGTATCGCCATGGAGGGGCGACTGTTGGGATGGATGGGGTGAAAACGGCACGATCACCCCTGTGGGGCGGTTAGCCTGAAGCGCCCCACCCCTCCTCCCCACGGAGCCCCTCCATGCCCCTTGGTACGATCATGAGCTCCTTCGCGACGATGAACGGCGTGTGGAACAGCCCCATCGCGCTGCTGCCCGTCGCCGCGCTGGCCGCCTACTTCGGCTGGCGGGTCGTGGAGTTCATCCCCTTCACCCGCCGGATCATCGAGCGCCGCGAGGGGGGACAGTAGACCACCTGGAAGGACGGGGAGTGCCATGACCGCGAGGCTTCTGGACGGCAAGGCGACCGCCGCCAAGATCAAGAGTGAGCTGGCGGAGCGGGTGAAGGCCCTGGCGGCCCGGGGGATCACCCCCGGCCTGGGCACGATCCTGGTCGGCGACGACCCTGGCAGCCAGATCTACGTCTCGGGCAAGCACCGCGACTGCGCGGAGGTCGGCATCACCTCCATCCGCAAGGACCTTCCGGACGACGCCACCCAGGCGGACGTGGAGGCCGCGGTCGACGAGCTGAACGCCGACCCGGCCTGCACCGGCTACATCGTCCAGCTGCCGCTGCCGCGTCACCTGGACACCCAGGCGCTCATCGAGCGCATGGACCCGGCCAAGGACGCCGACGGTCTCCACCCGGTCAACCTCGGCAGGCTCGTCCACATGGTCGACGCCCCGCTGCCGTGCACGCCGCGCGGCATCGTGGTCCTCCTCCAGGAGTACGGCGTGCCGCTCAAGGGCGCCGAGGTCGTCGTGGTCGGCCGGGGCATCACCGTGGGCCGTCCGCTGGGCCTGCTGCTCACCCGCCGCGCGGAGAACGCCACCGTCACGCTCTGCCACACCGGCACCCAGGATCTGGCGTCCCACGTGCGCCGGGCGGACATCGTCGTCGCCGCGGCGGGGGTGCCCCACCTCGTCACCGCGGAAATGGTCAAGCCCGGCGCGGCCGTGCTCGACGTGGGCGTCTCCCGGGTCGACGGGAAGCTCACCGGCGACGTCGCCCCCGACGTACGCGAGGTCGCGGGCTTCGTCGCCCCCAACCCCGGCGGGGTGGGGCCGATGACCCGGGCCATGCTGCTGGCCAACGTCGTCGAGGCCGCTGAGCGGCGCTGATCCGCGGCTCGGCGGGATCGCCCCGGCGCCGCTCGGCGGCGCCGGGAAGCCCCGTCTGCCGGCCGGTTACGGGACGTACAGATACCAGCGGCCGTTCCGCAGGAAGCAGTACGAGCCCTTGTAGGTGTTCATCAGGGGCGCGCACCAGCGCAGGTCCGAATAGGGGCCCAAGACGGCCGAGGCGGTCGCGGTGGCGGCGGGCGGGGTGGCCGCCTGCGCCGTGGTGGCGGGGACGGCGAGAGCGGACAGGACGAGAGCGGCGCCCGCGGCTGCGCGGCGGAACGCGTTCGTAGTGAAAATCATGGGTCGGACAGTAGGAGCGGCACCCCTCCGCGGTCGTCAAAGCTGTCCTTGATCTCGCGTCCGTCGCCAGGCGGATTCCGCGGCGCCCTCACGTCCTCCCCCCGGCTACCGCTTCTTCGCGACTTTGCGCGCGGGAGCGTGATGGCCAGGGTGAGGGCGCCGAGCGGGGCGTCGCGGTGCTTCGCGGGCGAGGTGCCTGGGACCCTCCGCGCTCGTGGGCCGCGACGGCGTCTGCGCGGGCGCGTGCAGTTGCTGGGCGAGCCAGGGCAGGGCTTGGGGAAGCTCCCTGTTCCAGGTGGCGAAGTTGTGGCCCCCGCTCGGCAGGATCAGCGAGGACGCCCGCATGGGCGGCTTCACGGCCGACAGGAACCGCTCGGTCGCCTGGTAGTCCGACTCGCCCTGACGACTGCTCGTCACCAGCACCGACACGGGAGGGGCAGGCAGGTTGGCCAGGCGCCACATCAGGTCGTTCTCGTCCTGAAGCCTTCGGTTCCCGCCGAACAGGTCGCCCGTCGTCATGTCCGTCAGGGCGTGGAAATAACCGGACAGGGACACCGCGGCCGAGAACGCCTCGGGGTGACGCATGGTCATCTTGAGCGCGCAGTAGCCTCCGGTGGACCCACCGAGGACTCCCCAGTTGGCGGCGCCGGAGCCGACGCGGTACGTCGCGGCCATCGCTTTCGGCACGTCCGAGGTGAAGTAGGTCTCGACCTGCGGGCCACCCGGCACGTCCACGCACTCGGTGTCCCGCGGTGGTGCGACGGTGGGACGCATGAGCACCAGAACGGTCGGGCCGATCTCGTGGGCGAGGATCGAGCTCGCCGTGAGCGTGGGCAGGTTGAGCCGGGTGACCAGGTTCTCCGCGTCGCCCGGATAGCCGGTCAGCCCGAGGATGACGGGAAAGCGCCGGCCGGCGTACTTCTTGTCGAAATACTGCGGTGGCAGGTACACGTACCCCGATGAGCTCAGTCCGGTCCGGGCCCCGTTGATCGTCACCTGCTCCAGACGACCCGCGGGCAGGCCGGGCTTGGGCCGGGTGACCTCGACCCGCCTGCTGCCGAGCACCCGGACGAGGCCCGCCCCGCCGGCCGCCGTACCCGCGGTGATCGCCGGCGCGTCGGCCGCGTTCGTGCCAAGCAGGTCGCCCCACGAGCCGAAGAACCCGAAGTACGCGTTGATCACGACGGCGACCGCGAGCAGCAGCAGGGCCTGGTCCGCGACCAGCACGCCCGTCCGTGCGGCGATCGAACGCCAGGACGGACCGCTCAACCGGGGCCACAGCCAGACCGTCGCGACCAGTCCGGCGAGGGCGAGCGCGACGAATAGGACCTGCACTTTTGTCGCTGTCAGTTCCACTCCGGCCTCTTCCTGACGTCCCCCGTGGCGTCGGCCATGTAAAGGTACTCGACAGACGTAAGGTCGGGGTTAAGGATGGGAATCTTGGCTCCGGAAGTTGATATCACCATTTAAGGTCTGCTTCCGTGAGCCGTCGGACAGATACCGCCCCCAGGGGAATGGCGCGTCCATGGGTTCCGGCAGCGGCAGCGTACGCCGCCCTGCTTATCGGGATTCTGGACATCGTCAAGGGCGTTTTCCCGCGTTTCCGGGTAAGCCGGATCAGCGAAATCGCGAGCGTCCTGCCGGGCAGCGTCACCACGCTCGCCGTGTCGGCGTCGCTGGTGGTGGGAATCCTGCTGATCATGCTGGCCCACGCCCTCAGGCGGCGTAAGGTTCGCGCCTGGCGTGCGGTCGTGGTGCTGCTGCCGGTGGGCACCGCGCTGGAGGGGCTGCGCTGGGGGCACCCGATCGCCGCGTCGGTGTCGCTGCTCCTGTTCGTGGTGCTGCTCGTCAACCGGCGGGAGTTCTACGCCCTGTCGGACCCGCGCTCCCGCTGGCGCGCGCTGTGGAACCTGCTCGTGCTCGGCGCGTTCGACCTGGTGCTCGGCTGGGTCATCGTCGACTCGCACCCCAGGACCGTCGTCGGCGACCCGGGCTTCGGCGACCAGATGCAGCACGTCGTGTTCGGCCTGGTCGGCCTGGACGGCCCGGTGGCGTACACCTCCGAGCGAGTCGCCGACCTGGTGTCCTTCTCGCTCGCCGGGCTCGGCGTGCTCACCGCCGTGACCACGATCTACCTCGCCCTGCGGCCGGAACGACCGGCCGCCGCGCTCAGCGAGGACGACGAGGAGCGCCTGCGCGGGTTGCTCGACCGGTACGGCCGGCAGGACTCGCTCGGATACTTCGCACTCCGTCGCGACAAGAGCGTCATCTTCTCACCCAGCGGCAAGGCCGCCGTGGCCTACCGCGTCGTCGCGGGGGTGATGCTGGCCAGCGGCGACCCGATCGGCGACCCGGAGGCCTGGCCCGGCGCGATCGGGCGGTTCCTGGAGGAGGCCGGGCGGCACGCGTGGGTCCCGGCCGTCATCGGGTGCAGCGAGACCGGCGGCGAGGTGTGGACCAGGGAGGGCGACCTGGACGCCCTGGAGATCGGCGACGAGGCCGTCGTGGAGGTGGCCGGCTTCACGCTGGAGGGCCGGGCCATGCGCAACGTGCGCCAGATGGTCAACCGGGTGGAGCGGCTCGGCTACACCTGCCGGGTGCGGCGGGCCGGCGACATGAGCGAGGCGGAGCGCGAGCGCATCCGCACCGCCGCCGACCACTGGCGCGGCACCGAGACCGAGCGCGGCTTCTCCATGGCGCTCGGCCGGTTCGGCGACCCCGCCGACGCCGACTGCCTCGTGGTGACGGCCCATCGGGCGGCGGCACCGGAGGGTGACGACCAGTCGGGCGGGGACATCCGGGCCGTCCTGCACTTCGTGCCCTGGGGGCGCGACGGCATCTCGCTCGACCTCATGCGGCGCGACCGCGAGGCCGACCCCGGGCTCAACGAACTGCTGATCGTCAGGGCGCTGCAGGCCGCGCCGGACTTCGGCGTGACCAGGGTGTCGCTGAACTTCGCGATGTTCCGCTCCGCGCTGGCGCGGGGGGAGCGGCTCGGGGCGGGGCCGGTGCTGCGCGCCTGGCGCGCCGTCCTCGTCTTCCTGTCCCGCTGGTTCCAGATCGAGTCGTTGTATCGCTTCAACGCCAAGTTCCGGCCGATGTGGGAGCCGAGGTTCCTGGTCTACCCGAACACTCGCGACCTGCCGCGCATCGGTGTCTCCGCGCTCCAGGCGGAGGCGTTCCTCACGATGCCGAGCATCGGCTCAGGAAGCGCCCTGCTCCGGCGGCGCCGCCGGCGGACTCCCGTTCCCCGTCCTCTGCCCGGCGCGGTCGCGGCCGGCAGCGCCGGGCCGGACAGCGGCCCCGGCGACAGCACCGGGCCGGACGGTGGACCGGGGAGCCGCAGAACGGCCTGACCCGCGCCCTACCGGGTCCTGCCCGGTGCGCGGGCGCCGGGCCTACCGGCAGACGCCGGGGAGGCCGCAGAGCTTGGCGGCCATCGTCTCGGCGTCCTTGATGAGCGGACGAAACCGGGAGACCGGGAGGCTCCTGGTCACCCCGCCGGTCCTGACGTAGACCGCCACCGCGCTGCCCCTGCGGACGATGACGGAGCGGGTGGTGTTCTCGAAGAAGAAGCCGCCGACCCGGAGGGCCTCGTCACCGATGTCGGTGCTCTTCCACGTGTACGAGTAACGGCTAGGACCGCTGCCTCCCGTGCCGCACTTGGCCAGATCGGCGCGTACGGACCTCATCGCGGCCTTCGCGGCCCGCTCCGACGGGTAGAGCACGACCTGCTCGCTGCGGTAGACGGTTTCCGCCGTGTAGGTGAACGTACGGCTCGCGCTGCGGCCGTCGCGGGCGGTTCTGCGATCGCACGGGTTCACCTCAATGGGCTTGTTCCGGCTGTCGGTGAGCTTCAGGTGCTCCCAGGGCCTGCGCGGGCCGTCCACCTTGGCCTCGTCCAGCAGAAAGCCCTTGGGCAGGGCGGTCGTGGCCGCCATCGCCTGCCCTCCGGCGGTGATGCTCACCGCCGCCGCCGCTGCCAGTGTGATCAGAACCTTGCGCATCGGAACGCCCCTCGTCGATTGCCGGACGTACCGTTTGAGTGGGTGATCGCGGATTTGGTTCGGCGTGATTCGGACCGTACGGCCCGACTGTCGCGGCTGATCATGGCCTCCGGCAGGGGCCCAGGCGGGCAGTGCCGTCAATGTCATCTCGCAGGGTGATCCCAGAGAAGCCTTCAGGCGCAACGGCGCCGGTTATATCGCGGATGTCGCCGAGGTGGGATTCAACGCCTCTCTCACCGCAGCGATGGTATGCCCTGATCCGGTGACCGTCGGCGCTACGGTCATCACGGGTTCCGTCTATCTCGGCGCGAAGGTCGTCGAACATTGGGACGATATCGAAGCCGGTGCGAAGAAGGTGGGCAACGCGATCGGTGACGGAGCCAAAAAGGTCTTTTCCAGCCTCAATCCGTTCGACTAGCGCAGGGAGATCGAGTGTTGCCGTCCTTCGGCAGTGCACGTGACCGATTTCGGCTCGGACCCGCACATCTGGGTGTTCTCGGCTGTTTCTATGAGGGTGCGTCGGTCACAGCCGATTTGATCGATGCTCGGAACGAGTTGCAGGCCGCTGGCCTGATCAATGAGGACAATGCCGTTATTCCCGAGCTCGCTGACCTGGCGAACGTCCTTGCCGAGCCGATCGTGCTCGTCCAAATCGAGATGACCGGCGGCCAGGGAGTGACGAACCACGGTGCGGTCATCGGCAATGACGCCTGTTATGTGTACGAGGGGTGGCCGGGTGAGATCGAGTCGGAGTACGTCCGTACCGGCCTGAGCACGTTGGTGTGGTCGCTGGCGCGGACCGTGGGCCTGCGCGACAGGGAGGCCAAGCCGCCCGTGGCTCCGGTCGTCACCACGACGATCGGGGTCATGGACGCCGGGTTCGTGACGCTCGCCGAAGTGGGCACCGACGACGTGGGGGAGGCCGCCGAGCACTTGCGTGCGGTGCTGGCCGCAGAGGGTGGGCTCGCCGATCCCGAACCGACGGTCTTCACTCACCTGTTGTTGCACCTCAACGGCAACTGGCGGATGACTGCGGCATGGAACAACCGGGAAGGCAAGGGCACCGACATCCGCGGCATCACGGTGCTGGGCTGCGGTCCCCTCGGCTACTGGCTACGTGAGCGTCCCGCCGAGCCGATCCTGCCCGGGACGGTCACGCCCGTCAGAGAGCTCCGGCTGGTTTTCATCGAGGTCCCGCGCGTCTGGGAGCTGATCGCCGAGCTTCTGCCCAGCGCCAATCAACTCCCTGTGCCTGTGGAACGGTGAGGTGACATGTCGGGTTTCATGTTCGAGCTTGTATCGCAAAAACCCGCTCACCGCCATGAGCGGCGAGATCTCTTTCATCTCCTGGCGGGTAGGGCTGGCTCATACGGAGAGGTGTCTCTCAGGATTATGAGCTTTCCTCGGGAGGCTACGCTCTGCGCCGAAGGGTTGCCGGAGGCGTCAATTTCCCATCCCGACGTGCTGAAAAGCGGGTACATCGCCCTCGATTCCCAAACGCAGCTGAGGGTGGGTGGAGTCACCGCGGAACTCGTCCAGAACAGGCGCGCTCTGCGTAGGGAGGATCGCAGCCTCGGTATAAGACCGGGAGAACGTCACTACACCTACCTACGGCCCGTGGGAGGGGAAGAATTGCGGGATCGTGAACGTGGTCCGGTTGTGCGAGTGGCAGACGTTGACACCGCCGGTCCGAAATTCACGATGGCCGTCCTCCCGAATGTCGACTCCACCGATCTCGCGCTGGCCGTCGTCCTGCAGGGCGCCGACACGAGCGGGCTGAGCATCGCGGGCGATCATTCTGACGTCCCGGACATTGCGGGTGGGGCGTCACACGGTGCCCGTCGCCGACATCATGCTCCAGCCGCCGGCCACGGGCCGCAGACCCCGCCTGCTGGGCGGCGGGTACGACGTCCCGATGGGGATGCTGGCCGTCGAGCTCGGCGGGCGGGGCGGCGAGCATTATCGGGTGGCGGTGCGGAATCCGCAGGCATTCCTCGAGGCGCTGGCACGAGTGATTCGCTGAGGCATGACGACGATCGGCGGGGGCGGCGCTCTTCGCCGCGCCTGCCCGGTCCGGGCATGCCGGCCGGAGGGCGCGGCACTGCCGCCCCCATCAGGCACCTGGCGCGACACGGTGTCGCTCAAGACATGCCGAGTCGGGGCGCGCCCGGCACCCCACCAGGGCATCGCCAGGTGGGGTGCTTCGCCGGATCGGTCGTCTCCGCCGGAACACGGGCATGCCGCGGAGAACGTCCCGGCGGCGCCGGGTTTCGGAACGCTCCACTCCACGGCCGAGGCTCGGACGGCCCCGAACCTCGGCGTGGCGTCAGGAGGCCCGGCGACCCGCGGGGCGCGGCTGCGGCTGTGGTTCGGGCTCGGCCGGTCCGGGAGCCCGCTGCGGCGGCACGACCGGTGTGGGCCGCACCAGGCCGAGGGCGACGACCTCGTTGGCGAGCCGGGTGCGCCGGTTGGTGCCCTCCGGAATGCGGAACTTCTGGTACAGCCGCAGCAGGTGCTGCTTGACCGCCGCCTCGGTGACGACGAGGTCGTCGGCGATCTCCCGGGCCGTCGCGGGCGCCACGAACGCCTCGTCGGACAACGCGGGACGACAGAGCGACGTGAGCACGTCGACCTCCCGGCGCGTGAGCTCCGGCGCGGCGGCGCGGCGCAACTCGACCTCGGGGGCGAGGTCCTCGCGCGGGATCCCGCCGACCCGGGCCCGGGCGGCTCCGAAGGAGACGACATCACCGTCGTCCAGCACCCTCCTGGCGATCGGCCTGCCGTTCACCCGTGTGCCGTTGCGCGACAGGCCCAGGTCCACGACGTACAGGTAGGGCCCGCGACGGACGAATTCGGCGTGCAGCCGTGACACGCTCGGATCCGCCAGCCGGATGTCCACGCCTCGGCCGCGGCCGATCGTGGTGACGTCGGGGCGCAGCGGCACCACCTCGCCGCTGTCCTCGATCCGAATGAACGGCCCCTCCACGGCAGTTCCTCCCCAGGTAGCCCGCCGTTACTTTCCCTATAGCTGCGGCTTACCCACCCGTGGCGAGGGGGAATCGCCTTTGCCGCGAGCAGAATCAAACCTGAAATTGGTCTGGACCTTTGAGGGGCGGTTTACCTGCTCACGGGTAGACTTCGGGCGGAGATAAGCGGAGGAAACACTATGAAGCAGACTTCCTCGAGCGCGGGGGACTCGGGGGGTGGAACCCCCCGGGAGGACAAGCCCGCCAAAGGTCTCGCCGACGTCGTCGCCGCCTCCACAGCGCTCAGCGACATCGACGGCAGGGCCGGCCGTCTCTTCTATCGTGGATACGACATCCACGACCTCGCCGGCCATGTCACCTTCGAAGAGGTGGCCCACCTGCTCCAGCGTGGCGCACTGCCGACCCGCGAGCAGCTCGCCGACTACGGCGCGGAACTGACCGAAGGCCGCACGCTGGGCGCGCTCGTCGAGAGCCACATCTCGGAGATCGCCGCGAAGCAGGCGCCCATGGAGGCGCTGCGCACGCTGGTCTCGCTGGCCGGCGCCGACGACCCGGACAAGGAGTCCAACGCCGCCGACGCCAACCGCCGCAAGGCCGCCAGGCTCACGGCGCAGCAGCCGGTCCTCGTCGCCCGCTACCACGCGGCCAGGACGGGAGCGGACATCCCCGAGCCGGATCCCGAGCTGAGCACCGCGGCGAACTTCCTGCTGCAGATCACCGGCCGCCGCCCCGAGCGGCGCGAAGTCGAGATCTTCGACACCTGCCTGGTGCTGCACGCCGACCACACGATGAACGCCTCCACCTTCGCCGCCCGCGTGTGCGCGGCGACGCTGTCCGACATGCACTCGGCGATCGTGGCCGCCGTCGGCACCCTCAAGGGCCCCCTCCACGGAGGTGCGAACGAGCAGGTCATGCGTACGCTGGAAGCGCTGGACCCACGCGGTGTCGCGCAGGCCGTACGGGAGAAGCTGGCGGCGGGCGAGAAGATCATGGGATTCGGGCACCGCGTCTACAAGACGGAGGACCCCCGGGCGACACACCTGCGGCGGATGTCGCAGGAGCTGGCCGAGGCATCGGGTGACGACACCTACTTCCGGATGTCCCGGGAGATGGAGGAGGTCGTCTTCGCGGACAAGCACCTGTATCCGAACGTGGACTTCTACGCGGCGACCGTCTACCACTATCTCGGTATTCCGACGGACCTGTTCACGCCCGTGTTCTCGGTCAGCCGGATGTCCGGGTGGACCGCCCATGTGATCGAGCAACACGCCGACAACCGGCTGATCCGGCCGGACAGCGAGTACATCGGCGAGCGCGACCAGAAGTGGGTGCCCATCGACGAGCGGTGACAGTGCGGCGACCGACGAGCTTTGCCCGGGGCAAGGATCGGCGGGAAGGGCACCAGGAAGGAACGCGCCGCGTATCGCAGTGGCAGGCTTGGGAGAGATGTGAGAACGAGCGAGAGCACGGCCTGGGGGCCGTACCTGCTGGTGGCGGTGGTCGCCGCCGCCGGGCTGTGCGCGATCGGCCTGGGTGTGCCGGCGCCAGCGGGCGGTGCGATCATGGGATTCGGATTTCTCGCCGGATCCCTGGTCCGGGTGACGGTTTCCGAACGGCGGGCGGGCGCGCTCGCGGTGCGCAGCAGGCGGATGGACGCGCTCACGCTGGCGGCGTTCGGCGCGGCGCTCGTCATCGGCTCGCTGCTCATGCTGCTGCGGCTGCACGACTCGTAGGGACACGACCTCGTCGCGGACTTACCACACCCGTCCGATAGCCTCAACGGCCAGTAAGCCTCAAAAAGGACGTGCTGGCCAGTTAAATCAGAAGGGGAACCCCACGCATGCCCAAGATCAAGGTAGCGGGCCCGGTCGTCGAGCTCGACGGCGACGAGATGACCCGGATCATCTGGCAGTTCATCAAGGACCAGCTGATCCTTCCCTACCTCGACGTCGACCTGAAGTACTACGACCTCGGCATTGAGCACCGCGACGCCACCGACGACCAGGTCACGATCGACGCCGCCAACGCCATCAAGCAGTACGGCGTGGGCGTGAAGTGTGCGACGATCACGCCGGACGAGGCCCGGGTCGAGGAGTTCGGCCTGAAGAAGATGTGGAAGTCCCCGAACGGGACGATCCGTAACATCCTCGGCGGCGTCATCTTCCGCGAGCCGATCATCATGTCGAACATCCCGCGGCTCGTGCCCGGCTGGACCAAGCCGATCGTCGTCGGCCGTCACGCTTTCGGCGACCAGTACCGCGCCACCGACCTGAAGATTCCCGGCGAGGGCACGCTGACGCTGACGTTCACGCCGAAGGACGGCAGCGAGCCGATCGAGCTCAACGTCTTCGACTTCCCCGGCGCCGGCGTCGCCCTGGCGATGTACAACCTGGACGAGTCGATCCGCGACTTCGCCCGCGCCTCCATGCGGTACGGCCTCAGCCGCGGCTACCCGGTCTACCTGTCGACCAAGAACACGATCCTCAAGGCCTACGACGGCCGGTTCAAGGACATCTTCGCCGAGGTGTACGAGAGCGAGTTCAAGGCCGACTTCGAGGCCGCCGGGATCACCTACGAACACCGCCTGATCGACGACATGGTGGCCGCCTCTCTCAAGTGGGAGGGCGGATACGTGTGGGCCTGCAAGAACTACGACGGCGACGTCCAGTCGGACACGGTGGCGCAGGGCTTCGGCTCGCTCGGTCTCATGACCAGCGTGCTCATGACCCCCGACGGCCGCACGGTGGAGGCCGAGGCGGCGCACGGCACGGTGACCCGGCACTACCGCCAGCACCAGCAGGGCAAGCCGACGTCCACCAACCCGATCGCCTCGATCTTCGCGTGGACCCGCGGTCTGCAGCACCGCGGCAAGCTCGACAACCAGCCCGAGGTCATCGGCTTCGCCGAGAAGCTGGAGCAGGTCTGCATCGAGACCGTCGAGGGCGGCCAGATGACCAAGGACCTCGCGCTCCTGGTCGGCGGCGACGCCGAGTGGCTGACCACGCAGGACTTCCTCGCGGCGCTCGACGAGAACCTCAAGAAGAAGATGGCGCTGTAACGCCGCTTCACCCGGCAGGGGCCCCCGGAGACGTTCCGGGCGGCCCCTTTCCCGTTACCTCGCGGTAGGGGCCGCTCGTCGCTTTGTCACGCTTTCCTGACGTCACGGCGTTGTATCGGGCCGTGGAACCGCTGCGTGGGGGCCGTAAAGTTCTGCTGGCCGATACTTTGCCGAATCGTGGGGAACGGGATGCCGCAGATCGCGCCGTTGCAACCGGGGGATCCGACCAGGCTCGGTCCCTTCGTGCTGTCCGGCCGTCTCGGCGAGGGCGGGCAGGGCGTGGTCTACTTCGGCCAGGATCAGGCTGGCGAGCGGGCGGCGGTCAAGCTGCTGCACGTCAAGTTCTCCGGCGACGCGACGGCCAGGTCCCGCTTCGCACGGGAACTGCGCGCCGCCCAGCGGGTGGCGAGCTTCTGCACGGTCCGGGTCCTGGCGGCCGACCTGGAAGGCGACACGCCGTACATCGCGAGCGAGTTCATCGACGGGCGGTCGTTGCGCGAGGCCGTCGAGGAGAACGGGCCGCTGACCGGGGCGGATCTGGAGCGCCTGGCGGTCGGCACGGCCACCGCGCTCACCGCGATCCACCAGGCGGGCATCGTCCACCGCGACTTCAAGCCGGACAACGTGCTGCTGGCCGTGGACGGCCCCCGGGTGGTGGATTTCGGCATCGCCCGCATCCTCGACTCGACCGCGACGATCACCAGCCGGGCGATCGGCACACCCGCCTACATGGCGCCCGAACAGATCTCCGGTGGCAAGGTCGGACCCCCGGCCGACGTGTTCTCCTGGGCCTCCACGATCGCGTACGCCGCGACCGGCACCGTCGTGTTCGGCGGGAACTCGATCGCGGTCGTGCTCAACCGCATCCTCAATCACGACATCGACACCGGGATGCTGCCGGAACCGCTCGGCGGGGTGGTCCGGGCGTGCCTGCGCAAGTCGCCGGACGAGCGGCCGACCGCCGACCAGATCCTGCTGCGCCTGCTGGGCCGCGTGGCGTCGGGCGACGCGTCGACGGTGGTGCTGTCGGAGGGCGCCGCGCACGCGGCCGACCCGGACGCCACGCGACTCACCCGCACGGGTCCGCGCCGTGTCGGGATGCCGGGCGAGGGCCTCTCGCGCACCGGTGACGCGAGCACCGGGAGCGGCATGGCAACCGGAACCGGCATGGGAACCGGGACCGGTGGAGGCGCCGGGGCGGCGGGCGGGACGCGTGGAGGCACCGGAACCGGCACAGGAACCGGCATGGCAACCGGGACCGGGGCTCTGACCGGGACAGCCGGGCAGACCGGAAACGAGGCGCCGACCGGGGTGTCCCGGGCGGCATCGTCGTCCTCCGGCCCCACCGATCCGAGGTCCGGTGGGGTTCCTTTCCACGGTGCCGGCCACGGCGGTCACGGCGCCGTAAGGGCCCATGCGACCCGCACCGGCGTCCGGGGGCCCGGGGCGCCTCGGCAGGATGCGGCGGGGCACGGTATGCCCGGCCAGGGTCTGGCGGGGCCCGGGCCAGGGCAGGGTGTGGCGGGGCCCGGGCCAGGGCAGGGTGTGGCGGGGCCCGGGCCAGGGCAGGGTGTGGCGGGGCCCGGGCCAGGGCAGGGTGTGGCGGGGCCCGGGCCAGGGCAGGGTGTGGCCGGCCCCGGTGTTGCCGGTCACGGTGGGGCGGGGCATGTGCAGTCGGGGTCTGGGCCTGATCACGCTGGGGCGGGGCATGTGCCGTCGGGGTCCGGGCCGAGCCCGGTGCGGCGCCGCCGGAAGGGTCCTCTCGTCGGCGTGCTCGCCGCCGTGCTCGCCGTCCTGGCCGCCGCGGGCGCGATCATCGCCACCAAAACCGGTTTCCCGTTCGGTGGCGCGCCCGCGGACGGCGGCACCGGCGACGTCGTCTCATCGGGGCGCTCCCCGCGGTCGACGACGACGTACGCCTCCGTGTACGAGAAGGCGCTGCGGACAAAGCGGCTGACGATCGGCGTGCGGTGGGACGTGCCCGGGGTCGGTCTGGAGCAGGCGAGCGGGTTCAGCGGGTTCGATGTGGACGTCGCGACGTCCATCGCGAGGAGCCTCAATGTCCCGGCGACAGGGATCACCTTCCGCAGGGTCGGCGTCAACGACCGTGTGCGCGCGCTCACCGACCGCGAGGTGGACATGGTCGTGGCGACGTACTCCTACGACGACAACCGCGACGACGCCGTCACCTTCGCCGGGCCGTACTACACGGCGCACGCCGACCTGCTGGTGCTCGCCGGTTCGCGGATCAAGAAGCTGAAGGACCTGGCCGGGCGCCGGATGTGCGCGCCCGCCGGCAGCACCACCGCCCGGTTCGTCGCCGGCAAGGTGGACGTCGAGCAGTTCCCGGTGGGCGACTACGCCCAGTGCATGAACCTGCTGACGCGAGGCGAAGTCGACGCCGTCCCGGGCGACGACCTCATCATCGCCGGTTTCGCCAATCGGGTGGCGAGCCTGAAGCTGTCGGTGCTCGGCCTGCGGCTGACCGATCAGCGCTATGCCGTCGGCCTGCCCAGTAAGGACACGCGGACCTGCCGGGCGGTGGAGGACGCGATCAGCCGCATGTACGACGACGGCACGATGCAAAACCTGCTGCGCAAGCACTTCGGCAACGTCGACTTCGACCCCGAGCGGGACACTCCGCCCAAGCTCGCCTGCCGTTGAGCCCGCCGCCGAACCCCGCCCCCCAGGCTTGCCTCCGAGCGCTGCCGCCCAGCTCCGCGACTGAGCCCCGCCCCGCCGCCGAACCCCGCCGCTGAGCCCCCCGCCGGTCTCTGTCGGCCTGGGCGCTCCGGGTTTCCCTGCCGCGCCCTGCTGATTCCGGCGCTGCTGATTCCGGCGGCCCTCGTCGCGGTCGTGACGCGGCCGGGCGGCGAGAGTCAGGGCGCGAGAGTCAGGGCGCGAGAGTCAGGTCTGACGTTCGATCTCGGCGATCGCGTCGTCGGCCCACTCGAGTGCCGTGCGGGTCTGCCGGATGCCGAGATCCAGGGCGAGGTCGCCGAACCTGACTCTGCCCGTCCCCGTGGGGACGGACGACGCGTGCTTGGCGGCCCGGAGGGCCTCCAACTCGGCGAGCTTGCGTTCCCCGTGCTCGCGCATCCGCCTGAGGACGACCAGCGCCTCCTCGCGCCCGAGCAGCGGGACGAGGAACGCCTGCAGCGCCATCTCGCTGCGCGCCGGACCCGTGGGGTCGTGTCCGAGCAGCCAGGCGCGCAACTCCGCGTGGCCCTCCGGGGTGATCGAGTAGGTCTTGCGCCCCCGTACGCCCTCCGCCTCCACCGTCACCAGGGCGTCGGCGGCCATCTTCGCCAGCTCGGGATAGATCTGGCTGTGCCCGGCCTGCCAGACGTGGGCCACCGACCTCTCGAAGCGTTTGGCCAGGTCGTAGCCGCTCGCCGAGCCGTAGGCCTGGAGCAGGCCGAGAAGAGCGATCCGCAGGGACATGCCCGTCACTATACCTCTGGATTGACATGTCTGCTCTTACATGTCACCTTCGACATATGCGATCCAGAAACGGACTCCTTCTGTTCGCCGTGCTCGGCGGCATGTTCCTGGCGATGCTCGACCAGACGATCGTCGGCACCGCACTGCCACGGATCACCGCCGAACTGGGCGGCACCGGCCTCTACACCTGGGTGGTGACCGCCTATCTCCTCACCTCGACCGTCACGGTCCCGCTCTACGGCCGGCTCTCCGACGCGTACGGGCGAAAGCCGCTCCTGCTGGTAGGGGTGGTCCTGTTCCTGCTCGGCTCGATCCTGTCCGGGGTCGCGCAGAGCATGGGGCAGCTCATCGCCTTCCGCGGCGTGCAGGGGCTCGGCGCGGGCGCGCTGCTGCCGCTGTCGCTGGCGCTGGTGATCGACCTGTTCCCGCCGGAGCGCAGCGGGCGGGTGCAGGGCGCCCTCGGCGGTGTGATGGCGTTGAGTTACATCGCGGGCCCGTTCCTCGGCGGCCTGTTCACCGACCACGCGAGCTGGCGCTGGGCCTTCTACGTGAACGTCCCGATCGGCGCCGTCCTCGTGGCCATCATCGTGTGGCGGCTGCCGCACCGTCCGGGGCACGGTGGGGCGCGGCCCGACTATCTCGGCATCGCCGTCTTCAGCGCCGCGATCAGCGCCCTGCTCGTCGGCCTGACCGAGAAGGGGATCGACGGCCACACCTGGACGAGCGGGCCGGTGGCCGGGCCGATCGGCGCGGCGCTCGCGCTGCTGGTGGTGTTCGTCCTCGTCGAGCGGCGGGCCGCGGAGCCGATCGTGCCGCTCCACCTGTTCGCGAACGGCACGTACTCGCTGGTCAACGTCGCGTCGTTCTTCACGGCGTTCTGCATGTACGCCGGGGTGGTGTTCCTGCCGCGCTACTTCCAGGAGGCGCACGGCCTGAGCGCGACCTCGTCGGGGCTGCACATCTACCCGCTGATGCTCGCGATGGTCGTGGGCAGCGCGGTGACCGGCGCCCTCATCTCGCGTACCCGCCGATACAAGCCCTGGCTGGTGATCGCGCCGTTCTTCCTCGTCGCGGGTACGGCGCTGTGCGCGAACCTCGAGGCCGGCACCTCGACCCCGCTGCTCGTCACCTGGATGGCGTTGATCGGCCTCGGAATGGGGCCCATGCTGTCCGGTCTCACCGTGGCGATCCAGACCGCCGTACCGCCGCGTTACATCGGCACGGCCAGCGCGAACCTGACGTTCTTCCGACAGATCGGCGGCTCGGTCGCGCTGGCGGTCGCGGGCACGGCGTACACGTCGGTGGTGACGCGGGAGGCGCCCGTGCACGGTCTGCCCGCGGCCCACGCCGCCGCGACCGCGACCGTCATCCCCTGGCTGGGGGTCGTGGGCGCGGTCGTCGCCCTCCTCGCGCTCGCCCTGCTGCCCCGGGGTGGCGTGCGGCTCGACAGGCCGGCGCCGCAACAGGACCTCGTCGCGGCCTGAGACGAGCGTGGGACGGGCGTGAGACGGGGCGGGACGGCGGTTCGGCGACGCTCCGCGCGGCGTGTCGGACGGTGCGCGGGGCCCGCCCGGCACGGTTGAATTGATCTCAAGCGTTCGGGGGAGCGGCAGTGGGTCGTAGGGTCGTCACGGGTTTGGTCTGTGTGTTCGTCGCCGGAGTGCCGCAACCGGCGCTCGCCTTCACCGGGGAGGCGCCCCGCCCGGTGCCGGTGAAGGAACCGTTGGAGAATCCGTGGGGCACGGCCGACCTCGCGGTCGCCATCAGCGCCTCGCCGAAGGTGGCGCAGCCGGGGCAGCCGCTGACCTATCACGTCACCGTGCACAACAAGGGCCCGGGGGACGCCGTGCTGCCGACGCTGCGGGTCAGGCTGCCCAAGGACTTCCAGGTCGTCAACGTCGGTGTGGCGGAGTGCGAGCCCGGCCGGGCGCGCAACCAGGTCGTCTGCCGCTCGTCCGACGACGTCCTGGCCGGCGGTTCGGGCGACATGACGATCACGGGGGTGATCGCGCCGGGCGCGCACGGCCCGTTGCGGGCGCGGGCCGACCTGACCTCCGAGGTGCTCGACGGCGACGTCACCGACAACACGGCCGAGGCCGTCACCAGGGTCGACGAGGGGGCCGACCTGGCGATGCGGTTCCGCTCCTCGGCCAGGTTCGTCCGGCCGGGGAACTGGTTCTCGGTCAGGGCGGAGGTGCGCAACCGGGGACCGCGCGTCGTGCGGGACGCCTACGTGTTCTTCCAGCCGCGCGAGGCCCGGCTTTTGTCCGCCAGGGGCGGGCGCTGCCGGGGGAACCGCCAGTTCGTGGGGTGCTCGCTGCCGCCGATCAGGTCGGGGTCGCGCGGGCTGCTCGAACTCGTGTTCCGGGTGCCGTCGCGGGCCTCGCACGCCGTGGCGACGATGGCCACCGTCTACTCGCGCCGCTACGGCGACCGCCGCCCGGCCAACAACAAGGCGAGCGTGCGGGTGGCCCTGCGCCGCGCCTGACCTGGCGATGCCGCACCTGCCGGGCCGCCCGTTCACACCGGCGTCAGGTCACGGCGGGTAGGGGGCCCGGCGGGTTCGAAGTCAGGCGGACTCCGTGCCGGCGGTCCAGGCGTCGGCGACCATGTCACGCAGCGTGGTGTGGACCGGCTTCCAGCCGAGCTCCCGCCGGATCTTCTCCGACGACGCCACCAGGACGGCCGGATCGCCGGGACGGCGCGGCGCGACGGTGGTCGGGATGGGGTGCCCGGTCACCTCGCGGCAGACGTCCACGACCTCCTTGACGGAGAAGCCCGTGCCGCTGCCGAGGTTGTAGATCCGGTGCTCGCCCGGGGTGCAGGCGTCCAGGGCGAGCAGGTGCGCGCGGGCGAGGTCGGCGACGTGGACGTAGTCGCGGACGCAGGTGCCGTCCGGAGTGGGGTAGTCGGTGCCGAAGACGCTGACCGACTCGCGTTCGCCCAGGGCCACCTTCAGGATGTTGGGGATCAGATGGGTCTCCACCATGTGCCGCTCGCGGAACTCGCCGTAGGCCCCGGCCACGTTGAAGTAGCGCAGGCTGACCGCGCCCAGGCCGTACAGCCGGGCGAAGGCGGTGAGCGCGGTGTCCACGGCGAGCTTGGACGCGCCGTAGGGGTTGCCCGGGCGGGTCGGGTCGGTCTCCAGGATGGGTGTGCGCTCCGGCTCGCCGTACGTGGCGGCGGTGGAGGAGAACACGATCCGGTGCACCCCGGCCTGCCGCATGGCGTCGAGCAGCGCCAGCGTGCCGCCGAGATTGTGCGACCAGTACAGCCCCGGCTTCTCGACCGACTCGCCCACCAGCGACTTGGCCGCGAAGTGCAGCACGGCGTCGAACCCCTCGGACAGCACGCCGCCCGCCTCGGTGACCGACGCCTGCACGAACGACGCCCCGGACGGAACCGCGTCGGCGTGCCCGGTCGACAGGTCGTCGAGCACCGTGACCTCGTGCCCCTCCTCCAGCAGTTGCGCCGCCACGACGCTGCCGATGTACCCGGCTCCACCAGTAACCAGCAGCTTCACTGTTTGCTCCTGTTCAAAACTGTTGAATTATGTATGTACGAGGCCTAGCTTACGCGCTTCCCATGAGGAGCGGGTTAAATGCCACCAGTGCCGCAATCTCAGCGAGTCGCAGGGGGATTGCGACGACCGGCCTGGCCTGCCTGACACCCGAACGGACAGATGACGTGAGCAACGTCGCGGTGACCATCGCCCTGGTCCTGATATTCATCCTGATCGGCGGATTCTTCGCCGCGGCCGAGATGGCGATGGTCTCGCTGCGGGAGAGCCAGATCCGCCGCCTGAGCCGCGACGAGGGACGCCGCGGCGCGCGGGTGCAGAAGCTAGCCCGCGACCCGAACCGCTTCCTGTCGGCCATCCAGGTCGGGGTGACCGTGGCCACCGTGCTGTCGGCCGCGCTCGGCGCCGACGCGCTGGGCCCGCGGTTCGCCCCGGTGCTGGAGCAGTGGGGCCTGCGGCCGAGCGTGGCCGCGCCCGTCGCGTTCGTGGCCGTCACGCTGGCCATCTCGTACGTGACCCTGGTGCTCGGCGAGCTGGCTCCCAAGCGGCTCGGCCGGCAGCGGGCGGAGAGCCTGTCGCTCATGACCGCCCCGCTGCTCGACCGGATCGCGACGCTGTCGAGGCCGGTGATCTGGCTGCTGTCCAGGTCGACCAACGGCATCGTGCGGCTGCTCGGCGGCAACCCCTCCGCCGACAGGGCGGCCATGACCACCGAGGAACTGCGTGACATGGTGGTGGGCCACACGGAGCTCACCCAGGACGAGCGCGACGTGATCGCCGAGGTGTTCGCGGCCGGCAAGCGGCAGCTCAGGGAGGTCATGCTGCCCCGCACGGAGGTCGAGTTCATGGCGGCGGACACCCCGCTCGCCGAGGCGGCCGTGCTCGCCGCGGCCATGCCGCACTCCCGGTTCCCCGTCTACCGCGACTCTTATGACGACGTCATCGGCTTCGTCCACGTGCGGGACCTGCTCGACCCGGTACGCACAGGGCGGCTGGAGCCGATCAGCGAGGTCGTGCCGATCCGCCCGGTCAAGCTCGTTCCGGCGAGCAAGCGGGTCCTCGCCACCTTGGCCGAGATGCGCGACGAGGGCCACCATCTCGCCATCGTCGTGGACGAGTACGGCGGCACCGACGGCATCGTGACGCTGGAGGACCTGGTCGAGGAGCTCGTGGGCGACATCCGCGACGAGTACGACGAGAGCGGCGACGCCGTACGCGTGATCGCCGGTGACGTGGAGGTCGAGGGGCTGGTCAACCTGGACGAGTTCCACGCGCAGACGGGCGTGCGGCTGCCCAGCGGGCCGTACGAGACGCTGGGCGGTTACGTCATGGCCTTCCTCGGCCACCTGCCCCAGCGCGGCGAGGTCGCCGAGGCGCCGGGCGTCACGCTGACCGTGACGGAGATGGACGGCCGCCGCGTCTCCCGCGTCCGCGTCACCCGCAATCCCCCGGAAGACGCGGCCACCGCGGCGACCGGCTGAGCGGCGACCGGCTGAGTGGCGACCGTCTGAGTGGCGACCGGCTGAGTGGCGGCGTGCGCCGAGGGCATGTCTGCGCGGCGGCCCTTCGGCGGGGCGTCGCGAGACACCCGCGCGGGGTTCTCATGCCGCTTGCCCGGACAGATCCCTCTCGCCGGGGCGAGCCGTCCGTCCCGCCGCGTCTGTCACGGGCAGCCCGCGACTGCTGACAGAATTGCCGTATGGCTCTTGCTCGCGTGCTGTCCGGTATACAGCCCACCGCCGACTCGTTTCACCTGGGCAACTATCTCGGCGCCATCCGTCAGTACGTCGCGCTGCAGGACACCCATGAGGCATTCTTCTTCATCGCCGACCTGCACGCGCTGACCGTCGCACCCAAGCCCGAGGAGCTGCGCCGGCGCACCAGGGTCGCCGCCGCCCAGCTGTTCGGCGCGGGGCTCGACCCGGAGCGCGCCGCGGTCTTCGCGCAGAGCCAGGTGCGCGAGCACAGCGAGCTCGCCTGGTATCTCATCTGCCAGACCGGCATGGGCGAGGCCGGGCGGATGACCCAGTTCAAGGACAAGTCCGCGCGGTACGGCGAGAGCTCGGCCAGCGTCGGCCTGTTCACCTACCCGATCCTCCAGGCGGCCGACATCCTGATCTATCAGGCCGACCAGGTGCCTGTCGGGGTGGACCAGAAGCAGCACCTGGAGCTCAGCCGCGACCTCGCCCAGCGCTTCAACAGCCGCTACGGCCAGACGTTCAAGGTGCCGAGCCCGTACATCCTCAAGGAGGTCGAGAAGATCACCGACCTTCAGGACCCGACCGCGAAGATGTCCAAGTCGTCGTCGAGCCCGCAGGGCATCCTCGACGTGCTGGAGGAGCCGAACGCCCTGCGCAAGAAGATCATGCGCGCGGTGACCGACACCGGCAGCGATGTCGTCGCCGACGAGGAGAACAAGCCGGGCGTCACCAACCTGCTGCGGATCCTGTCCGCGCTGACCGGCACGCCGATCCCCGAGCTGGAGACGCGGTTCGCCGGTCAGGGCTACGGCACCTTCAAGAAGGAGGTCGCCGAGGCGGTCATCGAGACGTTCTCCCCGATCAGGGAGCGTACGGAGAAGCTGCTGGCCGACGAGGCCGAGCTCGACCGGATGCTGGTCGCGGGCGCCGCCCGCGCCCGCGCGGTGGCCCGCGAGACGATGGAGCAGGTCCGCGAGCGCCTCGGTCTTCTCCCCGCGCCGCGCATCGACTGAAGCGCGCCTGAGCCGAGGGTAGTGGTCACCGCACGGCCGCGCCGGTCTCGGAGCCCGCCGCGGCGAGGCCGTGAGGTCGCGTTCGCGGCAGGCATCGACACGTCTTCTCCGGGTACACCATGCCGATGGGGATGGCTGTGGTCGACCGGGTCACGCGGCGTGTCGACGAGGTCAGGGCATGGGGCCGGATGCGGGTCGAGCGCGACCGGATCCGCTTCCCCTGGCTCGACCACCTCATCCGGACGGTGCAGCGCTACCAGGTGCAGGCGGGGGACCGGCTGGCGGGCGCCTTCACCTACTTCGCGTTCCTGTCGTTCTTCCCGCTGATCGCGCTGGCGTTCGCCCTGTTCGGCTACGTCGTGACGATCCGCCCGGATGCGCTCGCCACGCTCACCGAGGCGATCAACAGCCAGCTGCCAGGACTCGCCGGGCAGCTCCACATCGACCAGCTCGCCGGGGCCCGCGCCCGGGCCGGGCTGATCGGCCTGCTCGGCCTGCTTTACGCAGGGCTGGGCGCGATGGACGCCCTGCGCGGGGCCCTGCGCACCATCTGGATGACCTGCGAGCCGCCGCTCAACTACTTCGTCGGCAAGCTCCGCGACCTCGTCGCGCTCGTGCTCATGGGCCTGGCCATGCTGGTCTCGGCGATCGCGAGCGGGTTCGCCACCGGGGCCACGAGCACGGTCGCCGGCTGGCTCGGCCTGGGCTCCTCACCACTGGCCGGATTCGGGGTCTGGGCCGCCGGGGTCGCCGCGAGCCTCGTCGCCGACCTGCTGCTCTTCCTGGTCATCCTCGGCTGGCTGGCCAAGCCGTCACAGCCGTTCCTGGTCGTGCTCAAGGGCGCGCTGCTGGGCGCGGTCGGCTTCGGGGTGCTGAAGCAGCTCGCGGCGCTGATCCTGTCCGGCACCCTGCGCAATCCGGTGTACGGCACGTTCGCGGTGGTTGTGGGACTGCTGCTGTGGATCAACCTGTCGGCCCGGGTGATCCTCTACGCCGCCGCGTGGACGGCGACGGCCATGCTCGGCCCGCCGCCGGAGCCCACCCCGCTTCCGTCGCCGGCGACCACCCCCACGACCGGTCCCGCCTGACCGCGCGCCTCTATCGCGGGCGCAACCCGTTGAGCGCGGTCTCCACGACCGCGTCGGCGTACTGGGGAGTGAGCGGGCCGCCGCGCTGGAGCCACCGGTTGAGCAGCGGTCCCCACAGCATCTCGATCGCGACGTCCAGGTCGAGGTCGCCGGACAACTGCCCGGCCCGCTGCGCGCTGCGCAGCCGCTGCTTCTTCAGCTCCTTCATCGGCCCGTCGAGTCGTTCGGCGTAGGCCGCGGCGAGCTCGGGGTCGTGCAGGATCTCCGTGTTGAGCGCGCGCATCGGCTCGTCGTACCGCGGGTCGTTCAGCTCGGCGACCGTGGCGCGCAGGACCGTCTTCAGGTCGGCCTCCAGGTCGCCGGTGTCGGGCAGCGCCGGCGAATCTCCCTCGCCCTCGGTGAGCATGAGGAACGCGTCGAAGAGCACCGCTCCCTTGGAGGGCCACCAGCGGTAGATGGTCTGCTTGCCGACCCCGGCCCGGGCGGCGATCCCCTCGATGCTCAGCTTCGCGTAGCCGACCTCGCCGACGAGTTCGAACGCCGCGGTGAGGATGGCCCGTCGTGACGCCTCGCTGCGGCGTCTCGTGCCGGGGGTCGTCCCGTGCTGTGCCGTCATGCCGCCGAACCTACCAAAAACGAGACGAGACGATCCGTCTTGACATAGGCACGTCGCCGACGCCATGATTGCCGCACAAAGCGAGACGAGACGTCTCGTTTAGTAATGGCAACCCGATTGGAGCCGCCATGCATACGACGACCGCCGATTCGGGACGGGTCTGGTTCATCACCGGTGCGGGGCGGGGCCTCGGCCGGGCGTTCACCCGGGCCGCGCTCGGCAACGGCGACCGGGTGGTGGCCGCGACCCGGACCGTCGCGCCACTGGAGGACCTGACCGCCGAACACGAGGACAGGCTGCTCGTGCTCCCTCTGGACGTCACCGACCGCGCGGCGGTCTTCGCCGCGGTCGCCCGGGCGGCCGAACACTTCGGCCGGCTCGATGTCGTGGTGAACAACGCCGGGATCATGTCCATGGGGATGATCGAGGAGTTCACCGAAGCCGAGGCCCGGGCCCAGATGGAGACCAACTTCTTCGGCGCGTTGTGGGTCAGTCAGGCCGTCCTGCCCTGGCTGCGCGCCCAGGGGTCCGGGCACATCGTGCAGATCTCCAGCATCGGAGCGCTCGGCGGCTTCCCCACCACGGGGCTGTACAGCGCGAGCAAGTTCGCTTTGGAGGGCATGAGCGAGGCCCTGGCGATGGAGGCCGCGCGGTTCGGGGTCAGGCTCACCATCGTCGAGCCCGGCGGCTACTGGACCGATCTCTACAGCGGCATGACCGCGACCACGCCGATCCCCGGCTACGCACCCCTGCGGGCGGAGCTCGAGAAGCAGTGGGCCGAGGGGTCGGTGGACAGCGACCCCCGGCTGGCCGCCGAGGCCGTGCTGCGGCTCGTCGGCAGCGACGAGCCGCCGCTGCGGCTGCTGCTGGGCGGCACGGCCTACGACCTGGCCTTCGACGTCTCACGCCGGCGGATGGAGACCTGGGCCCGCTGGGAGGAGGTCAGCCGCGCCGCCGAGCACGCCATCCCCGCCCCTCCCGCCGTCTGATGGCGCCGTCTGATGGCGCTGTCTAGTCGGCGGTGTCGCCGGTGGTCTTACGGCGCCGGCGCAGGCCGTACGCGCCGAGGGCGAGGACCACGAGGGCGCCGCCGCCGATCAGCAGGGGAGTGGTCGGGCCCGAGCCCTTCGAGGCGGGGTCCTCCCCGCGTGCCCGGGCCGCGCCCACTCCGTCCGCGCTCGCCGACGGGGAGGGCCTCACGGCCAGGGGGGAGGACGAGGGCGTGGGGTCGGGCACGGGCCCGACCAGCCGGCCCACCGGGGCCGCCTTGCCTCTCGCGGCGAAGCCCCAGTCGAGAAGCTTGGAGACCTCCTCCCAGAAACCGCCGGGGTGATGCATGATCACGACGATGACCGTGTGACCGTCGCGCTTGGCCGCGCCCACGAAGCTGCCCAGGGCCTTGGAGGTCCAGCCGTTCTTGACGCCGAGCATGCCCTTGTAGCGGCCCAGGAGCCGGTTGTGGTTGGCCATCTCGTAGTAGGCGGGCCGGGGTGACTCGCTGGCGTCGGAATCGTCGCGGCGCTTCTTCTTTTTCTTCTTGGGGTCGTCCTTGGGCGCGGGGAACTTCGCGACCTTCGTGCTGATGTACTCACGGAAGTCGGGGAGCGCCAGCCCGGCCCGCGCGATCAGGGCGAGATCGTAGGCCGAGCTGCGCTGGCCGGGGGCGTCCAGGCCGTTCGGCGTCTTGGCCACCGTGTCGTTCGCCTGGAGCCTGTGGGCTTCCTTGTTCATGTCCGCGAGCGTTTTTTTCAGGCCGCCGTTCGCCTCGGCGAGCGCGACCGCCGCGTCGTTGCCGGAGACCATGAGGAGCGCCCGCATGAGGTCGTCGACCTTGTAGATCGGCTCAGGGACGATGCCGACGGCGCTGCCCTCCACGTTGCAGGCCTCCTCGCTCGGCTTGACCTTGCGGTTCTTGTCGAGCCTGGGGATCAGCGTCACGGCCGTCAGGGTCTTGAGCGTGCTGGCGGGCAGGTACCGCCCGTGCGGGTCCTTGGCCGCGAGCACCTGGCCGGTGTCGGCGTCGGCGATCACGTACGACGAGGCCTCGGTCTTGGGCGGGGGTTTGACCCCGGCGGGTGCGATGATCCCGTGGCCGGCGAGCAGGTCCCCGCCGATGGTGCCGTTCCCCGTGCCGTTCCCGGTCACGGCCGTGCCGGTCGCCCGCGACGCCAGTTCCGGTACGGCCCGCGCGCCCGCGGCGGGAGGGGTGCCGAGCAGCGCCGTCGCCAGCACCCCCGCCGTCGTCGCGGTCGCGGCAAGGACCCGATGGTTCGTCCGCATAGATGGCTCAGCCTAGCCTCGACTGCCTTCGCATGAAGCGACATATGCCCCATAAGCCACAGGGCCACGCGGGAGGCCGCCGATACTGTGAGTCATGACAAGGCGCGTATCGATTTTTCTCGTGGCACTCGCCGCTTTCATGATCTTCGAGTGGATCAACCTCGGCTTCAACCTCGCCGACGGGCACGAAACGTCCTTCTATGTCGTCCACGGCGTGCTCATCGCGGTGAACATCGTCCTGGCACTGGTGCTCGGGGCCGTCGGCGTGCGGGGATGGATGAGGGGTAGGGCTGACCGGGAAACGACCATGTCCGATGTGACCTGAGTGTCACGGGGGACCGAACGTGATGGAGGCAGGCTTTGGCGATCGACTTCAATCCCTCGCGTGGCGCGACGCTCGGCGTCGAGTGGGAGCTTCAGCTCGTCGACAGGCACACGCGTCATCTCCGTCAGGACGCCAAGGAGGTGCTCGCCGCGGTTCCCGACCTCAGCGAGGGCCAGCGGCCCAAGGCCATGCACGAGCTCATGCAGTCGCAGATCGAGATCGTCACCGATGTCTGTCACACCGTGGCGGAGGCGGTGCAGGACCTGAGGAAGAGCATCGGGCGGCTGACCGAGGCCGTCGAGCCGCGCGGCATCGCGCTCGCCTGCACGGGGACCCACGCGATCAGCGACTGGCGCGACGCGGTCTACGCGCCCAACCAGCGCTATGTGGAGCTGGTCGAGGAGATGCAGTGGCTCGCCTGGCGGATCCAGACGTTCGGTGTGCACGTCCACGTGGGCGTCAAGGAGCGGGACAAGGTCATTCCGATCGTCAACGCCCTCGCGGCGTACCTGCCGCACTTCCTCGCGCTCACCTCCTCCAGCCCCTACTGGGGCGGGCAGGACACCGGACTGGCGTCGAGCCGGGCCATCGTCTTCGGCTCGCTGCCCACGGCGGGCCCGCCGCACCTGCTGGCCGACTGGGCGGAGTTCGAGGAGTACATGGACACGCTGCTGCGGGCTGGCACGATCCGCAGCATAAAGGAGGTGTGGTGGGACATCCGGCCGCATCCCGACTTCGGCACGATCGAGATCCGGATGTTCGACGGCATCCCGACGCCGCGCGAGGTGGGGATGGTGGCCGCCTTGTCCCAGTGCCTCGTCCAGCAGTTCGACCAGCAGCTCGACCGGGGTTACAAACTGCCGCATCCGGCCGCGTGGGTGGTGCGCGACAACAAGTGGCGCGCCACGCGGTACGGCCTCGACGCGGACGTCATCACCGACGACCATGGATCCACGGCGCCGGTGCGCGACGTATTGTATGAACTCCAGCGGGAACTCGAACCGGTCGCCGAGCGGCTCGGCTGCGCCGACGAACTGGCGGTCGTGACGGAGGTGCTGGAGCAGGGGAGCTCATCCGAGCGCCAGCGGGCGATCCTCGCCGACGGAGGGACCCTCCAGGACGTGGTCGACGCCACGGTCATCGAGCTCGCCGAGGACAGGTTCGTCACCTCGAACCCCAACCGCGAGATCGGGCAATCGGCGACCTGATGGGGTAGGCCTGATATGTCCGGTAACAGCGCCTCAGTTCTGAATACGTGCGGAGTCTGGCGTAAATACTGGGCAATCCGCCGTATCGGAGGGCTGCGGCATGGAAGGATTGTGAATGGAGGGTCAGTGGTGGCGAGACATGCCCGCTTGACCCTCTTTGGGCTTTTTCATGACTTTTTGTGATCATATAGACGATCCGGTGCTCCGTGGCGGGACGGCTCGCCGGAGAAGGGAAGACCCGTGGGCACCTCATCGAAGCTCGCAACGCCGGACGCGGCCGTGCCGGGAAGCATCGACCTGGCAGGGCAGCTGACGGAATTCCTTCGCGAGCACAACGATGAGCTGATCGAGTTCCGGCGCGACGTACACGCGCACCCGGAGATCGCCTTCAGCGAGCATCGCACGACCGAGAAGATCGCTGAGCGGCTGACGGACGCCGGGCTCACCCCGCACCCGCTGTCGCGCGGGACCGGCCTGTGGGTGGACTTCGGGCGGGACGAGGGTCCCACGGTCGCCCTGCGCGCGGACATCGACGCGCTGCCGATGGAGGACGAGAAGGACGTTCCCTACCGCTCCACCAACCCGAACGCGTGCCACGCCTGCGGTCATGACGTGCACACGGCGATCGTCCTCGGCGCGGGGCTGTTCCTGGCGTCGCAGGCCGACGCGGGAGCCCTCCCCGGCCGGGTACGGCTGATCTTCCAGCCGGGTGAGGAGGTCGCGGGCGGCGCGCTGGAGGTCATGCGCGACGGCGGCCTGAACGAGGTCGACCGCATCTTCGCGCTGCACTGCGACCCGCGCCTCGACGTCGGTCGCGTCGGCCTGCGGACCGGCCCGATCACCGGGTCGTGCGACAGCCTGCGCATCCGCGTCGCGGGTCCGGGCGGGCACACCGCAAGGCCGCACCTGACCGTGGACCTCGTCTACGCGCTCAGCAAGATCGTCACCGAGTTGCCGGCCGCCCTGTCGCGTCGCGTGGACCCCCGCTCCAGCCTCAGCCTCGTATGGGGCCAGATCTCGGCCGGCTCGGTGGCCAACGCGATCCCGGACGTCGGGGTCGCCCAGGGCACGGTCAGGTCGCTCGACGAGGAGGCCTGGCACCAGGCCCCCGACCTGGTCAAGACACTGCTCGACTCGGTCGCGGGCGCGTACGGCGTGGACGCCGAGATCGACTACCGGCGCGGCACGCCGCCCACGGTGAACGAGGCCACCAGCATCCAGATGCTGCACGACGCGGTCACCCAGATCATCGGCGACGGAGCGGCCGTGCCGACGCCGCAGAGCCTCGGTGGCGAGGACTTCTCCTGGTACCTCGAGTCGGTGCCCGGCGCGCTCGCCCGGCTGGGCACCCGGCCGCCGGGGGCCGTCGACGAGGTCGACATCCACCGGCCGCTGTTCGACGTGGACGAGCGGGCCATCGGGATCGGCGTCAAGGTCCTCGCCGCCACCGCGCTGACCGCGCTGTGGGGCGGCGCCCGCTGAGCCGAGTCTACAGACCGGCCGAGCCTGCCAGCCGTACGCCGCCATGCCCGACGTCTCCCCCCTGCGTCCGGAGGATCCCCGGCGCCTCGGAAACTACCGCCTGAACGGCCGCCTGGGCGCGGGCGGCCAGGGGGTGGTCTTCCTCGGCGCCGGCGTGTCGGGCGGGCCGGTGGCCGTGAAGCTCCTGCACGCGCGGCTCGACGACGCCTCCGCCCGGCGTGGCTTCGCCCGGGAGATCGAGGCCGTGCGCAGGGTCGCGCCCTTCTGCACCGCCCAGGTCCTCGACGCCGACCTGGACGGCGACCGGCCGTACCTCGTGAGCGAGTACGTCGACGGTCCGTCCCTGCACGAGCACGTGCGGGCGGCGGGCCCGCGGACCGGCGGCGACCTCGATCGGGTCGCCGTGGGAACGGCCACCGCGCTGGCCGCGATCCACCGGGCGGGGGTCGTCCACCGCGACTTCAAGCCGGGCAACGTGCTCCTCGGCTCGGACGGGCTGCGGGTCGTCGACTTCGGCATCTCCCGCCTGGCCGACGCCACCGCGACGACCGGGCATCCCGTCGGCACCCCGGCCTACATCGCTCCGGAGCAGCTCGAAGGGCGGCCGGCCGGGCCGGCGGCGGACATGTTCTGCTGGGCGCTCACACTCGTCTACGCGTCGAGCGGCCGGCACGCCTACACCGGTGACACGCATGCGGCCGTCATGGCCCGCATCCTGTACGGCAGGCCCGACCTCGGGCCCCTCTCCGGCCTGCTCAAAGACCTCGTCGTGGCGTGCCTGGCCGCGGATCCGGACGAGCGGCCGGACGCCGGACAGGTGCTGAGCGCGCTGCTCGACCGCGGTCAGGGACACGCGGGCCCGGCCGTGCCTGATTCGGCCGCGCCCGATCCGGCCGCGCCTGATTCGACCGTGCCCGATGCGACCGCGCCGGGTACGGACGACCGGCTGACGGAGCGTGATCGGGCGGAGCACGTCAGGGCCGGTGGACCGCGTCGGGCACGCCGGGTCGCGGTGGTCGCCTCGCTCGCCGTTCTCGTCGTGCTGGGCCTCGTGCTGGGCGTCGCGCGGGTGCTGACGGCCCGCGAATCCGGGCGTTTCGACGGCACGTGGACGGGCGTCGCCCGCTATCCGGCGGCCGGACGGGTCTTCCCTGTCGAAATCCGTCTGGGCGATCCGGCGGGGATGAGGTGGGGCGCCGACCTGCACTGCTCCGGCCGCCTGACCCCGGCGCGCGAATCGGGCGACGTGCTCGTGCTGACCCTCGACCAGGTGAAGGGCGACGCCTGTCATCCGGGAAGCGTCTCGATCACCTGGCGGGGCGAGGGCGCGGCCGATTTCGAGGTGACGCGCGACGGGGAACAGGCCACCCGATACTCGGGATCTCTTAGTCGTACAAATTGACTCAAATGGGATAACCCTGTCAGAGAGGGTGTGTGGCGCGTTCTTTCGGTCATCACGGGGGTATCGCGACAGGACCACCCTGGTTTGGAGGTCCGATTGCGGGCGTTCCTGGCGGCGAAGGCGGGGGCCGTCGCCCTCGCCGTGACGGCCGCCGCGGGATGCGGAGGCGGGGTGGACGCCGCACCGCCACGCGCCGGCCCGCTGCGGGTCGGGCTCGCCTACGACATCGGCGGACGGGGCGACAGGTCGTACAACGACGCGGCGGCGGCCGGGCTCGACGAGGCCAGACGCAACCTGAGCGGCCTGCGGGCGAAGGAGGTGGAGGCCGCGCCGGGAGAGCCCGCCGTCCGGAAGGTGGAACGGGTGCGGGCGCTCGCGAAGGCGGGCTACGACCCGATCATCGTCGTCGGCTACTCGTACGCACCGGCGTTGACGCGAGTCGCCCCGCGGTTTCCCAGGACGCGTTTCGCGATCGTGGACGAGCCGGCGGTGTCCGGCCACAACATCACGAACCTGCTGTTCGCCGAGGAGCAGGGGTCGTTCCTGATGGGCGCGGCGGCGGCGATGAAGTCGCGCACCAACGACGTCGGCTTCGTCGGCGGCAACCGGTCGCCGCTGGTCAGGAAGTTCGAGGTCGGCTACGTCCAGGGCGTGAAGCACGTCAACCCGCGGGCGCGGATCAGGATCGCCTATCTCACGGGGGCACACGATCTGAGCGGCTTCGATCGGCCGGAGAAGGCGCATGAGGCCGCGCGGCGCATGTACCGGGCGGGCGCCGACGTGGTCTACCAGGTGGCCGGGGCCTCGGGGATCGGAGTGTTCCGTGCCGCGAAACAGGCCGGGGCGTGGGCCATCGGCGTCGACTACGACCAGGCCAAGAGCGCCCCTCCGGCCGTGCGCGACGTGATCTTGACCTCGATGATCAAAAGGATCGACGTCGCCGTCTACGACTACATCGCCGACGTCGCCGACCGGACCGTCACCAGCGGCCGCATCGTGTACGACCTGAGGCTCGGCGGCGTCGACTACACCCTCACCGGCGGCCACATCACGGACATCCAACCGCGTCTGGAGCAGCTCAAGCAGGAGATCGTCTACGGCAGGGTCAAGGTTTCCCCAGGCTGACGCCCCGGTCACGGTGTGGCCTGGGCTCAATAACGGACATGTTGCGGACTGGTGTGCGGGTTTGGTCTATGCAGGTCAAACAACTATCTTCCGTGCAGGGTTGCCGTGCGTTCCTGCGTGCGTGCGACGAGAGTCAGACGGCGGGGAACGGAAGGGGAGTCACGACCTTGCTCCGCAATCGAGTTAGCAGACTGGTCGCCACCACCGCTGGGGGCGCCTTGCTCATGGCCGCCGCCGCGTGTGGGGGTAGCGACAGCACGACCACGACCGAGACCTCGGCGGGCGCGTCCTCCGCGCCCGCCGCCGCGCAGGTCAAGGTCGGCCTGGCGTACGACATCGGTGGCCGCGGCGACGGCTCCTTCAACGACGCGGCCGGCCGCGGCCTCGACCAGGCCGTGTCGGAGCTCAAGGTCGAGAAGAAGGAGCTGGAGGCGACCGCGGGAGAGACCGACGCGCAGAAGGAGGAGCGGCTGCGGCTGCTCGCCCAGGGCGGGTACAACCCGGTCATCGCGGTGGGCTTCGCCTACTCCGGTTCCGTGGCCAAGGTCGCGCCCGAGTATCCCGAGGTCAAGTTCGCCATCGTCGACGACGCCGACGCCAAGGGCGACAACATCACCAACCTGTTGTTCGCCGAGGAGCAGGGGTCGTTCCTCGTCGGTGTCGCGGCCGCGCTCAAGTCCGAGAAGGGCAGTGTCGGGTTCATCGGCGGTGTGGAGACTCCGCTGATCAAGAAGTTCGAGGCGGGCTTCACGGCCGGCGCCAAGGCGGTCAAGTCGGACATCAAGATCCAGGCGAAGTACCTCACCCAGCCGCCGGACTTCGGCGGCTTCAACGACCCGGCCAAGGGCAAGACCGTCGCGCAGGGCATGTACGACGCGGGCGCGGACGTCGTCTACCACGCGGCGGGCGGTTCCGGTTCCGGCGTGTTCGAGGCGGCCAAGGCCGCGGGCGCCATGGCCATCGGCGTCGACTCCGACCAGGCGGCCCTCCCGGCGTACGCGAGCTTCAAGGACGTGATCATCACGTCGATGCTCAAGAAGGTCGACGTCGCGGTCTTCGACTTCCTCAAGAACTACACCACGGGCACGGTCAAGTCCGGCGCCTCGGTGTACGACCTCAAGGCGGGCGGTGTGGACTACTCCACGACCGGCGGCAAGATCGACGACATCAAGTCGAAGATCGACGAGTACAAGCAGAAGATCGTCAACGGCGAGATCACGGTCCCGACGTCCTGACCTGCGTAATCGAGGGGCCCGGGGGCACCCGCCCCGGGCCCTTTGCTCTACTCTCACTAGCACTTGACCGTCACCGGGCACTCCGCCGTGAGGAGGCCGACATTACCGCCGCGACCGTTACGGAACCCGCAGTAGAGCTCACCGGAATCACCAAGAGGTTCCCGGGAGTCGTCGCCAACAGCGACATCCACCTCCGCGTCGCCAGGGGGCAGATCCACGCTCTCGTCGGCGAGAACGGCGCGGGCAAGTCCACGCTGATGAAGATTCTTTACGGGATGCAGCGTCCGGACGAGGGCGAGATCCGCATCGACGGATCGCCCGTGGGCTTCCACACCCCCGCCGACGCGATCGCCGCCGGCATCGGCATGGTCCACCAGCACTTCATGCTGGCCGACAACCTGACCGTGCTGGAGAACGTGGTGCTCGGCAGCGAGCCCCGCCGCGGCCTCGCGCTCGACTTCGCCGCGGCCCGCCGCAAGATCAAGGAGATCTCCGACGCGTACGGCCTGGGCATCCGGCCGGACGCGACGGTGGAGGAGCTGGGCGTCGGCGACCGGCAGCGGGTGGAGATCCTCAAGGTCCTCTATCGGGGCGCCCGCATCCTGATCCTGGACGAGCCGACCGCCGTGCTCGTGCCGCACGAGGTGGACGAGTTGTTCGAGAACCTGCGCGGCCTGGTCCGCGAGGGGCTCACGATCCTGTTCATCTCCCACAAGCTGGACGAGGTGCTGCGCGTCGCCGACGCGATCACCGTCATCCGGCGCGGGACCACGGTGGCCACCGTGAATCCCGAGGACGTCACCTCGCGCAAGCTCGCCGAGCTCATGGTGGGCAGCGAGCTGCCCAGCCCGGAGACCCGCGAGTCGACCGTCACCGACGTCGTCGCCCTGTCCGTGCGGGACCTGACCGTGCGCAGCGGCGACGGGCGGGCGGTGGTCGACGGCGTGAGCTTCGACATCCACAAGGGCGAGGTGCTCGGCATCGCCGGCGTCGAGGGCAACGGCCAGGCCGAACTGGTCGAGGCGATCATGGGGATGCGGCCCTGCACGGTCGGGACGCTCACGCTCGGCGGCGCCGACATCTCGCGCTGGACGACGCTGAAGCGGCGCGCGGGCGGGATCGGCTACATCCCCGAGGACCGCCACCGGCACGGTCTGCTGCTGGAGTCGCCGCTCTGGGAGAACCGCATCCTCGGCCACCAGACCCGGCGGCCCAACGTCAAGGGCCCCTGGATCGACCGCGCGGGCGCGCGGGCCGACACGCGGCGCATCGTCGAGGAGTACGACGTGCGCACCCCCGGCATCGACGTGGACGCGGCCACGCTGTCCGGCGGCAACCAGCAGAAGCTGATCGTCGGGCGCGAGATGAGCGGCGACCCGGTGCTGCTGATCGCCAGCCACCCCACCCGAGGCGTCGACATCGGCGCGCAGGCCGCGATCTGGGACCACCTGCGCACCGCACGCGCGGCCGGGCTGGCCGTGTTGCTGATCTCCGCGGACCTCGACGAGCTGATCGGGTTGTCCGACACGCTCAAGGTGATCCTGCGCGGCAGGATCGTGGCCGACGTCGATCCCGCGAACGTGACCCCCGAGCAACTGGGCTCGGCCATGACCGGCGCCGGGGAGGGCGAATGACCGGCTTCCTCGATCGCCTGTTCGGCCGGGTGCGGCTCGGCGGCTGGCTCGCCGTCGCCGCGCCGGTCCTCGCGATCGTCTTCGCCGTGCTGATCACCTCGGTCGTGCTGCTCGTCGCGGGCAAGCCGCCGGTCGAGGCGTTCACCACG
This sequence comes from Microbispora sp. NPDC088329, assembly GCF_040685655.1. Taxonomy (NCBI): domain Bacteria; kingdom Bacillati; phylum Actinomycetota; class Actinomycetes; order Streptosporangiales; family Streptosporangiaceae; genus Microbispora; species Microbispora sp. NPDC088329. Next base: position 174,114 of record NZ_JBFBIP010000005.1, read on the forward strand.
CTCGCGGACTACGGCACCCAGCCGCGCACGATGGTCCTGATCCTCAACAGCGGCGTCATGTACTACATCTCGGCGCTCGCGGTGGCCGTCGGCTTCCGGATGAATCTGTTCAACATCGGCGTCGACGGCCAGTATCGGATAGCCGCCCTGGTCGCCGCGGCCTTCGGCGGCGCCGCGCTGGTCCCCGGCGTGCTGAACACCGTCCTCGTGATCGTCATCGCGATGGCCGTCGGCGCGCTGTGGGCCGCGATCGCCGGACTGCTCCGGGTGACCCGGGGCGTCAGCGAGGTCATCTCGACCATCATGCTGAACGCGATCGCCACCGGCATCGGGTCGTGGCTGCTGCAGGAGCACTTCGGCGTGCTGACCGGCAACGACCTCGGCACCCGGCCGATCCCGGAAGGCGCCCGCATCCCCGGCATGCCGCTGGTCGCGGGCACGCCGTTGCTGGTCAACGGCCTGCTCGTGCTCGCGGTCGTGCTCGGCGTCGCGTACTACGTCCTGCTGAGCCGCACCCGGTTCGGCTTCGAGCTGCGGGCGACCGGCAAGTCCGAGACGGCGGCGGTGGCCAGCGGCGTCAGCGTGAAGAAGATGATCGTCGTCACGATGGTCATGTCTGGCGCGGTCGCCGGCCTGATCGGCCTGCCGGAGCTGCTCGGCGCCAGCTACAAGTACAGCAACAACTTCCCGACCGGCCTCGGCTTCACCGGGATCGCGATCGCACTGCTCGGCCGCAACCACCCCGTCGGCATGGCGGTGGGCGCGTTGCTGTGGAGCTTCCTGGACAACTCGTCCAACCAGCTCCAGCTGATCGACATCTCCAAGGAGATCGTCCAGATCATGCAGGGCGTCATCGTGCTCTCCGTGATCATCGCGTACGAGCTGGTCCACCGGTACCGGATCGTCGCCGACCAGCGCCGGGTCGGCCGCCAGCTGGCCGGGTCCGACGGTCCCGGCGGCGGGAACGGCGGGAACGGGGACGTGAGCGGGCGGCAGGCAGTCGAGGAGACGGCATGACGGCGACGGACGTTTCGGTGGACCGCCCGGTCGGGACACCCGCGGCACAGCGGTTCCGGCTCTCCGGGCCGGTGTTGCTGCTCGGCCTCGCGGGGCTGGTCGTGGTGCTGTCGCTGGCTCGTGTGATCACCGGGGCCAACGACATCACCTCGGCCGGAACGGTCAGCGCCGCGCTCGGCCTCGCCGTGCCGATCGGCCTCGCCGGCCTCGGCGGCCTGTGGTCGGAGCGGGCCGGCGTGGTCAACATCGGCCTCGAGGGCATGATGGTGCTCGGCACCTGGTTCGGCGCCTGGGGCGCGCTCCAGTTCCACAGCCCGTGGGCCGGCGTGCTCGCGGGCGCGGCCGGCGGCGCGCTGGGCGCGGCGATCCACGCCGTGGCGACGGTGACCTTCGGCGTCGACCACATCATCTCCGGTGTGGCGATCAACATCGTCGGCGTCGGCTTCACCGAGTATCTGTCCCAGCTGGTCTTCACGGACATGCCGGGCGGCGGCACCAAGAACTCCCCGCAGCTGCCCAAGATGGGCACGGTGAGCCTGTCGTTCCTGAACGACCCGTTGCGGACCGTCGAGGCGAAACACTGGTTCGTGGTGTCGGACTTCGCCGGGGTGCTGCGGGGCATCACCCAGGACGTGTCGTGGTTCACGATCCTGGCGATCGTGCTGGTGCCGCTGTCGTTCTACGTCCTGTGGCGTACGGCCTTCGGCCTGCGCCTGCGGGCGTGCGGCGAGCGCCCTCTCGCGGCGGAGTCGCTGGGAGTCAACGTCTACCTGTACAAGTGGGCCGCCGTGATCGTCTCCGGCGTGCTCGCCGGGCTCGGCGGCGCGTTCCTGTCGCTCGTGGCCGCGGGCATCTACCGCGACGGGCAGACGGGCGGGCGCGGCTACATCGGCCTCGCCGCGATGATCTTCGGTAACTGGCGTCCGGGCGGGCTCGCCGGAGGCGCGGCGCTGTTCGGATACACCGACGCGCTCCAGCTGCGGCAGGGCGGCGTCTCGGTGCACGCGCTGCTGCTCGTCGTCGCGCTGCTGCTCGTCGCCGTGGCGGTCTACCAGCTCGTACGGCAACGGCGCGGCGGCGCGGCACTGATCACCGGGGTCGTGGCGATCGTGGTGTTCATGGTGTTCGCCGTGACGGACACCGTGCCGGAGCAGTTCACCTCGTTCACCCCCCACCTGACCACGCTGCTGGTGCTGTCGCTGGCCTCACAACGCCTGCGCATGCCGGCGGCCGACGGCGTCCCGTATCGAAGGGGGCAGGCGAAATGAGCATCGACTGGGAGGCGCTGCGGGTCGCGGCCCGCGAGGCCATGACCCACGCGTACGCGCCGTACTCGAAGTTTCCCGTGGGGGCGGCGGCGCTCGTCGACGACGGCCGGATCGTGACCGGCTGCAACGTGGAGAACGCGTCGTACGGCGTGGGGCTGTGCGCCGAGTGCGGGCTGGTCTCGGCGCTGCACGCGAGCGGCGGCGGCCGGCTGGTGGCCTTCACCTGTGTGGACGGCCACGGCGAGCTGCTGATGCCGTGCGGCCGCTGCCGTCAGTTGCTGTTCGAGCACGGCGGCGCCGAGCTGCTGGTGGAGACGCCCGACGGGCCGACGCGGATGGCCGACTTCCTGCCGTTCGCCTTCGGGCCCGACGATCTGTCGCGATAGAGGGGGAAGCGTGGGGTTCGACGCGATCGAGGTCATCACCGTCAAGCGCGACCGGGGCGAGCTGCCGACCGCCCAGATCGACTGGGTGATCGACGCGTACACGCGGGGCGAGGTGGCCGACGAGCAGATGTCGGCGCTGCTGATGGCGATCCTGCTCAACGGCATGAACCGCAGGGAGATCGCGGACTGGACCCAGGCCATGATCAGGTCGGGGGAGCGGATGGACTGGTCCTCCCTCGACCGGCCCACCGCCGACAAGCACTCCACCGGAGGGGTCGGCGACAAGATCACCCTGCCGCTGGCGCCGCTGGTGGCCGCCTGCGGCGCGTACGTGCCGCAGTTGTCGGGCCGTGGTCTCGGGCACACCGGCGGCACGCTGGACAAGCTGGAGTCGATCCCCGGCTGGCGGGCGTCGCTGTCGAACGACGAGATGCTCGCCGTGATCCGCTCGGCCGGGGCGGTCGTCTGCGCGGCGGGCGCGGGCCTCGCGCCGGCCGACAAGAAGCTCTACGCGCTGCGCGACGTCACCGGCACGGTCGAGTCGATCCCGCTGATCGCCTCGTCGATCATGTCCAAGAAGATCGCCGAGGGCACGGGGTCGCTCGTGCTCGACGTGAAGGCCGGCTCGGGCGCGTTCATGAAGAACGTGGACGACGCCCGCGAGCTGGCCCGGACGATGGTCGAGCTCGGCACCGACGCCGGAGTGCGCACGGTCGCTCTGCTGACCGCGATGGACCGGCCGCTGGGCCTGAAGATCGGCAACGCGCTGGAGGTCGAGGAGGCCGTCGAGGTGCTCGCCGGCGGCGGCCCCGCCGACGTGGCCGAGCTCACCGTACGGCTGGCCAGGGAGATGCTGGAGGCCGCCGCCGTCCCGGGCGGCAAAGACCCCGAGGAGGCGCTCAAGGACGGCTCGGCGATGGACGCCTGGCGGCGCATGATCGTCGCCCAGGGCGGCGACCCGGACGCGCCGCTGCCTGCGGCCGCCGAGTCGGCCGTGGTCACCGCCCCCGCCTCGGGCACGCTGCGCACGCTCGACGCGCTCAAGGTCGGCCTGGCCGCCTGGCGGCTCGGGGCCGGACGGGCCCGCAAGGAGGACCCGGTGTCGGCCGGCGCCGGGATCGTCCTGCACGCCAAGCCGGGCGAGACGGTCCGCGCCGGAGCCCCGCTGATGACCCTGTACGCCGACGAGGCCGCCAGGTTCGACCGGGCCCTCCAGGCGCTGGAGGGCGCGTACGAGATCGGCGAGGACGGCGGCGCGGAGCTGCTTCCCCTCGTCATCGACCGCATCACAGCCTGACGATCCCTACGGGTGGCGCTTCGGCAGGGTGCAGGCCACCGCCGCGGTGACCAGCGCGAGTACGGCCTCGACCAGGGCCGCGACGACCGTGGCGGGGCCGAACCCGTGCCCGGCGGCAACGGAGAAGAACAGGGTGCCGATGGCCGCGACGCCCAGCGCCGTCGCGGTCTGCTGGGTGGTGGTCAGCACGCCGCTCGCCACCCCGGCACGCTCGGCGGGGACACCGATGAGGACCAGGCCGGTCAGGGGAATCGCGATCAGCCCCTGACCGAAGCCGGTCACCACCAGCGCGGGCGCCAGCGACAGCGGTGTCATGCCGTCGTAGTCCGACCAGGCCTGCAGGGCCGTGATCGCGAAACCCGCGGCGAGCAGGAGCGCGCCGGCCACGGTCACGTACGTGCCGAACCTGGGGACCAGCCGGGGGCACAGCAGCGAGGCGGTCAGAAAGGCGACGGCGTAGGAGATGTAGGTGAGGCCCGACTGCAAGGGCCCCAGGTGCATGCCGTACTGCAGGGAGATCGTGGTCGTGAGGATCATGCCGCCGAAAGCGGGGAAGAAGGCCAGCGTCGTCAGCAGGCCGCGCCGCATGCTCGGAGCGCGCAGCAGTGACGGAGGCAGCAGCGGCGTCCTGCCGCGACGCTCCTCACGCGACTGCACGACGGCGAAACCGGCCGCGGCGAACGGCGCCGCGGCCAGGAGAAGCCGGCACCACAGGGGCCAGTTCTCGTCGCGGCCGAGGGTCAGGGGCAGCATGAGCAGCAGGACGGTGGCGGCGAGCAGGGCGGTGCCCGGCCAGTCGACGGACAGGGCCTTGGGCGCGCGGCTCTCCGGGACGGCACGACGGGCGGCGAGGATGCCCAGAAGGCCGAGCGGGACGTTGACGAGGAAGATCGGCCGCCAGGACAGGCCGAAGAGGTCGGCGGACACCACCAGTCCGCCGAGGATCTGCCCGGCGGCCGCGGAGACGCCCAGCGTCGCGCCGAAGATCCCGATGGCCTGCCGGCGTGCCGCGCCCTGGTAGACGACCTGGATGGTGGCCAGCACCTGCGGCACCATGAGGGCGGCGGTGCCGCCTTGGAGCACCCGGGCGACGATCAGCAGCACGGCGTCCGGTGCGAGCCCGCAGATCGCCGAGGCGACGGTGAAGCCCGCCATCCCCGTGATGAAAAGCCTCCGGCGTCCGAAGGCGTCACCGAGCCGCCCGACCGCCTCGCGCCCGAGGCGGTGGGCCTGCCGTCCGTGGGCCGCCGCAGGGCGCCCGGCCTGCGCAGGGAGGAGGTCGCCCAGCTCGCCGGCGTCGGTGTGACCTGGTACACCTGGCTGGAGCAGGGGCGGCCGATCAACGTCTCGGCCCAGGTGATCGGCGCGGTCGCCCGGGCGCTGCGGCTGGACGACGACGAGATCGCCCACCTGTTCACCCTGGCGGGGCTGCCCGCACCCACCGTCGTCAGCGAGGACGAGGTCATCGCCGCGTCGCTGTCGGCCATCCTCGACGGCCTCGATCCGCTGCCCGCCTACGCCGTCTCCGCCCGATATGACCTCCTGGCGTGGAATCGTTCCTGTGCGACGCTGATGGGGGACTTCGCCCGGCTGCCTCCACATCGCCGCAACATGCTGTGGCTGCTGTTCGCCGAGCGGTCGTTACGCGAGCGGGTGGGCGGCTACGACACCGAGACCGGAACGCAGTGCGTGGCCAGGTTCCGCCGGAACTTCGCCGCGCACGTCGGCGACCCCGCCTGGCGGGCGCTGGTCGACGAGCTGGACGAGCGCTCCGAGGAGTTCCGCCGGCTGTGGGACCGGCACGACGTCGCCGCGAACTCCTCGAAGATCAAGGACTTCCGCCATCCCCTGGTCGGTCGTCTGCGCCTCGCGTCCACCACGCTCTGGCTGGCGGATCAGCCCGGAGCCCGCCTGGTCGTCTACAACCCCGTGGACAGCCGGGGCCGGGACCTCCTCGAACGGCTGACGCGGCGCACCGGCGAACCTCCGCAGCCGTCGGCGCGGACCTTCGCGCCGCCGGGATAGCCGCCGGGGGGTCAGCGGGGGAGGAGCAGCGCGCCCATGCCGACGAACAGGCCGCCGGTGAGCAGGTCGAGCCTCTTGCGCAGCCGCCGGTAGCCCCTGGTGATCCACGGGCTGCCGGCCAGGAAGGCGACGGCGGAGAACCAGGCGAACGCGACGGCCAGCATCGCGCCGAGCGTGACCGCCCGCATGACGAGGTCCGTACGGTGTGGGAGCAGGCTGGCGAACAGGGCGCCGAAGAAGACGAGCGCCTTCGGGTTGGCGAGGTTGGTCAGCAGCCCGGCGCGCCACTCGCGCAGCCTGCCCGGACGGTGCGCGGCGACGTCCGGCGCCGGGTCGTCGCCGGACGGGGATGCCTGCCCGCGGGCGGCGCGGATGGTCGCCACCCCGAACGCGATGAGGAACAGGGCGCCGGCGACGCGGGCGGCGAGGTAGAGCCACTCGAACCGCTGGACGAGCACGGTGACGCCGAACAGACCGGCGACCGCCCACACGCCGATGCCGGTGACCACGCCCGCCGCCGCGCGTACGCCGCTGCGCCGCGACCCGCCGGCCGAGTGTCTGAGCACGATGAGGAAGTCGGGACCCGGGCTCATTACCACCAGGATCCAGACGCCGAGCAGGGGGAGCAGCGGCAACCACGACATGGGCGGGTCCTTCCTGGCCGGTTCCGGCGGCCATGGGCGGGTCGAACGGGCTGTGACCGGGTTCGGCGGTGGGTGGGGCTCAGCCGGTCACGGGCGAGGCGATGACCACCGTGACGTCCGCAGGTCCGTCGCCGGTGCGGTAGCGGTGCGGGTGGTCGCCCGCGAAGGCCAGCAGGTCTCCCGGCCCGAGGTGCCGCGGGTCGTCGTCCGGGCCGGCCGTGACCTCGCCCGCGGCGACCAGCAGGTGTTCGACGGTGCCGGGCGCGTGGGGGATGCCGTCGAGGTCGGTGTGCGGGGGCATGCGCAGCCGCCACAGCTCCAGGCTGTGCCCGCTGCCGATCCTGCGCAGCAGTTCGCGTGTCGGGCCGCAGGCGGCCGCGGGCGTCGAGGGCAGGTGGACGGGACCGGCGTCGGTGTCCCTGGTCAGCAGGTCGGTCAGCGGGATGTGCAGCGCCAGGGCGACGGCTTCCAGCGTCTCGATCGTCGGATTGCCGGTGCCCGCCTCCAGGCTGGACAGCGTCGCCTTGCCGAGACCGGCCCGGCGGGCGAGCTCGGCCGCGGTCATTCCGCGCTGCCGCCGGCGCAGCCGGATCTGCGCGCCGATCGCCGCGGCCGCACCACTCATGAGGACATCTTCAACGGAACCATACGTTCACTCTACCGAACGATCCTCTACGGCTGCGAGGGCGTCGCCGAGGGGCGTGCGGTAGTACAGGACCGACCGCCCGGCCCTGCGGCGCCGTACGAGACCGGCGTCGAGGAGCACCTTGAGATGGCGGCCCACCGACCCCAGCCCCTGGCCGGTCAGCGCCACGAGGTGGGTCGTGCTCTTCGGCGCGGCGAGCAGGACGAGCACCCGCGCCCGCGCCGGGCCGAGCAGCCCCCCGAGCGCCTCGGGCACGGGCGCCCGGTCCGGCTCGGCCAGCGTCCCTGAGCAGGGATAGACCAGGGCGTAGTGCCGGCCCGCCGTCCAGGCGGTCCACGCCTGGCGGGGCGTGACCGGGACGAACATCAGCCTGGCCCCGCCGATCCGCCTCGGCGGGTAGTCATAGGTGTTGATCTGCAGCCGGTTGCCGCCGAGCCAGCGCATTCCCTTGCGCATGTCGTTCAGGGCGGCGGCCCAGCCTCCCCGGCTCACATGACCCACGCGGGCGACGATGTCGGCCTCCATGATCCGCCGCCGGCGCGGCCAGTCGGGCAGCAACGTGCGCGTCCACACCCACTCCAGCAGGCCGGCCGCGCGTTCGGGCAGGTCGGGACGGCGCAGCGGCGCCGGAAGCGGGCCGCGCAGCGCCACCTCGATGTCGGCGTACGCGGTCTCGGGCGGGGTCGCGCGAATGCGGGCCAGCTCTTCCTCGAACGCGGCCTCGCCCTCGCCGGTGGGAGCGGGCGTGAGGAAGTCGGCGGTCCAGTTGCGCCCCCGCGCGGCCCTGAGCAGCAGCGCCGTGATCGGGTCGGCGGACAGGCGGGCCCGGAAGGCGGGCAGATGCGTGTCGAGCCACTCGCGCTCGCCCGGATGCGCCGCCGACGCCTTCTCCAGAGTGAACAGGCAGGCGGTGGCCTCGGCGAGAGGGGAGATCACGAACCGGCTCTCCGCGAGCGTGTCGGCGTTGACCAGCCACCACCCCATGTTTCGCCTCCACGCGAAACAATAACGGTGGAGCCTGGCGGTGATCGAGGCTCCCCGTCATGCGTACCTATCGGGAACTGTTTCGCACCCCCGAATTCACGCCGTTGTTCACCGTCGCGTCCGCGCAGGTGGCCGCCTCGACCGTGAGCGGCCTGGCGCTCGGCACGCTCGTGTACGGGGCGACGCGGTCGCCGCTGCTGTCGGCCCTGAGCATGTTCGGCGCGTCCTTCGCCCAGGTGCTCGGGGCGGCGGTGCTGCTGTCGGCCGCCGACCGGCTGCCCCCGCGCGGCGCGATGACGGGCCTCGCGCTGGTCTTCTGCGCGGGCACGGTCGCGCTCGCCCTGCCCGGCCTGCCACTATGGGCGTTGTTCGCCGTCGTCCTCGGTCAGGGGCTCGCGGCCTCCCTCGGCGGTGGGGTCCGGTTCGGGCTGCTCAACGAGATCCTGCCCAAAGACGGCTATCTGCTCGGCCGTTCGGTGCTCAGCATGTCGGTCGGCGTGCAGCAGATCGTCGGCTTCGCCGCCGGCGGCGTGCTCATGACCGCGCTGTCCCCGCGCGGCACTTTGCTCGCCGGGGCGGGGCTGTACCTCGTCGCCGCGTCCGTCGCCCGGTGGGGGCTCACCGCCCGCCCGCCGCGCGCCCAGGGACGGCCGTCGCCCGCGCAGACCTGGCGGGTCAACCGCACGCTCTGGTCGTCGGGGGCGCGGCGCCGCCTGTATCTGGCCCTGTGGGTGCCGAACGGGCTCATCGTCGGTTGTGAGTCGTTGTACGTCGCCTACGACTCCCGGCACGCCGGGCTGCTGTTCGCCTGCGCCGCCGCCGGCATGCTCACCGGCGACACGCTGATGGGGCGGTTCATCCCCAAACGGTGGCGCGAGCGGCTGGGCGCTCCGCTGCGGCTGCTGCTCGCCGTGCCGTACCTGGTCTTCCTCCTGGACCCGGCCCTGCCGGTCGCGGTCGCCGCCGTCGTGCTCGCCTCAGCCGGATACTCGGCCAGCCTGCTGCTCCAGGAACGCCTCATGGCCGTCACGCCCGAGGAGATGAGCGGGCAGGCGCTCGGGCTGCAGTCGTCCGGTGTGCTCACCATGCAGGGGGTCGGCGCGGCGATCGCGGGGGCGGTGGCCCAGATCGCCTCGGCCCCCGTCGCGATGGGCGTGATGGCGGTGGCCTCCGTCGCGGTCACCCTCGCGCTGGCGCCCGGTCTGCGGGCCGGCGCGGCCCCGGAGGTCCGCGCCGCCACGCCTGCGGGGAGGGCGGCCTGATCGCCGTCATCGAGGGTCGCTGTGTCAAGGTTGGTCCTGCCGTACCGGACCCGGCCGGACGCGCAGAGGGGAGAACCATGGCCGATCACCGAGGCATCCGGCATGTCGAGATCGGTGTCGCCGATCTGACCCGCTCGATCGACTTCTACCGCGATCTGCTGGATCTCCCCCCGGCCGAGGGGCCGGCCGGGAGCCCGGGCGTCGCATGGCTGGCGGCGGGATCCGTGCTGCTCAAACTGGTCGAGACGGGCGACGGCGATCTCGGCGGCTGGGTGAACGACGACCTCCAGCGCGGCATCCGGCACATCGGCTTCAAGGTCGGCGACGTCGATCTGCGGGCCGAGCGCGTGCGCGACGCCGGGGTGCCCTTCACGCTGCCGCCGCTCGACGCGGTCGGCGGCGTGCGCATCGCGTTCTTCCAGGACCCGGACGGCACGCACCTGGAGATCACCGACAACCACCTCCGGTATCACCGCGTCGCCTCGCCCGAACTGGCCGAGAGGGAAAGGCTGGCCGCCCTGAGCAGACCGCGCACGGCGCCGCCGGTCTTCGACCACGTGGCGGTCACGTCCGCCGATCTCGACGCGGCGCTGGCCTTCTACCGGGACACCCTCGGGTACGAGGTGATCGGCCAAATCGTGCAGGACCAGGACCCACGAGGCTTCCTGATCACGTATCTGCTGGCGGGCGACGCGGTTCTGGAGGTGTTCACCTTCGCCGTTCCCACGACGGCGAGTCCGTGGGCCCCCGATCCGTGCCGGCACGGGTTCCGCCACCTCGCCGTCGCCGTCGAGGACCCGGAGAAGGAGGCCGGGCGGCTGGTGGCCGCCGGTGCGCGGGTGGCGGCGGACGGTCTGCTCGTCGACCCCGACGGCGTGCCCCTCGCGCCCCTGTGACATCCCCCGTGTGACACCTGCGCTGTGCCTCCTGCGCTGTGCCTCCTGCGCTGTGCCTCCTCTGCCCGGTGGTCCCGCCGTCTTCCGATCGCGCCTCTCAGGGGGCCGTGTGCGTGCCGGTCGCCGGAATGGGAAGCACGACCTCCACCGTGGTGCCCGCTCCCGGTTCGCCGGTGACGAGGCAGACCCCGCCCAGCTCCGCCGTCCGCTCGCGCATGGAGGCCAGGCCGACGCCCGGGCGGCGCTCCGGCGGCAGGCCCACGCCGTCGTCGCTGATCAGCAGGCGCAGCGTCGCGGGCTCGCGGCGCAGCTCGACCCGGACACGGGTGGCGCGCGCGTGGCGCCGGACGTTGGTCAGCGCCTCCTGCGCGATCCGGTAGACGGCCACCTCGACGGCGGCGGGCAGATCGCTCAGCTCACCCTCGACGCTCACCACCGTGGCCGGGCCCTCGGGAGCATCCGGCCCGGCCAGCGCCTGTACGGCGGCGGCCAGGCCCAGATCGTCCAGGGCGGGCGGGCGCAGGCCGTACACGAGTTGCCGGACGTCGCTCGTGACCGCGTCCATGCCGGAACGCAACTCGCGCAACAGCCGGTCCGCGGTCTCCGGAGAGGTCTCGAGGCTGACCCGGGCCATGGCGACGGTCATGGCCATCGCGCCGAGCGTCTGGCCCAGACCGTCGTGCAGGTCGCGGCGAAGCCGCCGCCGCTCCTCCTCCCGGGCGGCCAGGATGCGCTCCCGGGAGCGCTGCAGGTCCGCCGCCATCCGCGCCGCGTGCGCCACGTCCGCCGCGTAGGGGGCCAGCGTGGCCAGCACCCGCTCGTCGTGTGCGGCGGGGAAGCGCCGCGGGGCGGGTGGGCCGACCAGCAGCCGTCCCACCCGCTCGCCGTGCCAGACCAGCGGCACCTCACGTGGAGAGTCGCCCACCCGGCCGCTGACCGTGCTCATCACGCTGACCGCGCGCCCCTGCTCGTCTCCGGTCACCTCCACCGCGACGCCCTGCACCGCGAGGCCCTCACGCAGCACGCCGATCACCGACTCCAGCGCCTGCGCCGGATCGCCCCGGCGCACCTCCTGAACCAGCCGCTCGGCGAGCAGGCGCGGGTCGCCCACCGGGCCGTAGAGCAGGCGGTCGACGGCCCGTTGCAGCATCCGGCGCAACGGCCGGAAGAACGCGCCTGTGAGCAGAGCGGAGACGAGCCCGGCGACCTGGTCGTACCCGGACACGATCAGGCTCGACAGCGCGGCCACACCGAAGTAGACCCCGCCGACCACCGCCAGCAGTCCCGCGGCGACGAAGGCCCGGCTGATGACGGTGTCGATGCCGTACAGCCGGTGGCGCGTCACCGAGAACACCAACGCTACGGGGATGAGCGCCGCCCAGACGACCGACAGCCAGTACAGTTCCGGCGCGGCCAAGCCCACGAGCGAGAAGGCGACGTATCCCGCGAACGCGAACAGCGGCCAGCCGATCTGTCGCCTGCCGACCGGATCGGCCCGGCGGAAACGCAGCAGCAGCGACAGCGCCGCCAGCGCCAGCGACACGGCGATCGCCGTCCAGACCGCTACCTCTGTCGCCGGCATGTACGGCGCCAGGGCCGGGATCTGCAGCGGATTGTGGATGACCGCGGGGAGCGGGTAGCCCTCGAGGGGCGGGTCCGGCCGCACGAACTGGCATGCCAACCTGGTTCCGACGGACGTCACCCCGAGCAGCACCACCCCCCGCCAGCGCGGCGAGGGCAGCCTGCCGTCCGGGGAGTACAACGGCAGGAGTGTCTCCAGCGTGATGCCGCTCACCGCCCAGCCGACCTGTGCGGGGAATCTCAGGAGCTCCGCCACCGCGGTGTTCCCGCGCGCCATCGACGCGAGCATCGTGAGCTGGCAGAAGTCGTAGACGGCGCCCGCGAGCCCGCCCGCGCACATCAGCCAGGCCAGCGTGAGCCGGGGCCGGTAGGCGATGAGGAACGCGCCGACCGCAGGGAAGGTCACCCCCGCCGGCATCATCGGCGTGACCGTCTCCGACACCCGCCACTCCGGCGGGAGCTCCGCGAGCGCCGACAGCGCCGCGACCACGAGCACCGCGGACACCACGGCCATGGCGACGGCGGCCGCACGGGCTGCCCACGCCATCGCGCCCCCGCTTTCACGTTCCTGCCTGGTCTCAGGGTGCTCGGAAAAGTGGGTAAAGGTCGAGATTTGCGGCCATTGTGGTGATGCCGTTATCGGGGAGGGGTGCCCAACCCGCGCCGCGGTGATCCGCGAGGGAGCATTGCGGTGGTCCGCCGGCGCGCGGACGCCGAGCGGTACGCGGCGCCGGCCCCCTCGGCGCGGATCCTCTTTTGACCGCCCGCCGTCACCGACCGCAACAAGCGGCACCGTCAAGCGGCACCGTCGTGCGGGTCCCGGCGAAGCGGCGCGCTCGGCCGGGCGGATCGGACCAGGCCGAGCGGGCGGGGGTGGGGTGGTCGCGGTCAGGCGAGCCAGGTCAGGCGGGCGATGGATGCGGTCAGGCGGGGCGAGCCGCCTCGTCCGGGCCGGGAGGCGCGAAACCGGCGTTCACGAGGTGCGGGAACAGGTGCGCGGACAGGACGGCCCGGTGCGTGGGGGTCGCCTCCGCGTGCCGCCGCCGCCCTTCCTCGGTGACGTGCACGAACACGCCGCGCCTGTCCGCTTCGCACATCGCGCGGGCGACCAGTCCCTCACGCTCCAGCCGGGCGATGAGGCGCGACAGCGCGCTCTGGCTCAGGTGAACCTGGTCGGCGAGCTCCTGCACGCGGAACTTGGCCGCCCCCGGATCCGCGCAGGGCGACTGCGCCTCCACCAGGCGCTCCAGCACCTCGAACTCGCTCACACCGAGCCCGTGCTTGTCGCTCAGCTCCCGCTCCAGCGCGCACGACACCTGCGCGTGCCGGGCGAGCAGTTCGCGCCAGGCCATGACCACGAAGCCGGTGTCGATGTCGTTCATGCGAGACCGCCTTTCTGGCGCGACCATACCATGCGCACACATTAGATGCAAACGCATTAATTGCTTGTGCATTGAATGCATGTGCATGTAAGTTTCCGTGCCATGTCTTCCTCCATTCAGGACGAGCGCTGGGGGGCCCGCCTGTGGGGTGCCCTCACCGTCCTCTGCGCCGTCGTGTTCCTCGACGCCCTTGACGTGTCGATGGTCGGGGTGGCGCTTCCGTCCATCCAGGCCGATCTCGGGATGTCCACCTCCTCGCTGCAGTGGGTGGTGAGCGGCTACGTGCTGGGGTACGGCGGTCTGCTGTTGCTCGGGGGCCGGACCGCCGACCTGCTCGGCCGCCGCCGGGTCTTCCTGACCGCCCTGGCCGTCTTCGCGGTCGCCTCGCTGCTCGGCGGGCTGATGAGCGACGGGACGCTGCTGATCGCGGCCCGGTTCGTGAAGGGCGTCAGCGCCGCGTTCACCGCGCCCGCCGCGCTGTCCATCATCACCACGACCTTCGCCGAGGGTCCCGCACGCAACCGGGCCCTGAGCATCTTCACCGCCTGCGGCGCCAGCGGGTTCTCGCTCGGGCTGGTCCTGTCCGGCGTGCTCACCGAGATCGGCTGGCGCTGGACGTTCCTCATGCCGGTGCCCGTCGCGATCATCGCTCTGGTGGCCGGGGCGCGGCTGCTCAAGCGGGGTGAGGAGCGTGGCGAGGGCGGTCAGGACCTCCTCGGCGCCGCGACCATCACCGCGGCCATGCTGCTCCTGGTCTTCGCCGTGGTGGAGGCGCCCAAGGTGAGCGTGGTGCGCACCGTGCTGTCGCTCGCCGCGGCCGCCGCCCTGATCGGCCTGTTCGTCTGGCTGGAGCGCCGGGTGCGGCACCCGCTGGTCCGCCTCGGCATCCTGCGCTCCGCGCCGCTCGCCCGGGCCAACTTCGGACTGGTCATCCTGTTCGGCTCGTACGTCGGCTTCCAGTTCGTGGCGATGCAGTACTTCCAGAATCTGCTGGGCTGGAGTGCCCTGGAGACCGCCCTCGCGTTCCTGCCGTCCGGGCTGCTGGTCGCGATCAGCTCGACCAAGATGGGCGGGTTCGCCGACCGCTTCGGCACCGCGCGGCTGATCGTGGTGGGCTCGGTGGCGCTGCTCGCGGGGTACGCGGTCTTCCTGCGGGTGGATCTCCACCCCAGCCTGCTCACGATGGTGCTGCCGGGCATGGTCCTGCTGGGCATCGCGTTCGCGCTGTCGTTCCCCTCGCTCAACATCCAGGCGACCGCCGGGGTCGGCGACGAGGAGCAGGGGCTCGCCTCTGGCCTGTTGAACACCTCCGGCCAGGTCGGCGGAGCCGTGGTGCTGGCGATCGTCACCGCCGTCCTGACCTCGGGGGCGGACGGCGGCGACCCGATCGCCCGCTTCCGCGCCGCGATCGTGGTCTCGGCCGGGTTCGCCCTTGTCGGCCTGGTCGTCGCCCTCACCGGGCTGCGGTTCGGGCGGCAGCCGGTCGAGCCGGTCGAGAAGGCGCGGGAGGAACCGGTGCTGGAGGCGGTCTGATCCGTCCGCCGGTTCCGTGTCGTCGTCGGCGGAGAGGGCTCTCCTCTCCGCCGTCGGCGTCACCGCGCGGGCCGGCGCCGCTCGGATCACCGTGGCTGTACGGATCAGTGGCCGTAGCGGCGGTCGTACGGGTCAGCGGCTGTGGGGGTCAGCGCAGCGCGCCGGGGGCCCAGAGACCGGGCACACCGCCCGCCTCGTCCAGATTGATCTGCCGGGCGGCGCCGGTGCGCACGTCGACGGCGTGGACCGAGTAGTCCTCGTCGTCGTCCTCGCCGGGACGCGCCGCCTCGACGATCACCTCGTGGTCACCCGCCCAGCCGCGTACGCCGATGATGTGGGCGTCCTCGGGAAGCGCCGCCTCTCGCCGGGTGAGCACGCGGCCGGTGACCGAGTCGAGGGTGACCAGCAGGCCGTGGTCGCCCTCGGCCGGGTGGGAGCGCTCGGCCGTCACGGCGACGGCACGCCCGTCCGGGGAGACGGCGGCGCCGCTCTCGAACAGCGCCGAGTCGATCGGCGCACGGCTCAGTGTCCGCCCGTTCGGCCGCATCCGCAGCAGGACGGTCGTGCTGACCCGGCCGGGAACGGCGTCGGTGTCCCACGTGGCCGTGCCCGTCACCGTGCCGTCGTCCGCGACCGCCAGGACCCGCATCCGCCGGGGCAACGTCCGGACGCGATAGCTGGTGAGGTTCTGCACGCGTGGAGAGACCGCGCCGGCGTCCGGGCCGAAGTCGGCGGCCATCCACCGGCCGTTGGGGGAGAGGGCCAGGTGGATGTCCTCCGGCGACACCTCGTCAAGGAGTGGGGCCATTCCGGTCCTCTTCGCCGTGGTGTCAGTCCGGTCGAAAACGGCGAAATCGGACGACGCCTCGCTGAAGAAGGCCATGCGGTCGCCGTCCCTGCTGATCGCCACAAGGGGCTGCCAGCCGTCGCTGAGGTCGGGGACCGGGTCCGCCAATCGCCACTGCTCACCCGTGGTCGTCACCACCCGCCACTGGTCGCAGCCGTCCGCGAACTCCTCGGTGACCGGGTCCCAGTCGCGCCGTGTGCAATACCCCTGGTAGGCGAAGCGTACGGGGGCGGGCAGGGAGGCGGGCAGCGGCGCGGGACTCGCGGCGCTCATGTCAGGGGCTCCGGGGGTGCCGGCCGTGCTTCGCCCCACGCGCCCGGCCAGGCCCGCCGCTGCGAAGGCGAGGGGGACGACGACCAGTGCGGCGAGCGTGACACTCATGCCGGTGACCACGGCGCGACGACGTGTGCCGTGCTGCCGGCCGGTCCGCGCGGCCTCGGCGGCGAGGGGGAGGGGGTCGGGCGCGGGCGTCGCCGCCGACAGTGCGGCCAGCTCCCTGCGCAGCGCGGCCTCCCACGGGCCGTCGCCCCGGCCGTCCGCGCCGGTGCGTGCGCCGGGGAAGGCGGGAGAGGCGGAGACGGCGAACGGCGCCGCGGCAGGCGCGGCCTCCGGTGGGCCGAAGGAGGGAGTGGCGTGATACGGCGCCGTCCGGCCCGATGCGATGGCGAAGGCGGCGGGCTCGGCTGACGGTCCGGCGGCCGGGCTCACCTCGTGGGGGGAGATCCAGGGGACACGCGAGGGGGCGGTCGCCTCCGACGGCGCGGCCCAGGGGCTTTGCGTGGCCGCCTCAGACGGCGACGCCCAGGAGCTCTGCGGGCCCGCCTCCGACGGCGAGGCCCAGGGGGCGTGCGAGGAGCGGGCCGCCTCTGCCGGGGACGCCCCCGGGGCTGGTGAGGGATCGGTCGCCGCGCCGCTCGTGTCCGCCCTGTTTGTGTCCGCGCTGTTTGTGTCCGGGCCGCTCGTGTCCGCGTCGGTTGCGTTCGGGTTGTTTGTGTCCGCGTCGGTTGTGCCTGCCGGGCTCGTGTCCGCGTCCTCGTTCTCCGGCGCCTCGCCTCGCCGGTCGATCTTCGGTGGCCTCTCGTCCGGTACGGGTTCCCGGGACGAGACCCCCTCCGGCGCGGACGCGGACGGGGACTGCCCGGCCTCCCGCGCCGTGCCCGAGACGAACGAGGCGGGAAGGCGGTTTCGCAGCTCGGCGACGGCGAGCACGATCTCGGTGCCGGCCGTGGGCGCGTCCATGCGGCACAGGTCGGCCGCCTGCCCTGTGGTGTGCCCGTCGTGGAAACAGGCCACGACCAGGGCGCGCCGCCGCGGCGTCAGTCCGGTCAGCGCCTGCGCGAGGGCCGCCGTGTCCGTGCCGTGGGTGACGATCGCATGCGGGCCGGGCCCACGTGTGGAGCCGCGGGCCCGCGAGCGCTTCAGGTACGCCCGATACATCGCCTGGCGGGCGGCATGGGCCGGAAACGACCAGCGTGCGGTGCTCCACTTGGCCGCCACGGCCGCGAGCGCGGTCACCACGAGCGCGCGGGCGGCCGCCGGGTCTCCCGTCAGCGACAGGGCTGTACGGGCGAGCGGCTTGGCCTGGTCGACGGCGAAGGCGTCGAAGCCGGGCAGATCTCTCACCGTGGCTCCTCGCCCGTACGGCGACGAGGCGCGTGTCGTGTCTGGTTCACGTGTCCACCCCCGGCGCGGCGGTTTCTCTCGCCTCTGCGGCTGCTCAAGCGTAGTGCGGATGTGCCCATATAACGGGATTTTTGATCAACTGCCACACTGGTCGGCATGGTCAGGAGGATCGAGGGCCCCACCCGCATCCCGGTGCCGGGCGGCAAGGTCATTGACGAGTACGTCGGTCGCGTCAACAGCGGCGACGAGCAGGTCTCCATCGCGCACATGGTGGCCCCGGCCGGCTGGGAGGAGCCCGCGCAGACCCCCGGGTTCGCCGAGTACACGCTGGTGCTCAAGGGGTCGGTCGTGGTGGAGCACGCGGGCGGCACGACCGTGGTCGAGGCCGGCCAGGCGTTCGTCAGCGAGCCCGGGGAGAAGATCCGCTACAGCTCCGGGCCGTCCGGCGCGGAGTACGTGGCCGTCTGCCTGCCCGCGTTCTCCCCGGATACCGCCAACCGCGAGGAGTGACGATCGGCAGGTTCTGGGAATCCGCTCCCGTCCGGTCCACGGCTAGGATTGCCAGGTGAACGACCGTGGCGAGGAGGGCGCATGAGCAGGCCCAGCCTGGAGCAGATCCGCAGGGCGCCCAAGGTGCTTCTGCACGACCATCTCGATGGCGGCCTGCGCCCCGGAACGATCGTCGACCTCGCCCGCGACTGCGGCCACACGCTGCCCACGTACGACCCCGCCGAGCTGGCGGTCTGGTTCAGGGAGGCGGCGGACTCCGGTTCGCTGGAGCGCTACCTGGAGACGTTCTCGCACACCGTCGGGGTGATGCAGACCCGCGAGGCACTGGTCAGAGTGGCCGCGGAGTGCGCCGAGGACCTGGCGGACGACGGTGTGATGTACGCCGAGGTCCGGTACGCCCCGGAGCAGCACACCTCCCAGGGCCTGTCGCTGGACCAGGTCGTGGAGGCCGTGCTCGAGGGCTTCCGGCTGGGCTCGGCCGGGCCCGACGGCAGGCCGCGGATCCGGGTGGGCACCCTGCTGACGGCCATGCGCCACCAGGCCCGCTCGATGGAGATCGCCGAGCTCGCCGTGCGCTACCGGGACCTCGGCGTGGTCGGGTTCGACATCGCAGGGGCCGAGGCCGGCTACCCGCCCACCCGGCACCTGGACGCGTTCGAGTACCTCCAGCGGGAGAACGCCCACTTCACGATCCACGCGGGGGAGGGCTTCGGGCTGCCGTCGATCTGGCAGGCCATCCAGTGGTGCGGCGCCGACCGGCTGGGCCACGGGGTGCGGATCATCGACGACATAACGGTGCCGGACGACGGCGAGGCCAAGCTCGGCAGGCTGGCGGCGTACGTCCGCGACAAGCGCATCCCGCTGGAGATGTGCCCCACCTCGAACCTGCAGACGGGGGCGGCCCCGTCGATCGCCGAGCACCCGATCGGCCTGCTGCGCCGCCTCTACTTCCGGGTGACGGTCAACACCGACAACCGGCTGATGAGCGGGACGAGCGTGTCGCAGGAGTTCGCCAAGCTGGTCGACGCGTTCGGCTACGACTGGGACGACCTGCAGTGGTTCACGGTCAACGCGATGAAGTCGGCCTTCATCCCGTTCGACGAACGGCTCGCGCTGATCAACGGCGTGATCAAACCCGGCTACGCGCAGATGAAGTGGCGCGCGTGAAGCCGCGGGTCTACCGGTCGAAGGCGGCCTGGCTGTTCGGCTGGGCCTGGATGCTGTTCGCCGCCTGGAACGTCTGGGATTTGACCGCTCACGGCAGCATTCCCAGCGCGTTGATCGCGGGCGCGGTGCTCGGCGTCATCACGGCACTGGTTTTCGTGATGGCGCTGCGGCCCGCCGTCGTCCTGGAGGAGGGCGGCGTCCGCGTGCGCAACGTGCTGAAGAACGCCTACGTCCCCTGGGGCGGTGTGGACGACGTGTCCGTCACCAACGCCATCGTGATCGAGTCGGGTGACACCACCGTGCGCTGCTGGACGCCCCAGGCGACGGCCCGCGAACGGGTCAAGGCCGCGGGGCGGGCCGCCAAGGCGGCGAGGTCGTCGAACCGGGCCGAGCGGGCGGCGGCGGAGGCCGTCGGCGCCCGCACCCACGCCGACTGGGTGGCCGACCAGCTCACCGAGATGAGCCGGTCACGCCGGGAGAACTCCTCCGGCGAGACGCGCGTCACCTGGTCGCCGTCCGCCCTGGCGGCCGTCGCCGCCGCGGTCGCCCTGGTCGTGACCGCCTTCGTCGTCTCCTGACCAGGTAGAGGCATCGGGGAGCGGGCGCCGCTGCGTGGTGCCGCGCGACGCCGGATCGGTAATCGTTTGCAGAAGGGGTCTGAGTGCGTCTGGCGCGGATGATCGTCGTCGTTGTGCTGGCCGCGCTCGCGAGCGTCTACGTTGTCGCGGGTGCGCCGATCGCGGTGGCGGTGTTCGGGGTGCAGGTCGTCTACCTGTTGCGGATCAGGGCGTGGTGGCTGCTCGCCGTCCAGGCCGCCCTCGTGTACACGGCGACCGTCGCCGGCGGCGTCTCCACCGGGATTCTGGGCTTCCTCGCCGGTTCGCTGCTGCTGACGCGGGCGCGTGCGCTCGCGCCGCTCGTGGTGGTGAGCGTGGCGCTGATCGACGCCGCCCGCGGCGGGGCGACGGCCGACGCGACGATCACCGTGGTGCTCGTCGCGCTGGTCGTCTTCGGCCTCGCCCGGCTCGTCGAGCGCGCGGGCGAGATGCACGCCGCCCGGCTCTCGCTGGCCGCCGCGGCCGTGGCCGCCGAGAGGCTGCGTCTGGCGGCCGAACTGAACGACGGCCTCGGCCGGAGTCTGGAGGTCATCGTCGAGGGCGGTCGCCGCGCGCTCGCGGAGCCGGACGGCGCGGCCGAGGTGCTGGCCTCGGTGACCGCCACCGCGCGTGCGGCGCTGACCGACGCCCGCGCCGCCTCCGCGGACTACCGCGCCACCTCCCTCGCGCCCGAACTGGTCACGGCGCGGGCCATGCTCGACGCCGCGGGGATCGCCGTCGAGGTGCGCGGCGGCCACACCGAGCCGCTCGGGCCCGGCGGGGCGCTGCTGGCGAGCGTGCTCCGCGAGGCCGTCACCGACGTCGTACGGCGGGGCACCGCCCGGCTTTGCGTCATCGAGACGAGCGAGCAGGCAGACCGGGTGCGGCTGCGCGTCGCCGACGACGGACGTCGCACCGCGGAGGGCGCGGACTTCGACGGTCTCCGCCTCGAGGAGGCGGGCGGCACTCTCACCAGAGGCCTGTCTCCTGCGGGGCGCTTCGTCGTGGAGGCGGCCCTTCCCCGCGACCCTTCCCCCGAGGCGGGCGCCGGCGACGGCCAGGCGCCGCAAACCCCTGAGAACGCGAGGCGGCGGTGGCTTCTGCCGAAGCTCGCCCACGACGCGTCGTACGCCGTGTCGGTCGCGGTGCTCGCGGCCGTCCTCGTGGGCTTCAGCGTCAAGGCGCTGCTTCAGCTCCCCGGCGCCCTCGTCATCCCGGCCGCGGTGTGCCTCACCGTGATCGTCGTGATGCAGCTGCGCTCCGTCAACGGGCGTCACATGGTGGCGCTGGGGGTGATGGCGGTGCTCACGTACGCGCCCATCCCGGTGTTCGGGCCCGTCTGGCTCGGAGTGGCGGGCTTCCTCGCCGGGCCCGTCCTGCTCGCGTTCCCCTGGCGGGCCGCGTGGCCGGCGGCGGCGGCGATCGTGGCGAGCGTCGCCGCCGCCGGGGCGCTGTTCGGCCTGCCCGGCCCGGTCCTCGCCAACAGCACGGTCAGCGCGCTCGTCACCGGGCTGGTGGTCTACGCCCTGCTCCGCCTGGCCCAGATCGTCAAGGAGCTCCAGGCCGCGAGGGAGAGCCTGGCCCGCTCCGCGATCGTCGAGGAGCGCCTGCGCGCCGCGCGCGACCTGCACGACCTGCTCGGGCACTCCCTGGCCGCGATCCTTCTCACCTGTGAGCTGGCCCGCCGCCTGGGATGCCCGCCGGAGCGGGTCGAGGAAATCGTCGCCATGGCCGAGAGCGCGCGGGCGGACCTGCGGTCCGTCTCGGGCGAGCAGCGGGAGCTGTCCCTGGCGGCCGAGGTGGAGTCGGCGCGCACGGTGCTGTCGGCCGCCGGGATCCGGGTGACCGTGGAGCCGATCGAGCTGAACCTGCCCGCCGAGGTCGAGACCGTGCTGGGCACCGTGCTCAGGGAGGCCGTGACCAACGTGCTCAGGCACAGCGAGGCCCGCCACTGCGCGATCACGATGCGAGCGGACGAGAGCGGGCTGCGGCTGCGGGTCCACAACGACGGGGTGCGTCACAGGACGACGCGGCGGGGGTCGTCCGGCATCGGCAACCTGACCACCCGCCTCGCCGCCCTGGACGGCCGGCTGACCGCGCACGCCGACGGCGACGGTTTCACGCTCGACGCGTGCGTGCCGTACCGGGTGCCGGCGCCCGCGCGGGTCTAGATCCGGCCGGCCTGCACCGTCGCAGGCCAGATGAATTTCGCTGGTCAGTCCGCCGCGGGATCCCCGACATGGCTCAGAACCTAGCGATCTCTGGACCTTCTTGGTGCCGCGCTTATCCCTCATGCGAGCTACGCGCAATGTCCCCCTACGCAGTGATTCGGAACGGGGCCCTCCACCCATATCTTTCTCACAGCGAGCGGCAAACACGGTCAACTCACGAAGTCAGCTCGTGGCACATCGGTAATTCGGAGGACAGCACCATGCATGGACTTCGTCTCCGTCCGCATCATCACCAAAGGAAGGTGACTTCAATGATCAGAGAACGCCTGCGTGCACTATGGGTAGCCGGCACGATGGGAGCCGTCGTCGCCGGCACGTTAACCCTCGGCGCCGGGACTGCGAGTGCGGCGGGGTCGTGCCCGGCCTCTACCCGCAACGCGACGATTGTCCAGGCCAACTTCCAGGCATTCGACACCGGCGCGTACACCCGCCCCGAGGCAGACGGCGTAATAAACATGGAGGACATGACGCGCGTCGCCAACGGATCCGGCCCCTACTCCATCCCCGCAGATGTCAGAGAGGCTGCCAGGTACTTCGTCGACAATCCCGCGGAATTCGCGCACATGGATGGCATCCGGGTCCGTTGGTTGCAGTTCGACGGTCTCGTAAACCGCTATGACGTCGACGACGCCCTCAGGTACTGGAGGAACGAATGCGGGTAAGCGATTCGTCGTCACCGACGTCCTGGGGCCTGTCTTCACAGTGATCAGTCAGAGCCACAGCAGGAGTGCTGCGATGGTGACCACGGCTGTGTATGAGGTGGCGGTCTTGTCGTAGCGGGCGGACAGGGCGCGGAACTGTTTCAGCTGATTGAAGCAGCGTTCGACCACGTTGCGACGCTTGTAGACCTGAGCGTCGAAGACGGGCGGGCGACCGCCCTTGCTGCCCCGCCTGGCACGGCCGGCCATCCGATCGGCCCGCTCGGGAATCGTGTGACTGATCCCGCGCCGCCGCAGGAGCTGCGGCGGCGCGGGAGCTGTACCCCTTGCCGGCCACCACGTGGACGGGACGAGTGCGGGGCCGGCCGCGGCTGAGGCGGGGAACGCGAATGGCCTGCAGCACCTGCTGCAGGCGGGTGCAGTCGTTGACGTTCCCGCCGGTCACCAGGAACGCCGGCGGCCGGCCTGCACCGTCGCAGGCCAGATGAGCTCGCTGGTCAGTCCGCCGCGTGATCGGGCGAGGGCGTGATCGTATGGCTCGCCGGCGCCTGGCCTTTCGCCCCGGGAAAATACATCGAAGACACGGCCTAGATCCGGCCGGCCCTAGATCCAGCCGGCCTCGGTGGCGATGCGCACGGCGTCGGTCCGGTTGCGGGCGTTGAGCTTGGTGACGATTCCGGTGAGGTAGTTGCGCACGGTGCCGGCGGCCAGGTGGAGCCGTGCGGCGACCTCCGTCGCGTTCGCACCGGAGGCGACCAGGCGAAGCACGTCCGCCTCGCGCGGGGTGAGCGGATTGTCCGACAGGTCCCAGGCGGTGACGGCGAGCGAGGGGTCGAGCACCCGCTCGCCGGCCGCGACCTTGCGGATGGCGGCCACGAGTTCGTCCGGCGGCGCCGTCTTCAGCACGAATCCGGCGACACCTGAGCCGAGGGCGCGTCGCAGGTGCCCCGGCTTGCCGTACGCGGTCAGCATCAGAGCGCGGCAGGCGGGCAGGCGCGTACGGAGCTCGGCCGCGGCCGCCAGGCCGTCCAGCCTGCCGGGCATGTCGATGTCGAGGACGGCGACGTCGGGGTGGTGGACCAGCGCGGCGGACAGGGCGGCCTCTCCGGATTCCACGGTCGCGACGACTTCCAGGTCCTCCTCCAGCGCGAGCAGGGCGGCGAGGGCGCTCCTGATCACGTGCTGGTCCTCGGCGAGAAGTACGCGAATCACGCGCATATGTCTACCAGTGTCCGGATCATGACGACGTCATGGGCAGGCGGTGAGGCCGTCTCTGGGGCACATGACCGTTGATCGGCAGGCTTGAGCACATGACAGAGGTGCTTCGCCTTGACGCAGTGAGCAAGGTGTACGGAAAGGGGCAGGGGGCGGTGGCCGCCCTGCGCGAGGTCTCGGTGACCATCCCCGGGGGAAGCTTCACCGCCGTGATGGGACCGTCGGGCTCGGGCAAGAGCACGTTCCTGCACTGCGCGGCGGGGCTCGACACCCCCTCCTCCGGCTCGGTGCGGCTGGGCGGCAGCGAGCTGTCCGGCATGGACGAGACCCGGCTGACGGAGCTGCGCAGGCAGCGGGTCGGCTTCGTGTTCCAGGCGTTCAACCTGGTCTCGTCCCTGACCGTGCTGGAGAACATCACGCTGCCGATGCGGCTCGCCGGCGCGCGGGTCGACCGGGCGTGGCTTGAGGAGATCGTGGGCCGTGTGGGGCTGACGGGCCGGACCGGGCACCGCCCCGCCCAGCTGTCCGGCGGGCAGCAGCAGCGGGTCGCCATCGCGAGGGCGCTGGTGACCCGGCCGCAGGTGGTCTTCGGCGACGAGCCGACCGGCGCGCTGGACACGATGACGGCCCGTGACGTGCTCCGGCTGCTGCGGGAGGTGGTGGACGGACTCGGCCAGACCGTGGTGATGGTCACCCACGACCCGGTGGCCGCCTCCTACGCCGACACCGTCCTGTTCCTCGCGGACGGCCGGATCGTGGACGCGATGGCCGCGCCGAGCTCCGAGAAGGTCGCCGAGCGCATGACCAGGCTGGGGGCGTACGCAGCATGATCACCGGAATCGCGTTGAAGACCCTGCGGCACCGCAGGGCGGCGTTCGCGGGCGCGTTCGTGGCGCTGGTGTGCGCGGCCGCGCTGGTGTGCGCGTGCCTGATGCTGCTGGAGACCGGCTTGCGGGGCGGGGTCGCACCGGAGCGTTACGCGGGCGCACCGCTGATCGTCGCCGGCGACCAGAACGTCCACGAGACCGTGACCAAGTCCTCCGGGAAGGTCAAGTCGAAGGCCAAGCCGCTGTCCGAGCGGGTCTGGATCCCGGAGGCGACGGCCGCGAAGCTGAGCGGCCTGCCCGGCGTCTCGAAGGTGCTCACCGAGGTGACGTTCCCGGTGAACGGACACGCTCTCGGGCACGGGTGGGAGTCGGCGGAGCTCACGCCGTTCACCATCGCCCGGGGACGCCCGCCGCGCGCGGACGGCGAGGTGGTCGTGGACGCGCGCTCCGGCCTGTCCACGGGCTCGGCCCTGCGGGTCGGGGGGAAGGCGTACCGGGTCGTGGGGGTCACCGCCCAGGCCCTGCCGAGCCAGGACACGGTGTTCTTCTCGACGTCCGAGGCCCTCCGGCTGGCCGGCCGTCCTGGGCAGGTGACCGCGATCGGCGTGTTCCCCGCGGTGGACGTGGCGCCGGTGCTCGGTGATCGCCTCGTGGCCCACACCGGGGACGAGCGCGGCACGGTGGAGTTCCTCGACGCGGAGCAGGCGCGGGTGCGGCTGATCAGCCTGGGCGGCGCGCTCGGCGGCACGTCCCTGCTGGTGGCTATCCTCGTCGTGACCGGCACCTCCGCCCTCGCGGTGCAGCAGCGACGACGTGAGATCGCCCTCCTCAGGGCGGTCGCCGCCACGCCGGGTCAGGTGCGCAGGCTGCTGGGCGGCGAGTCGCTGATGGTCGGCCTGGCGGCCGGTGTCATCGGCTCGGCCGCCGGCATCGGCCTGGGGTTCTGGCTGCGTGGCCGGTTCGTCGAGCTGGGCGCCATGCCGGCGAACCTGCGCCTGGTGGTCAGCCCGTTCCCGGCGGTGGCCGCCCTGCTGGCCGCGGTGGTGGCGGCCTGGGCCGCGACCCGCCTCTCGGTCCGCCGCACCGTGCGGATCCGTCCCGTCGAGGCGCTCGGCGAGGCGGCCATGGGCGGGGGCCGGCTGCCCCTCGGCCGGTCGATCGCGGGCGTCCTGTGCGTCGCCGGCGGGATCGTGCTCACGCTGGTGCTGTCGGGACTCGAGACCGAGGCGGCGTCGAGCCCCGTGACGATGCTGACCGCGCTCGTCTGGACGGTGGCCGTCACCCTGCTCGGCCCGATGCTCGCCCGCGTCGTGGCCGCCCTCGTACGCGTCCCGCTGCGGGTGTCCCGCGCCGGGCACCTGGCGGCGCGCAACCTTGCGGCCGGGCCGGGGCGGACGGCGTCCGTGATGGCGCCGCTGACCCTTCTGGTGGCCATGACCTGCACCATCCTGTTCACCCAGACCACGATGGGGCACGCGTCGGCCGAGCAGGCCGCCGCCGGCACCCACGCCGACTACGTGGTGAACGGCGCGACGGCGGACGCGGTGCGCCGCGTGCCGGGCGTGAAGGCCGTCACCTCGGTCGTCCGCACCTCCGTGCGCGTCGGGCTGGACAAGTACGGCGCGCAGGCCGTCGACGGCGGCGAGCGGTCGCTCGGGCGGGCCGTGGACCTCGGGGTGGTGTCCGGCTCGCTCGACGGGTTCGGCGCCCGCTCGGTCGCGGTGAGCGAGTCGGCGGCCTCCAGGCTCGGGCTGTCGGCCGGTGACGCTCTCACGCTCACTCTGGGCGACGGGACCCCGGCCGAGCTGAAGGTCGCCGCGATCTACTCCCGCAGCCTCGGGTTCGGCGACCTGACCCTGCCGTACGCGCTGGTCGCCGCCCATGTCGACGACCCCTCGGGCACCCTGCTGGTCGAGGCCCCCTCGGTCGGACGCGAGGCCCTGGCCGCCGTGGCGCCGGTGGTGACGCCGACGGCAGGGAGCGGGACGGAGGCGCCGAACGCCGAGGTCAACTACGTGGCCATGGGCCTGATCATCGCGTTCAGCGCGATCGCCGTGGTCAACACGCTGGCCATGTCCACCACGGACCGGTCGCGGGAGCTGGCCCTGCTCCGCCTGGTCGGCGCGACCAGGCGCCAGGTGCTGCGCATGCTCCGCCTGGAGACCCTGACCGCGCTGGTCGTCTCCGTGCTCGCCGGGACCGGCATCGCGCTGATGACGCTGTCGGCCTTCAGCAGGGGGATGACCGGGTCGGCGCTGCCGTACGCCCCCCCGGCCGGTTACGCGCTGGTGATCGCCGCCGTGGCCGCGCTCGCCCTGGTCGCCACGAGCCTCCCGGCGCGTCTCGCCCTGCGCGCCCGCCCCGCCGAGGCCATCGGCGCCCGTCAGTAACCGGGCACACCCTCCTCCTCCGGAAACAACCTCGAAGGCTGGAAATCGTGAACCGCATCGCATCGGCAGCCGCCGTGATCTCCCTGTCCACCGCCCTGGTCGCGGCCGGCACCGGCGCCCCGGCCGCCGCCCACGCCGCCCGGGCCGCTGTGACCTGGACCTCCTGTGGCGACGCCGCCGGGCTCGACCCCCGCCAGGAGTGCACCACGCTCCAGGTCCCCCTCTCCTACGGCAAGCCGGGCGGCGGCACGCTCTCTCTGGCCGTCTCCCGGATCCGTACGGCGCGGCCGGGACTGCGCAGGGGCGTGCTGCTGCTCATTCCCGGAGGACCGGGCAGCGCGGGCCTGAGCAGGCCGAGCGCGATGGTGAAGCGCCTGCCGAGCGCCGTGCTCGACCGTTACGACCTGGTCGGCTTCGACCCGCGGGGCGTCGGCCGGAGCTCGCCCGTCTCCTGCGGGCTCGCACACGAGGACCTGGCGCCCACCCTGCTCAAGCCCTACCCGTCCGCCGACGGGGACATCACGCAGAACGCCGCCTGGTCACGCAGGATCGCCGACGCCTGCGCCCGCAACGGCGGCCCGGTGCTGCGCAGCATCAGCACGCGCAACGAGGCCAGGGACATCGACGCCATCCGCCGGGCTCTCGGGGAGAAGCGCCTGTCCTACTGGGGCGTCTCCTACGGCACGTACGCCGGGGCCGTCTACGCCACGATGTTCCCCGGCCGGACCGACAGGGTGATCCTCGACAGCAACGACGATCCCGACCCGAACAAGGTCGCCCGTGCCTGGCTGGCCAACTACTCCGTGGGCGTCGACGACCGCTTCCCGGACTTCGCGGCCTGGGCCGCCAAGCGTGACGACGAGTTCGGCCTGGGGACGGACGCCGATGCGGTCCGCCGCACCTTCCTGGACCTCGCCGGCCGCCTGGACCGCACCCCGATCCCGTGGCCCGGCAACAACCCCCCGCGGCTCGACGGCGCGGTCCTGCGCGAGACCATGCTGAACGCGCTGTATTCCGACACCGGGTTCCCGGCTCTGGCCGGGCTCATGCGGGCGGCGCTCGGCTCTGGTCCCCTCCCCGCGCCCTCCACCCCGCCGGAAGAGGCGATGCAGAACGCCGCGGCCTCCGCGGCCGCGACCCTGTGCGGCGACGTCGAGTGGCCGAGCTCGCTCGATCTGCACCGGCGGCTGGTCGCCGCCGACCGTGAGGCTCACCCGCTCACCGCCGGCATGCCGGTCAACATCGGCCCCTGCGCCTACTGGCCCTACCGGCCTGTGGAGGCGCCGGTGCGGGTCACGGCGAAGGGGCCGTCCAACGTGCTGCTGGTGCAGAACCTGCGCGACCCGGCGACGCCGTACAGCGGCGCCCTGCGGATGCGCGAGGCCTTCGGGAGCCGGGCGCGCATGGTCGCGGTCGACTCGGGCGGGCACGGGTCCTACCTGGTCAACGGCAACGCCTGCGGTGACGACACGGTCACCACGTTCCTGGTCACCGGCAAGCGGCCGGCCCGCGACACCGTCTGCGGGTAGCTCAAAGACCGAGGGCGACGGCGAGGTCCTTCTTCAGGTCCTCCAGCTCCCGCGCGGCCCGGGCCCGCGCGGGAGCGACGTCGTCTCCCTCGACCGGCACGACGACCTCCAGGTAGCACTTGAGCTTGGGCTCGGTGCCGCTGGGCCGTACGACGACCCGGGCGTCGCCGGACAGGCGGTAGCGCAGGCCCTCGGTCGGCGGCAGCCCCGCCACCCCCAGGGACAGGTCCTCGGCCGACTCCACCGCCCGGCCCGCCAGCCGCTCCGGCGGATGCGTACGGAGACGCTCGATGGCCTTGGCGATCAACGACAGGTCGTCGACCCGGACCGACAGCTGGGCGGTCGCGTGCAGCCCGTAGCGGCGGGCCTGGTCGTCCAGCAGGTCGGGCAGCGACCTGCCGTCCCGCTTGGCCGCGGCGGCCATGGCGGCGACGGCGAGGGCGGCACCGACGCCGTCCTTGTCGTGGACCGGCAGACCGGCGTCGGACCCGATGCTGTAGCCCAGGGCCTCCTCGTAGCCGAAGACCAGTCCCGGACCCGACTTCATGATCCACTTGAATCCGGTCAGCGTCTCGGCGTGCCGCACGCCGTGATCAGCGGCGATCCTGGCGAGCAGCGACGACGACACGATCGAGGTGGCGACCAGCCGGTCGTCGCCCGAGGTGTGCCGCAGCACGTGCTCGGCCAGCAGACCGCCGACCTCGTCGCCGGTCAGCATGCGGTAGCCGCCGCCCGGCAGCGGGGTGCCCACCGCGCACCGGTCGGCGTCGGGGTCGTTGGCGATCACCAGGTCGGCGCGCGTGGCGGCGGCGAGTTCGAGCGCGAGGTCCATGGCGCCCGGCTCCTCCGGATTGGGGAACGCCACGGTGGGGAAGTCGGGGTCGGGCATCGCCTGCCGGCTCACCGTGACCGGCACCTCGAAGCCCGCCGCACGGAACGCCTCGGACACGGTCGCGCCGCCCACCCCGTGCAGCGGCGTGTACGCGACCGCGATGTCGCGGGCGTCGCCGAGCGGCAGCGCGGCCAGGGCCCGCAGGTAGGGGACGACGATGTCGTCGTGGCCGAGGGTCTGCCAGTCCTCACCGAGCGGGAGGGCGTCCACCCGGCCGGCCGCGTCGATGGCGGCCGAGATCTCCTGGTCGATCGGCGGCACGATCTGCGCGCCGTCGCCCCAGTAGACCTTGTAACCGTTGTCCTGGGGCGGATTGTGCGAGGCGGTGACCATGACGCCCGCGTCCGCGCCCAGGTGGCGCACGGCGAACGCCAGGACCGGGGTGGGCCATTTGCCGGCCATGACCGAGGCACGCAGGCCCGCCCCGGTCAGCACGCGGGCCGTGTCGGCGGCGAACACGTCGGACTTGTGCCGCCCGTCGTAGCCGATCACCACGTGGCGTCCCGGTCCGAGCACACGGGCCAGCCCGGCGGCCGCCCGCATCACCGTGACCCGGTTCATTCGGTTCGGCCCGGAACCCAGCGCGCCGCGCAGGCCCGCCGTGCCGAACTCCAGCTTCGCGCCGAAGCGGTCCTCCAGCGCGGCGAGATCGTTCCGCTCCAGGATCGCGTCGAGCTCCGCCCGCGTCTCGGGGTCGGGGTCCTGGTCGCGCCATTCTTCGGCGAGCCGTACGAGATCGGTCATGTGTGCCCCCTACAGCTTGTCGACGACCTGGGCGAGCAGGACGCCCATGCGGGCGGCCGTGGCCCGGCCGACCTCCAGGACCTCCTCGTGGTTGAGCGGCTCGCCCACCAGGCCCGCGCCGGGGTTGGTGACCAGGGAGATCCCGAGCACCTCGGCCCCTGCCTCCCGCGCTGCGATCGCCTCAAGCACCGTGGACATGCCCACCAGGTCGCCGCCGAGTGTACGCAGCATGCGGATCTCCGCGGGCGTCTCGTACGTCGGGCCGCGGAAGGCGACGTACACGCCCTCGGCCAGCGTGGGGTCCACGGCGCGGGCGAGGTCGCGCAGGCGCTTGGAATACACCTCGGTGAGGTCGATGAACATCGCGCCCGTCATCGGGTTGTCGCCGGTGAGGTTGATGTGGTCGCTGATCAGGACCGGGTCGCCGACCTTCTGGGTCTCAGGGCGCAGCCCGCCCGCCGCGTTGGTCAGCACGACCGTGCGCACCCCGGCCGCGACGGCGGTACGCACCCCGTGGACCACCGGATCCACCCCGCGGCCCTCGTAGAGGTGCGTACGCCCGAGGAAGATCAGGGCGTTGAGCCCGGCGGCGGTGCGCACCGCGCGCACCGTGCCCGCGTGACCGGCGACCGCGGGAGGGGAGAACCCGGGCAACTTCGTCACCGGGAGTTCGGCGACCGGATCGCCGATCGCGTCCGCGGCCGGGACCCAGCCCGAGCCCATGACGAGGGCGACGTCGAAGGAAGAGATGCCGGTGAGGTTCCTCAGCGTGGTCGCGGCCTCGGCCGCCAGGTCATATGGGGTCACTTTGCTGAGGGTACAGAAGCGCATGAACCCGGCCGATAAGTGCCGGGCCCGTGTCAGTCGCCGAGCTTCTTGCAGGGACGGGTGCGCAGCGAGGCGACGTAGTCGTCGGGCGCGCCGGCCCTCTCCGCGGCCTCGGCCAGGATGCCGATGTACCGCGCCGACGGCAGCCCGCCCTCGTAGGAGTTCAGCACGTACGACCAGGCGAGCACGTCGCCCTCCAGCGTCGCGACGCGCAGCCGCAGCTTGCGGTAGAGGCCGAGGTCGGTGCCCATCCAGCGGTCGAGGGAGGCCTCGTCCCACTCCGGCACGTCGTACAGGACGACGAATACCTGCTCGTCGGCATCCTCGACTATCGTGGCGAGAGCGCCCTCCCAGCTGACATCCTCGCCGCCGAAGGTGAGCCGCCAGCCTGGGAGCCACCCCGTTCCTCGCATGGGCGAGTGGGGCGCCCACTCCGCCATCTGCTTGGGGTCCATGTTGCTGCCGTAGGCCGCGTAGACAGGCACGGCACACAAGCCTAAACCAAGATCCCGGAAGTTGGACGGGTAGCGCGCGTACCGGGTGTGGCAAGAAAACCGGGGTGTGGCGAGAAAAATACGCGTAGTCGGCCCGTTACGCGCCCCTCGCCGGGAATGCGTAGTCAGGATGCAGGACAATGGAGCATGTGACAAGGATCGTGATCATCGGTGGCGGCCCCGGCGGATACGAGGCGGCCCTGGTCGCCGCGCAACTGGGCGCCCAGGTCACCGTCGTGGAGGAGGAGGGCCCCGGCGGGGCGTGCGTGCTCACCGACTGCGTGCCGTCCAAGACCCTGATCGCCTCCTCCGTCCGCAAGCAGGCGCTTCTCGACGCGTCGTCTCTCGGGGTCCGCTTCGACGGCGGCCCTGACCACGACGCCGGCGACGTCGCCGTCGACATGATCGACGTGAACAAGCGCGTCAAGGAGCTCGCGCTGGCGCAGTCGCACGACATCGCCGCCCGGCTGTCCGCCGAGGGCGTCGAGGTCATCCGCGCCCGGGGCCGGCTGGTCGATCCCCAGGTGGTGCGCGCGGGTGACCGTACGATCCGGGCCGACGTCGTCATCGTGGCGACCGGCGCGCACCCCCGCGTGCTGCCCGGGGCGGAGCCCGACGGCGAGCGCATCCTCAGCTGGCGCCAGCTCTACGACCTGGAGGAGCTGCCCGAGCATCTCATCGTGGTCGGCTCCGGTGTCACCGGCGCCGAGTTCGCCGGCGCCTACCGGTCCCTCGGGTCGCAGGTCACGCTGGTCTCCTCGCGCGACCGGATGATGCCCAACGAGGACGCCGACGCGGCCGAGGTGCTGGAGGAGGTCTACCGGCGGCGCGGCATGAACGTCATGGGGCGCTCGCGCGCCGCCTCTGTCAAGCGCACCGAGCACGGCGTCGTCGTGACCCTGGAGGACGGCCGCACCGCCGAGGGCACCCACTGCCTCATGACCGTCGGCATGGTCCCCAACACCTCCGGGCTCGGGCTGGAGGACAACGGCGTGCGGCTCGACCGGAGCGGCTTCATCGAGGTCGACAAGGTGTCGAGGACCTCCGCACCCGGTGTGTACGCCGCGGGGGACTGCACCGGCGTCCTCATGCTCGCCTCGGTCGCCGCCATGCAGGGCAGGATCGCGGTCTGGCACGCGCTCGGCGAGGCCGTGCAGCCGATCCGCCTGGCCACGGTGGCCGCCAACATCTTCACCGACCCGGAGATCGCCGCCGTCGGCGTGTCGCAGCGGCAGATCGAGTCGGGCGAGATCGAGGCGAACGTCGTCAAGCTGCCGCTGGCCACCAACGCCCGGGCCAAGATGCAGGGCTTCAACGACGGTTTCGTGAAGCTGTTCTGCCGTCCCAACACCGGCATCGTGCTCGGCGGCGTCGTGGTCGCCCCGCGCGCGTCGGAGCTGATCCTGGCCGTGTCGCTGGCCGTGCAGCACCGCCTGACCGTGGACCAGCTCGCGCACACGTTCGCCGTCTATCCGTCGCTGTCGGGCTCCATCACCGAGGCCGCCCGCCGCCTCATGTCGCCGCTGACCGCCGGGGGCATCTGACCCCGTCACTCCGCTCGGGTCGCGGTGGCCGGGACGCGGGCGGCCGGCCGCGGGCCCAGCGCGCGGGCCGGCCAGATCATCGCCCCGGCCAGGCACGTCACCAGGGCGAAGACGAACGGGAAGGCGAAAACGCCGGCCAGCCAGCCGATGACGGGAGGGGCCACGAGCCCGGACGCCCAGGTGACGGTGGCGACCCCCGCGACGCCCTCGGCGGGCGTACGGGCGATCCGACCGGCCGCCGCGAACACCAGCGGCACGACGACGGCGACGCCGGCGCCGAACAGCGCGAATCCGGCGATCACCGGTGCGGGAGTGCGGAACGCGGCCACCGCCACGCCGCCGAGGACGGCCACGACCGCGCTCGCGCGCACCGTCGCGACCGGTCCGAGCCTCCGTACGACGAGGTCTCCGCCGAGCCGCACCGCGACCATGCTCGCGGTGAAGACGGCGTAGCCCGCCGCCGCGAGGCCGGGTCCCGCGCCGGCCACGTCCTTGAGGTAGATCGCCGACCACTGACCGCTCGCCCGTTCGGCGAAGGTGGAGCACAGGCCGATCAGGCCGATCAGCAGGATGGACCGCGGAGGCAGGGTGAAGCGCCGCGGCGGCCGCTCGTCCGGCGCCGGCCTCTCGTCGAGCAGCGCGAGGCTCGCGGCGGCGCCGACGGCGAGCAGGGCCAGTGCCACGATGACGAAATGCGCACGCGCGTCCAGGTGGGCCTGCGCCGCCAGGGCTCCGGCGCCCGCGCCGCAGAGATTGCCCACGCTCCACATCCCGTGCAGGCCGGACATGACCGACCGGCCCAGCCGTCGTTCCACGTGCACGCCCTGGGCGTTCATGGCCAGGTCGCACATGCCCGCGGCGGCGCCGTACAGGAGGAACGCGGGCACCAGCCACAGGGGGCCGGGCGCGAGCACGGGCAGGGCGGGCGCCACGCACCACAGGGCCAGCAGTCCCCGGGTCGTCGCCCTGGCCCCGAACCGGTGGGACAGCCGCGCGGTCAGCGGCATCGCGAGCATCGAGCCGATCGGCGTGCAGAGCAGGACGAGCCCGAGAGCGGCCGTGCCGAGCCCGAAGTGGTCCTGGAACCAGGGCATCCGGGTGGCTAGGGTGCCCGCCACCGCGCCGTGCACGGCGAAGACGAGGGCGGTGGCCCGATGATGTCTGTCTCGCATATCGGCAAAATTAACAGGTAGGGTTCCTGATGAAAAGTGAGTTTTCATGAAGACCGCGACACCCCAGCTCGCCCGGGCCATCAACGACAGGCTCGCCCTGGACCTGCTGCTGGAACGGGGCCCGCTGACCGCGCCGCAACTGCGCGCGCTCACCGGCCTGTCCCGTCCGACCGTGTCGGACCTGATCGAACGCCTTCAGGTCAACGGCCTGATCCAGGTCGCCGGCGAGAGCGGCGGCGACCGGCGCGGCCCCAACGCCCGCCTCTACGGCATCGTCGCCGACCGGGCCTTCGTGGGCGGGGTCGACGTGCGGCGCGACGTGATCAACGTGACGGTCGCCGACATCACCGGCGCGACCGTGGGCTCGGCGACGCGGCCGCTGGGCGACAACCTTCCCGGGCTGGTCGCCGACGCGCTCACCGAGGCGGCCGGTTCACGTCCCCTGCACGCGGTCGTGATCGGCGCGCCGGGCCTGGTCGACCCGAAGACCGGTGACTTCGCGGCGGGGAACGTCGAGCCCGCATGGCGGCCCGGGCTCCTGTCGGCCCTGCGCACCCTGGTCGACGCGCCGGTCACGATGGAGAACGAGGTCAATTTGGCCGCCGTCGCCGAACACGCCACGGGAGCGGCCGCCGGGCGTGACGACTTCGTGCTGCTGTGGCTCGACGACGGCATCGGCGCCGCCGTCGTGCTGGACGGCAAAGTCCGCCGGGGCGTCTCCGGCGGCGCCGGCGAGATCGGCTTCCTCGGCCGGCTCGACATCACGGTGTGCGACCTGCTGCGCACGGACGCCGTACGCGGGCTCGACCTGCCGGCCCTGGCGGAAAGGGTCGCCGGGGCCGCGTTCACGCTGGTCGCCGTGGTCGATCCCGGTCTCGTCGTCCTCGGCGGCGCGACCGGCATGGCGGGCGGAGACCCGCTGGCCGCCCTGGTCGCCGAGCGTCTGGCGCAGGTCTCGCCCGTCCCCGTGCACGTGCGGGTCAGCGGCATCCCCGACAACCCCGTGCTGAGGGGCGCGGTCTCCACCGCCCTTTCGATCGCTCGCGACGCCGTCTTCGGGCAGGGCCGCCGCTGACCGGGAGACGTGCCGGTCAGCCCGGCGCCCGCCTGATGACGAGGGCGATCAGCGGTGGCCGCCCGTGCCGGACAGCCGTGACCTGACCTCGTGCAGGGCCTGTCGTCCGTGCGCCACGGCCGTGGCCGCCGCCCGCAGGTCGTGCGGCGTCTGGGCGGCGTGCAGCGCCCGCTTGGCCGCGTCGTACGCGTCGAGCGCCGCGCGCCACTCGTAGGCGGGGCCGCTGACCTGGTTGACCTTCATCTCGAAGTCGAGGGCGTCGATCTCCTCGCCGAAGCGGGTCACGTCCTCCTCGGCCGCGTGCCTGGCAACCGCCATCTCGGCCACGAACCGTTCCTTGCGCCGGTGCGCGACGCCCCACAGGATCAGCGTCAGGCTCAGGCCGAGACCGGACACGATGACGAGGACGAGCGCGGGCGACGGGCCCCTGGGGCGGGCGGGGTTCCGGGGCACGTCCTGTGCGGGCGCGGCCGTCTCATCCGTGGCCGTCTCATTCGCGGCCGAGTCCTTCCCGGAGGTCGTGCCGGGCGCGACGGCGTCGTCGGGGAGGTTTTCCGGCGTGCCCCGCGCCCCGGTGAGGTCGACGTCGTCGGCCTGGGTGAAGGAGGCCTTGCCGACGTTCGCCCCGTGGAAGTCGGCGCCGTCCAGCTCCGCCTGGGTGAACTCCGCCTCCGACAGGTCGGCGTCCCTGAGCACGGCGTGCTCGAGATGTGCCTGGCCGAGCTTGGCCTCGCCGAGCTTGGCCCGCGTGAAGTCGGCCTTGCGGGCCTTGATCTGCCCGAGCGCGGTGTCTTTCAGGTCGGCGTCCACGAGCGTGGTGTCGGTGAGATTCGCCTGGGTGAGCACGGCGCGGGTGAGGACCGCGCCGGTCAGGTCGGAGTGCGGAAACTCCGCCTGCACGGCGTCCGCGTCGGCGAGGATCGCCCCGCGCAGGTTCGCCTGCTTGGCCCGCATCTGGCCGAGGTCGGCCTCGCTGAGGTCGGCGCCGCGGAGGTCGGCGTAGTCGAGGTGCGCCTGGCCGAGGTCGGCCTCCTTCAGCGAGGCCTTGCGCAGGACGGCCCCGGTGAGGTCCTTGCCCGTGAGGTCCACCCCGTCCAGCTTCGCGCCCGTGAGGTCGGCGCACCGCAGGTCGGGGGGCAGCGTGGCGCCGGTGAGGTCCCTGCCGCGCAGCTTGACGCCGCTGCCCGGCGTGCAGGGCGCCGCGGCCGCGTGAACGGCGGTCGCGCTCGCCGGCAGGGACGGCAGCGACAGGAACAGGGTGGCGACGAGAAGGGGGGCGGCGCAAAGGGGCACGGCGGCAAGGGGGACGGCGAAAAGGGGGGCGAAGCGACGCACGGGGGGCCTCCTGAGGGAACGCCCCGAGTGTCCCATGCGATCTGAACCGCCACTTGCAATCCGCTTGCCCGCGGTTCGCCGGCACTCACCGGCGTGGCCGGGCACCGTCATTTTCGACAAATGCGGGGAGGCCGAAGCGATCCTTGGAGGACGAACGCGCCGGAACCCTGGGCCCGCCTCCGGACATGAGCAAGGGGGCGGCCCTTCGCGGGTCCGCCCCCTTGCCGTTGCCGAAGCGCTCAGGCGTTACCAGTCGCCGCCGCCGAAGTCCCCTCCGCCGAAGTCGCTGCCGCCGCCCCAGTCGCCGCCTCCGCCGCCGCCGAAGTCTCCGCCGCCGAAGCCGCCGCCCCAGTCGCCGCCACCGCCGGCGTCAACGCCCGCGGCGTAACCGGAGTCGTATCCGGCGCCGTAGCCGCCGTGGCCCCAGCCGCCGAACGCGTTGCCGAGCATGGTGCCGACGAGCATGCCGGTCAGCAGGTCGCCGCCGCCGAAGCCGCCGTAGTAGCCGTACGCGTAGGGCTGGTAGGCGGGACCGGCGTCCCAGTAGGGCCTGCGGTGGCCGTCCACCATGACCTCGCGCATCTGCGGGTCGAAGCCGCGCTCCACCGCCTCGGCGTCCGCCGCGCAGGCGGGGACGTCGCGCACCGCGCCGCCGGGCGGCGCCCAGCGGACGTTGCGGACCGACGGGCCGTGCTGCGGGTTGAAGAAGCACGGGGGCAGCCGCTCGGGCAGCGGCTGGTTGTTCACGCGCGCCTTGACGCAGGCCAGCGCGTAGCGGCCGTCCTCCAGGGTGGAGGTCACCGTGCGCAGGTCCTCGGGGCGCTTGATCGCGTCGAGTTCGACCTTGGCCCGCTCGTAGGAGTCGAGGGCCCGCTGCCAGTCGCCCGTCGTCTCGGCCTGCGGGAGCATCTTGACGTCCACGTCGAGCGCGGTGATCTCCTCACCGAACTTGGTGACGTCCTCTTCGACCGTCTGCTTGACGGCGGCGAGCTCGGCGGCCTCGCGCTCCTCGCGCTTGCGCTTGTTGCGGCGTCCGATGATCCACAAACCGGCACCTCCCACAACCGCGATGCCCAGAATGCCGACAAGCACTCCTGAACCGCCACCGCCGCCGACCGTGCTGCCCTTGGCGCGGGCGCCGTTGACGTCGCCCTCGCGCACCAGGTTCACCCGGTTGATGAAGTCCTTCATGCCGGTGACCACGTCGCCGTTGGCGCTGGTGGACAGCCGGGTCAGCGTTCCGGCCGCGTTCCTGGGCAGCTCGGTCGACCCCGCGAACAGGCTGTTGCCGTCGAGGAGGGCCACGGTCGCGCTCGACCGGCCGGCCTTGTCGAGCTCGGACAGCAGCTGCGGGATGTAGGTGCTCACCTGGCTCGTGCTCACGGTGCCGTCGGGCATGGCGACCACGTAAATCTTGGACTTCGAGTCCTCGAGCGCCTGGCGGATCTCGCTCTGCTGGCTCGACGACAGCGGGGATCCGCTCATGACGAACAGCGGGTCTTTGGCGTTCTTCCACGACGACAGGACCGTGGTCGGGTCCGGGGGAGCCGCCGCCATCGCGGCCGGTGCGAGCGCGAGGACAGTGATGAGCCCGGCGAGCAGCGCCGCCAGGGCGGCCCCCACCCGGCCGAGCGGTGTCTTCATGGTCACGGCTTCAAGCCTCCTTCGCCCTACTGGACGAACGGCAGGGCGCGATGGTTCCTCCACAGAAAACTATCGTTCCGCATTCGGGACGCGGCATGCGCCTTTCCGGCCCCCAAGGACGGGACGTGCTCCTTCGTACCGGACCGTGGAAACGGGGCCGGGCCCTGCGGTGACAGCGGGGAGATCCGGGGTGCGAGGTGCGAGAGCCGGCCGATGTGACACCGGCACGGCCGCCGCCCGGAACGTCCTGCTCAGGCGTCCTTGATCTCGCAGAGGACGGCGCCGGCGGTGACCGTCTGGCCGACGGCGGCCGCGAGCCCGGTGACCGTCCCGGCCTTGTGGGCGGTCAGCGGCTGCTCCATCTTCATCGCCTCCAGGACGACGATCGTGTCTCCCGGCTCGACGGTGTCCCCGTCGCCGACCACGATCTTCACGATCGTGCCCTGCATCGGGCTCACGAGGGAGTCGCCGCTCGCCGCGGTCTTCTTGGCGCCGCCCCCGCCGGACCGCCGGGGCGCCGCCTTCCTGGCCGGGGCGGTGCCGCCGGTCGCGCCCACTCCCGACGAGCCCAGGCCCGCGGGCAGGACCACCTCCAGGCGCTTGCCGCCGACCTCGACCGTGATCCGCTCGCGCTCGGCGGGCCCGGCCGCCTCCACGGCCCCCTCGTACGGCGGGATGTCGTTGACGAACTCAGTCTCGATCCACCGGGTGTGGACGGCGAACGGCTCGCCGGTGAAGGCGGGATCGTCGACCACGGCCCGGTGGAACGGCAGCACGGTCGGCATGCCGCCGATCTCGTACTCGGCCAGGG
Organism: Microbispora sp. NPDC088329; assembly: GCF_040685655.1. Lineage (NCBI taxonomy): Bacteria > Bacillati > Actinomycetota > Actinomycetes > Streptosporangiales > Streptosporangiaceae > Microbispora > Microbispora sp. NPDC088329. The sequence goes on from NZ_JBFBIP010000005.1 coordinate 213,168, forward strand.
CCCGGCGCGACCGCTCCAGGGCCTGCTCGCGGGTGGCGCCGGTCACGATCAGCTTGGCCACGAGCGAGTCGAACGCCTGCGGCACGCTCATGCCGGTCTCGTAGCCGCCGTCCAGCCGTACGCCGGGGCCGGACGGGACGCGCATCGACGTGATCGTCCCCGGCGCCGGAAGGAAGCCCCGGCCCGGATCTTCGGCGTTGATGCGGAACTCGATGGAGTGGCCGCGCAGCACGGGGTCGTCGTAGCCCAGGGCCTCGCCGTCGGCGATGCGGAACATCTCGCGGACCAGGTCGACGCCCGCGACCTCCTCGCTGACCGGATGCTCGACCTGCAGCCGGGTGTTGACCTCCAGGAAGGAGATCGTGCCGTCCTGGCCGACGAGGAACTCGCAGGTGCCGGCGCCGACGTAGCCCGCCTCGCGCAGGATCGCCTTGGAGGAGGAGTACAGCAGCTCCAGCTGCTCCTCGGTGAGGAACGGGGCGGGCGCCTCCTCGACGAGCTTCTGGTGACGACGCTGGAGGGAGCAGTCGCGGGTGCTGACGACGACGACGTTGCCGTGCCGGTCGGCCAGGCACTGGGTCTCGACGTGGCGCGGCCGGTCGAGGTAGCGCTCGACGAAGCACTCCCCGCGTCCGAAGGCGGTGACGGCCTCGCGCACCGCCGACTCGTACAGGTCGGGGATCTCCTCCATCGTGCGGGCCACCTTGAGCCCACGTCCGCCGCCACCGAACGCCGCCTTGATCGCGATCGGCAGGCCGTGCCCGGCGGCGAAGGCGACGACCTCGTCCACCCCGGAGACCGGGTCGGGGGTGCCGGCCACGAGCGGGGCGCCCACGCGCTGCGCGATGTGCCGGGCCTGGACCTTGTCGCCGAGCGCGGTGATCGCCGAGGGCGGCGGGCCGATCCAGATCAGACCGGCGTCGAGCACGGCCTGGGCGAAGCCGGCGTTCTCGGCGAGGAAGCCGTAGCCGGGGTGGACGGCGTCCGCGCCCGTCTTCTTCGCCACCGCGAGGATCTTGTCGATGTCGAGGTAGGTCTCGGCCGGGCTCTGCCCGCCGAGCGCGTGCGCCTCGTCGGCCACCCGCACGTGCAGCGCGTCCAGGTCCTGGTCCGCGTAGACCGCGACACTGGTCATCCCGGCGTCCCCGCAGGCCCGGGCGATTCGCACGGCGATCTCACCGCGGTTGGCGATCAGGACCTTGTGCACCGTGTCCATCCTTCCCTCGGGCCTCTGGTTAGGAGCCTTTGGATTTTATGCACCTGCGGGCGCCGGACGGCGTCGCCCCCCTCACCGGGCGGGACCGCTGCCGCGCCTTGTCCACGCGGCTTTACCGGTATGCCGGTTTTCCCCGGCGTCGCCGGTCAGGATCGACCGGTTAGGCTGATCACTCATGCGGGGACCCGGTTTTCTGGCGAGCGTGCCGGCTCTCGGGATGGCTCTGCTTCTCGTGGCACCGATGCTTCTCGTGGCATCGGCGCCGCCCGCGCAGGCGCATGCCGCGCCGGTGCGATGCGCGCCGCGCAAGGGCAGCATGCAGGTGGCCGAGCCGTGGGCGCAGCGGAGGCTCGACCCGAAGCGGGTGTGGCCGCTCACCACGGGTGAGGGGGTCACGGTCGCGATCATCGACAGTGGGGTGGATCTGACACACCCGCAGATCCACGTGGCCAAGGCGGTGGACTACACCGGCACGGGACACCGCGACTGCGTCGGGCACGGCACGGCGGGCGCCGGGATCATCGCCGCCCGGTATCTGAAGGGCGTCCCCTTCCACGGGGTCGCGCCCGGCGTGCGGCTGATCTCGCTCAAGCAGACGAACGAGGAGAACGGCGACGTGGACACGCTGGCCAGGGCCATCGTGGATGCCGCCGACTACGGCGCCGACGTGATCAACGTGTCGATCCAGGCCCAGGACACTCCCAAGCTCCGGGAGGCCGTGGCGTACGCGCTCGGCAAGGACGCGGTGATCGTGGCGGCGGCGGGCAACACGACCGCGGACGACGGCACCCCGGAGGCCGCCTACCCCGCCGCGTACCCGGGAGTGCTGGCCGTTGGGTCGGCGGCCCCCGACGGCAGGCGTGCCGACTTCTCCAACACGGCCACGCCCGTCGCGGTGCTGGGGCCGGGCCAGGACATCACCTCCACGTGGCCCGGACGGTCGTACAGGAACGGGCTCGAAGGCACCAGCTTCGCCGCCCCGTACGTCGCGGGGGTGGCGGCGCTGGTGCGTGCCCGCCATCCGGAGCTGAACCAGGAGCGGGTGCGGTGGCGCATCGTCGCCACGGCGGACGGCGGCGTGGGGACGGGCACCGGCGCCGGGATGGTGAACCCGCTGCTCGCCGTCACCGCCATCCTGCCGCTCGAGGTCGCCGACGCACCGGTCATCGCGCCGCCGGCCCCGGCCCCGCTGTCGCCGGACGCGGTGAGCAGGGCTGCTCCGGTGGACCGGAAGGCGATCGACCTGGCGCTCACGATCGCGGCGGCGGCGCTGTGCGGTGTGGGTCTGATCGTGGCCGTGCGGATGTTCGTCCCGATGGGCCGGCGCAGGGGCTGGCGCCCCGGCCGCGAGGGTTGACACGTCAGATTTGAGTAATTGACCCCCAAATGTTTTGGTCTGCCGGAAACTGCTGCTTTGTGCTGTGGGCTCTTGGTTGAATGATCCCGATCAGGTCGCTTTCCAGAAAGGACTGAGATGCACCCTTTACGGCCGGGTGATCCCGAGCAGATCGGCGAGTACGCCATCCTGGGACGGCTGGACGAGGGGCCCCGCGGCGACGTCTATGTCGGCAAGGAGACCGGCGACGACGCCCCTGTGCGGGTGATCAAACTCTTGGCCGCCGAGCCGGGGTCGGGGCAGGCCGTCCTCGACCGGCTCACCGTGGCCACACGTGTGTCCAGCTCATATGTCGCCCGCACGATCGCGGCGGGCCTGCTCGGTGATCGGCCCTACGTCGTCAGGGAACACGTCGAGGGGCGCAGCCTGGCCGCCGTGGTGGCGGCCGGGGGCCCGCTGTCGGGGGAGGCGCTCGAACGGGTCGCGGTGGGCGTGCTCACCGCACTGACCGCCGTGCACCTCGCCGACCTCGCCCATGGCGCGCTCACCCCGCACAACGTCATCGTCACCGACGACGGCGTCAAGCTGACCGACGTCGCCGTCGGAGCGCCCGTGGGCGAGCCGGCGTACCGCGCTCCCGAGCAGATCGGGGGCGGGCGGTACGACGCGTACGCGGACATGTTCGCCTGGGCCGCCACGGTCGTCTTCGCCGCGACCGGGCGGCCGCCGTTCCCGCAGGAGCCGGAGGCGGTGCTGAACGCGCAGCCCGACCTCGACGGCCTGGAGGAGCGGCTGCGCCAGGTCGTGCTGCCCGCGCTGGCCAAGGAGCCGGGGCGGCGCCCGACCGCCTACACCGCCATGCTGCAACTGCTCAGCGGCGGTGCCGCCACGGCACAACCGGCAGTGGCGCAGCCGGCGAGCCCGGGTGCGGGGACGGGTGCGGGGCCAGGTGCGGGAACGGCGCAGCCCGTTCCGGCTCCGCAGGCGCCGCAGCCGCCGGTCGGGGGAGCCCTCGTTCCGCCGGCTCCGCAGCAGGTGTGGGGCCCGCCGCCGTCGCCCCGGCAGCCCCAGCCTGCGCCCGCGATGCCGCAGGAGCAGGGGTGGGGGCCACCGCCCGCGCCCCAGCCTCAGCCGGCGTCCGCCGCCTGGCAGCCGCCCGCCATGCCGCAGGAGCCCCAGCAGCAGACGTGGGGGCCGCCGACCGCCCAGGGGCAGGTCGAAAAGGCCGGGCGCAAGCCTTTCCCCGTCGGCCTCGCGGCGGCGGTCGGTGCCGTGGTCCTGCTCTCCGGGGTGGGTCTGTGGGGCGCCGGCCACTACGCGGAGGTCCAGCTCTCGCCGGCGGCCGCGGAGCGCGCCGTGGGCCAGCACGGGGGCGGCGGGCGCGAAGCCGCCAGCGGCGGGAACGAGGGCGGCGGGACCGGAGGCGGCGCGACCGGGGGAGGCGCCACCGGGGGCGGCGGGCAGACCTCGACGGCGGCGCCGCAGGTGACGGTGCCGTGGGCGCTGTCGTCCGACGACCCGGACTCGCCGGTGCAGCCGCTGGTGCTGCCGAGCGAGTGGCCGACGGACGCGCCGGTGACACCGGAGCTCACCTCGATCCCGACCTCGGGCCCGCTCGTGCCGGTGCCGACACAGCCGGTGGTCCCGCCGCCGGCGCAGCCGACCGGCCGGGCCAAGCCGACGGCCCGGGTGACGACCACCGCCACGGTCACCGCGAAGCCCAGCCCGGCGCCGACGGAGCCGTCGCCCGAAGCCCCGGCCACGCGGTCGCCGAGTCCTGAGGCGACCCAGACTCAGGAGCGGGTGCCGAGCCCGGAGCCCAGCGTGCCAGCCCGGCCGAGCTGGGCCGAGACGGCACCGCCCACTCCGGAGCCGACGACGGCGGCACCCAAGCCCACCACCCCGGCACCCAAGCCCACCACCCCGGCACCCAAGCCCACCACCCCGGCACCCAAGCCGAGCACGGCGGCGCCGAAGCCGAGCACGGCGGCACCCAAGCCGACGACTCCGGCACCCAGGCCGACGACCGCGGCGCCGCCGGCCAAGAACCCCTACAACGCGGCCCAAATCTGCGGGTCGGGCTTCTACGTGCAGCGCAGCAGCGCCATGGCGGGTGGCACCGCCTACCAGCTCTACAACGCGAGCACGGGGGAGAACTGCGCCGTCACCGTCAAGACGGCCGACGTCGGCAAGGCGACACCCGTCTCCGCGACCTTGGAGGTCCAGGGCGGCGGGAGCAGGACCGACAGCGGTAACTACGAGTACTACGCCGGCCCGGTGAAGCTGCAGGCCAAGGGCAAGTGCGTCAGGTTCTCCGGCAGCGTCGGCTCCGGCGGCGCCAGCGCCGGCTGGGCCAACTGCGGCTGACAGGCTCACGCGAAGGCCGGACCGGCAGGTCCGGACTCACGAGAAGGCCGGGCGGGCACCCGCCCGGCCTTTCGTCTGCGCTCCGCCTGAGATCCAGCCGCTGTCCGGGGCGTCGAGGACGACGGTCACGAGACCCGGCACCGCGAGTGGCGAGTGCCGGTGCCGGAGGCGGTCATGCCGTCTCACCCGGCGCGAAGACAGAAGGGGTGTCCGGCGGGGCTGGCGTAGACACGGGAGCCTGTGGCCGGTGAAACGGCATCATCGCTTTCGGGGCTGAGACGACGGGCCCCGGCGGAGACCGCCAGACGGTCCGCGGCCGCCAGATCGTCGACAGCCAGATCGACGTGCATCTGCTGTGAACGGCCGCCGGGCCACTGCGGTGGAAGATGCTCTGGAGCCAGCTGGATCACGAACGCCGGAAACCCGTCGATCCGGAGAAAATGATGGTTCCGCGTCCGGGTGACGGTGCCGCCCAGCAACCGCTGCCAGAAGGCGCTCTCGGGCTCCAGCTCGGCAGCCTCCAAGAGCACCGCACTCAGGGTGAATTTCATGACTTCCTCACTTCGGGATTCGTGGTCGTACGAGGGGCGGGTGAGCCCCGAGGACTGCCGGCGGTGATCGGTCACCTCCACCGGTCACACCGCCGGGATGATGCCTCCGTCGACCCGGAACTCCGCACCGGTGAGCCACTTCGCGCGCGGTGAGGCGAGGAAGGCGATCATCTCCGCGACGTCCTCGGGCTCGCCCGGCCGCCCCATCGGCACGTTCAGGTGGTCCACGATCTGCTGTTTGACCTCCTCCAACCCGGTGCCCTGGCTGTCCGCGATTCGCTGCAGGTGCTCCGTCGACCCCTCCGTGACGACGAAACCCGGCAGGACGCACACCACGCGCACGCCGTGCTTGCCCACGTCGGTGGCCAACTCACGGCTGTAGACGTTGAGCGCCGCCTTCGCCGCCGCGTACGGCGCCTCGGACGGCTGCGGCATCCGGCTGGCGATCGACGAGACATGCACGACCACGCCGGAGCCCCGCTCCACCATCCCCGGCACGAGCACCCGGTCCAGGCGCACCGCGCTGAGCAGATTCATGTCGAGTTCGGAGCGCCAGGATTCGTCGGAACGCCGCAGCGTCGGCGCCGCGCCGGTCGTCGCGCCCGCGTTGTTGACCAGCACATCCACCCCGCCGACAGCGTCGATAACTCGTCGGCCGAGCACCGCCACGCCCTGCTCGGTCGCGAGATCCGCGGGGATGAACGTCGCCGGGAAGCCTTCCGGGGGCGCGCTGCGTGAGGCGGTCAGCACCTGCGCGCCGGCGTCGGCGAAACGGCGCGCGGTGGCCGCCCCCAGGCCGCGGCTTCCGCCGGTGACCAGCACGCGCAAGCCGCGCAGACCCTCTTCTGGTACTGCCATGACCGCTGCTCCTTCAGTAAGGTGAACCGGACTCCGGAAACTATACTGAACCCGGTTCACCTTAAGGAGCACCTGTTGTCATCGTCACGACCGCTGCGCGCCGACGCCCGGCGCAACCGGGACGCCCTCCTCGCCGCGGCACGCGACGCGTTCCTCGCCGGCGAGGCCGAGGCGCACATCGAGGACATCGCCCGACGGGCCGGCGTCGCTGTCGGCACGCTGTACCGCCACTTCGAAACGCGTGAGGCCCTTGTCGAGGAGGTCTACCGGCAAGAGGTCGCCGAACTGTGCGCCGCGCCACCGGCACTCCTGGAACAGCACGCCCCGGACGAGGCCCTGCGGCGATTCCTGCTCCTGCTCGTGGAGCATGCCGCGATCGGAAAAGGAATGGCCGCCGCGCTTGCGAGCATCATGGCGACGGACTCGCCGGTCTTCGTCGACGCGCGCGCACAGATGGCCGCCTGTCTCGACCGCTTGCTCGCCGCAGGCTCCGGGGCAGGCACGATCCGTGCCGACGTCGACGGCAAGACTCTCCTGCGCGCTATGGGAGGCGTCTGCAACCTGCGCGCCACGGAAGGCTGGCGTGAGGACGCCGAACGGATAACCGCACTCCTCTTCGACGGCCTGCGATGCCGCGCCGACATCACGAGGGCCTGACGTGCTCGGGTTCCGTGAAGTCGGCGTGGTTCGGCACCGGCCCCGAAGCCTTCGACGCTCACTCACCTCGCCCCGGGCGATCAGCGTCGCGGCGACTGCTTCCAGGTCGGGTTCGTCGCTTTTCCGCGATCGCTACGGGGACCCCTGGGGCTCGTCGAAAGGGGTGAGCCCGGGAATCGTCATACTCGCCGGCCGTCTTCGCGCCGGTCGCGGGGGGAGACGGCATCGCCGCCGGGGCCGGGGAGGGTCCAGCTCGCGAGAAGGTCCAGGGCGCGTTCGGAGGACGAGCCGGGTTCGGCGGTGTAGACGAAGAGCGTCGTGTCGGGGTCTCCCGGCAGGCAGAGCGTCTCGTAATCGACGGTCAGTTCACCCACGAGAGGGTGACGCAGCCGCTTGGAGCCGTGGGTGCGCTGGTGGACGCGGTGCTGGTCCCACCAGTGGGCGAACTCGCGGCTGTGCTCGCGCAGATCGGCGATGAGGGCGGCGGTGGCCTGGTCGTCCGGGTCGCGGCCGGCGTCGAGCCGCAGGTTCTCGACCGCGGCCCGTGCCTGGACCTCCCAGTCGGCGAACAGCGATCGGGCGGCGTCGTCGAGGAACATCCACCGCGCGTAGTTGCGGTGCCGGGGCGGCAGCCGTTCGAAGTCGGTGAACAGTGCTTTGGCCATCTGGTTGGCGGCGAGCACGTCGGTGCGGCGGCCGAGGACGAGGGCGGGCTCGCCGTCGAGCGCGTCGATGAGCTGGTAGAGCCCGGGACGCACACGCTGGACGCCGCGGGCGCGTCGCCGTACGGGTGTCGCGGTGATGCCGATGAGGTCGTGCAGGTGCGCGCGTCCGGCGTCGTCGAGCCCGAGGGCACGGCCGACGGCTTCGACGACGGCCGGTGAGGGCATGATGCGGCGGCCCTGTTCGAGGCGGGCGTAGTAGTCGGTCGAGACTCCGGCCAGGAGGGCGACCTCCTCGCGGCGCAGGCCCGGGACCCGCCGTACGCGACCGTCCGGGGGCAGGCCGGCCCGTGACGGATCGACCTGGCTCCGGGCGCGTCTCAGGAAGTCAGCGAGTTCATGGTTGGTCTCGGCCATGAGACCCAGTCTCCCCTCACCCGTTCGGTCCTGACTGGCCCTGTGCGTCCTAGGTTGCCCGGTACGCGGTCGCGCAGGGCGTGATATGGGCCTCCACCGCGATTCGTGCTGAACCAGGCTGGTGTCGTGCCGGTCGCGGGGGGCGGCCCCGCCGGCGCTACCGCCCACAACCGACAAGCAGAGCATTCGAGAGGACGACCATGAGCTTCCCGACAGATCGACCCGCCGTCTGGTTCGTGACCGGCACCTCCCGCGGGCTGGGCCTCGAACTGGTCAAGCAGGTGCTGGCGCGCGGCGACCGCGTCGCCGCCACGACCCGATCGTCCGAGCGGCTGCTCGCCGCGCTCGGCGACGAGATCGACACGTCGCGACTTCTCCCGCTGACCGTCGACCTGCGTGACGAGGCGGCGGTGAGGCGGGCCGTCCAGGAGACCGCCGAGCGCTGGGGAGGCCTGGACGTCGTCGTCAACAACGCGGGCTACGGCTTCCTGGCGGCGGTGGAGGAGACCGGCGACCGTGAGGTCCGCGACATGCTCGACGTCCAGGTCGTGGGCGTGTGGAACGTGCTGCGCGCCGTTCTGCCCATCCTCCGCGAGCAACGCGGCGGCCACATCGTCAACGTGTCCTCGATCCTGGGTCTGACCGCCGTCCCGGGCTGGGCCCTCTACTGCGCCGGGAAGTTCGCGCTGGAGGGGCTGAGCGAGGCCCTCGCCGCCGAGGTGGCGGACTTCGGCGTCACGGTCACCATCGTCGAGCCCGGCTACTTCCGGACCGACTTCCTCACCGAGCACTCGCTCGCCCTGCCCGCCGAGACGACCGCGCACTACCCGGCCATCCGTGCGATGACCTCCGACCACCTCAAGCTCCAGGGCAGCCAGCTCGGCGACCCGGTCAGGGGCGCCGGCGCCATCATCGGCCGGGTCCTGGCCGGGGAGGGCCCGCTGCGGCAGCTGCTCGGCTCCGACGCCCACTCCTACGCCGTGGCCAAGGTCGAGGCCCTGCGGGCGAACGTCGAGGCCACTGCGATCAGCGCGTCCGCCACCGACTTTCCCGCCGCCTGAGCGATCAGTACCCCTCGTATCCGGTGCCGGTCTTCGTGCCCACCACACCGGGTACCGCCGACACCGAGCCGTAGCGCGCGACGGCGTAGCGGACGCCCGCGATGATGTTGTCCACCGGGTTCCAGATGTCCTTGTGCCCCGGTAGGGACCAGCGGTCGAACGTGGGATCGATGGTCTGCATCAATCCCTTCGAGGGGGTTCCGGCTTCCGCGTTCGAGTCCCAGTTGTTGATCGCGTGCGGGTTGCCGCCCGACTCGTGCCGGATGATCAGCCAGATGTCGTCCCGGTTCATCTTCTCGGCGGGGTAGCCGTGCGCCGTGAGGATCTCGATGGCCTGGTCGATCCACTCCTTGACCCGGCCCGTGGGCGCGGGCCCGCCGCCGGCAGGCGGCGGGCCGCTGGGGCCATACCCGCCGAAGCCGCCGCTCCCGCCCTCGCCGGCGTAGCCGCTCATGCCGCTCAGGCTCGTCCGGCCGTACGAGGCGTACGTCGGGTGCGCCGCGTCACGGGGGGTCCCGGTGTAGCCGGGGGTGCGCTGCCAGTCGACGGTGTGCCCATGACGGGGCACGAAGTCCTGTTTGCCGGGATCTGGGATCTTGGCGAAGGTGAGCGCGCCGTCACGGTAGTCATCGCCCAGACGGGAGCCCAGCGTCTTCGCGGCGTCGCCGACGGCTGTGGTCACCTGCTCCAGGTGCGGCCGGGCGTCCTCGACGCCCCTGGAGACGATGGCCCGCAATCCGTTTTCCAGCTCCTTGTCCGTGGCGTCCTTGTTCCTACCGCGGTAGGCCGCCGCCTCCGCGACCACGTCGGCGCAGATGCCGTCGATCTTCGACTTGGCGCTCTCCAGCGCGGTCGCGACCTTCTCCAGCGCGCCCGCGCACGCGACCAGGGCGTCGTGGAGGCCGTCCGCCGCCTTGCCATACCTGTTCATGTAGCCCACGAAGGCGTCGGCCGAGCGGCCCTGCCACGCGGCGTCCACGGTGCGCACGGCCCGGCCCACGCCGCCCGCGTAGTCCTGCGCGTCGCCGGCCGCGCCGCGCCACTTCCCGGCGATGTCGCGGATCTCGCCGGGATCGCCGTGCACCTTCTCCGCCATGGCGGCCAGCTCGCCGCCACCCGGCAGCTCGGAGAGGTTGCTCATGCCTGCATCGAGGTGGACGTGGCCTTGTGGGCCGTTCTGACGTTGTCCTGGACGGTCTCCAGCGCCCGCTCGACGCCTTTCAGCTTGTTCCTCGCGTCGGCCGTCTCCGCGGTCAGCGCGGCGTAGGCCGTGCCGACGGCCTCCGCCAGCGCCGCCGCGCCGTCCACGTGCCCGAAGGCGGCCGCCGGGGTGCCGGGCGTCTCCGGCAGGCCGCCGTGCAGGCTCTCGTACTGGCCCCAGGCCTTGCTCACCGCCGTACGGCAGCTTTCGAGCGCCTGGAAATGGATGTCGAAACCGGCCACGTACCGCTCCTTTCCGCCCGTCACTCACTGTCCGGAGAAGGCAGGAACGCGGTCTGGGCGAGCCGCGCGCCGAACCTCCTGTCGACGTGGTAGCCCCGGCCGGGCGGCAGCGGATGCGCCCGGACATTGCCGAACAGGTAGCCCTCGTCCTTGTTGCCGGACAGGATGACGGCGGGGCTGGCCATGTCTTTCAGCTTCTGGATGACGGGGTCGTACATGGCCCGGCCCGCGCCGCCCATCTGGCGCGACAGGACCAGGTGCAGCCCGATGTCCCGGGCCTGCGGCAGCAGGTCCACCAGGGGCAGCAGCGGATTGGACGAGGTGGCGACCAGGTCGTAGTCGTCCACGACGATGTAGACGTCGGAGCCCTGCCACCAGCTCCTGTCCCGCAGTTGCTCGGGCGTGAGGTCCGCGGGCGGCAGCCGCTTGAGCAGGGCGCCGCGCACATTGTTGATCAGCTCCTGGGCGGCGGTGCTCGACGCCGCGTAGCCGATGCGGTGGGCGGTCGCGGCCGAGTCGAGCAGCGACCTGCGGTAGTCCACGACGATCATCATGGCCTCGTGCGGCTGCCGCCTGGCCACCAGCCCCTCGGCGACGAGCCGCAGCAGGTTCGACTTGCCGCTCTCGGTGTCGCCGAGGACGACGAAGTGCGGGTCGGCGTCGAAGTCGAGCAGCACGGTCGAGAGCGTCGCCTCGTCGATGCCGATGGGGATCTTCGGCCCCGTCTCCTCGGGGCCGGGCAGCGAGGCCGCGGGCAGCACCGGCGGCAGCAGCCGGATCGCCGGCGCGGGCGGTCCCTGCCAGGCGTCCCTGACCGCGTGCACCAGCCCGCGCACGCCCGCGGCGAGGTCCTCGGAGCTCTGCACGCCGTCGATCCGCGGCAGCGCGGACAGGAAGTGCAGCCCCTCCTTGGTGAGGCCGCGTCCCGGCACACCCTCGGGGACCGCCAGCGACGCCTTCCTGTTGACCTCGGACTCGTACGCGTCGCCGAGCTTGAGCTCGACCCTGGTGCCGAACAGGTCGCGGATGCTCGCCCGGAACTCCGACCACTTGTTGGTGGCCGCCACCACGTGGATGCCGTATCCGAGACCCCGGGCGGCGATGTCGGTGATGACGGGTTCGAGCGACTCGAACTCCTGCCTGAGCGTCAGCCAGCCGTCCACCACCAGGAACACGTCGCCCCAGCCGTCGCCGTCGCGGCCGGACTCGGCTCGCATCCGCCGGTAGGCCGCGACCGACTCGATGTCGTGCTCGGCGAAGTCCGCCTCGCGCCGCTCCAGGATCGTGGAGATCTCGGCGACCGTACGTCGGACGCGGTCGGCGTCGAGGCGGCTCGCGACGCCGCCCACGTGCGGCAGCGCCTCCAGCGAGGCCAGCGAGCCGCCGCCGAAGTCGAGGCAGTAGAACTGCACCTCACGCGGCGTGTGCATCAGGGCCATGCTCGTGATCAGTGTCCGCAGCACCGTGCTCTTGCCGCTCTGTGTGCCGCCCGCGACGCCGACGTGGCCCGCGCCTCCGGACAGGTCCAGCCAGTAGGGGTCGCGGCGCTGCTCGAACGGCCGGTCGACGATGCCGGCGACCGCGTGGAGCATGCCCCGGCCACCCCAGCCGGCGGTGGTCAGGCCGTGTTCGGGCGTGACGGACAGCGGCGGCAGCAGGTGGGCCAGCGTCGGCGACTCGGCCAGCGGGGGCAGCCAGATCCGGTGCGCGGGCGGGCCGTGACCGGCGAGCCGGCCGACCACGACGTCGAGCAGGCTCTGCCGCGGCCCGCCGGGCTCCTCGGCGGGCGCGAGATCCCCGGACGGCTCGGTGACCTCCACGGGGGCGAAGGCGGTGCCGTACTCCACCACATCCCGTACGGGCCGCCCCGCCTCGCCGGGCGCGGACCGCGCGGGGTCGGCGTGGTGGGGGCCGGACACGTACGCGGCCTTGAACCGGGTCATCCCCGTGGTCTCGAACTTCAGGTAGCCGTTGCCCGGCGCGGGCGGCAGCTCGTAGGCGTCGGCGACACCGAGCACGACCCGGCTCTCCATCGCCGAGAACGTGCGCAGGCCGATCCGATAGGACAGGTGGGTGTCGAGGCCGCGCAGCCGGCCCTCCTCCAGGCGCTGGGAGGCCAGCAGGAGGTGCACGCCGAGCGAGCGGCCGAGCCGTCCGATCATCACGAACAGCTCGATGAACTCCGGCTTGGCGGTGAGCAGCTCGCTGAACTCGTCGATCACGACGAACAGGGTCGGCATCGGCTTGAGGTCCGCGCCCTGCTCCCTGGCCCGCTCGTAGTCGCGCAGCGAGGCGTAGTTGCCCGCGGCGCGCAGCAACTCCTGACGGCGCACCATCTCGCCGTGCAGCGCGTCGTGCATGCGGTCGACGAGCGGCAGCTCGTCCTCCAGGTTGGTGATGACCGCCGACACGTGGGAGAGGGACTCCAGGCCGAGGAACGTGGCGCCGCCCTTGAAGTCCACCAGCACGAAGTTGAGGATCTCGGAGGAGTGCGTGATGGCCAGGCCGAGCACCAGGGTGCGCAGCAGCTCGCTCTTGCCGGAGCCGGTCGCCCCGATGACCAGGCCGTGCGGCCCCATGCCGCCCTGCGCCGACTCCTTGATGTCGAGCTCGACGACCCGCCCGTCCGCGCCCAGGCCGATCGGCACCCGCAGCCGGTTGCGTCCCGCGCGCGGCTGCCAGATCACCGACGGAGCCAGGTGGGCGGGGTCGCCCACGCCGAGCAGGTCGGTGAGCGAGGTGTTGACGCCGAGCACGTCCTGCGCCTCGCCCTGGGGTCCGGCCGAGGCGCGCAGCGGCGCGAGCTGCCGGGCCAGCCCCTCCGCCTGCGGATAGCCGAGGCGGTCGGGGTCGCCGAGCCGGTTGGCCGATCGCCGTCCGGCGTGGTCGATCTTCACCATGTGGAAGCCGTCGGGCCGGACGTCCAGCCGGAGCGTGATCGCCTCGGGGGCCGGCCCGGTCACGCCGGACAGGTCGATCACGGTCACGCCCTGGATGGCGTCGGAGCCGAGCTGGCTGTCGTGCGGCACGTGCCCGCCGTCCACGATCACCACGTGGTACGGCAGGGCGTCGGCGGAGGCGCCGGGGCGGAACCTGGCCCGCTCCCTGAGCTCCTCCCCGACCAGCGCGTCGAGGTGGGCGAGGTTCTCCGCCATCAGCCTGACCTGGCCCGCGGCGTCGGTCTGGTCGGGATGCAGGGCGTGCGGCAGCCACTTGACCCACTCCCAGTGCGGCATCCACTCCTTGCTCGCGCAGATCATGATCCGCATGTCGTCGGGGGAGTGGAAGACGACGAGCTGCGCGATCAGCGCCCGCACCAGCTCGCGTACCGCCGTGGGGTCGCCGGTGAGGTGGATGCGGGCGAAGGAGTGCAGGGCGACCGCGACGGGCAGCCCCGGCACCGTGGCGTGCGCCCGGACGAACCGGCGCAGCGCGCCCGCCGACAGCGCGTCGAGGTCCTCCACCGGTTTGGTGTCCGGCGGGACGAGCTGGATGGCCAGCTTCTGCACGCCGGTGCCGAGCCGTACGGTCGCGAAGTCGTCGTCGCGCGGCCTGCGCTCCCACAGGCGCGGTCCCATCGCGATCCACCAGAGCGAGTCGGGCGGCGGCCCGCTCCACTCCAAGGACTCCCGCTGCTGCACGGCCGCCCTGCGGACCTTCCCGCGGATCTGCGACAGGTAGCGGAAGTAGTCGCGGCGCAGCCCGTTGAGGCGGTTCCTGCGCTCGCCGGCGTTGCGCCCGAGCTGGCCCACGCTCATGCCGACCATGGAGACGGCGAACAGCCCGCTGGCCACGTACATCAGGGGGTTGCCCGTGCCGCCCGCGGTGAACATCAGCGCCATCGCGGCGCCGCCGGCCAGCATCGGCACGTACGTGAGCATGGACATCAGGCCCTGCGGCTGGACCTCGGGAATCTCCGGCGGTGATTCCAGGAGGATCTCGCCACGGGGCGGTTTGGGACCCGGGCGGCGCTCCGGGCGCGATACGACGACAATGCTCATCTGACTGACTTTTTTACCAGGTTTGCCGATATTTTCGGGCTGTCAGAGAGATCTTCGGGAGAGGATTCCCGCTGTGTCATCGCCGGCCCCCCTTCCCGTGCCGCAGGGCCAGATCCCGCAGGGTGCGGTCCAGCAGGGGCAGTCCCAGCAGGGCCCGGTCCCGCAGGGCCAGTTCCAGCAGGGGCAGTTTCAGCGCGGCCATATTCACCACGGCCATCAGCAGGGCGCGATCCAGCAGGGTGCGTTGCCGCAGGTGACCGCGCCGTTGCCGCCCCTGTGTCACGTCACCGTGGTCGCCCCGCGCAGGAAGGCGGACCTCGCGCTGCCGTCGGACATCCCGCTGCCGCACGTCCTGCCCGGACTGCTCCGGGCGGTCGGCGAGGTGGGAGGCGACGCGGCCGCGGCCCCCGGCTGGGTGCTCCAGCGTCTCGGCGGACCGCCGCTCGACCCCGCCCAGAGCCTGGGCGCGCTGGGCGTCCTGGACGGGGAGGTCCTCTACCTGCGCCCGCGCGACGCGGTGCTGCCGCCGGCGGTGTACGACGACGTGGCCGACGTGGTCGCCACCGGCACCAGGGAAGGCGGCGGCAGGTGGGAGCCGCGGCACACGCGGCTGCTCGGCATGGGGGTGGCCGCCGCGCTGCTCGCGCTCGGCGCCGTCGTCCTCGCGCTGGCGGCGGCCCCGCCGCGGCTCACGGCCGGGGTGGCGGGCGCCGTGGCGGTGCTCCTGGTCGCCGCCGGGGCCGTGGTGTCCAGGGCCGTCGGGCAGCCCACCGCGGGCGCCCTCATCGGCTACGCGGCACTGCCGCACGCCTTCCTCGCCGGGCTCTTCACCCCCGGCGACCCCGGGGCCGTGCTGGTCCTCGGCGCGCCGAACCTGCTGGCCGCGCTCGCGTACACCGCGCTGGCGGCGACCGTCGGCGGTGTGCTGATCGCGGACGGGGTGGCCGGTTTCCTCGGCGTCGCGGTCGCGTCCGTCGCGGGGGCCGTGGGCGCCGCGTGCGTGATGGTGTTCGGAGGGCCGGGGGCCGGGGCGGCGGCCGTGGTCGCGACGGCGTTGCTGGCGCTGAGCCCGCTCATCCCCACGCTGTCGTTCAGGATGGCCAGGGTGCCGCTGCCGCCGCTGCCCACCAGCGCCGAGGAACTGCGCGGCGACAACCAGCGGATCGACGGCCCGCTGGTGCTCCAGCGGACCGCGCAGGCCCACCGGTACGCCACGGGAATGGTCATCGCGATCGCGCTCGCCGGTGTCGCGGCGGAGCTGCTGCTCGTCGCTCAGGGCGGCTGGGTCGCCCGTGCGACGGCGGCGACGCTGGCCCTGGCGCTGGCGATGCGGGCGAGGGTCTTCGCGGGGGTCGCCCAGCGGCTCTGGATGGTCCTCACGGCCGTGGCCGGGGCCGTCGCGCTGGCGTTCGCGCTGGGCACGGGCGCCGGCGCGGTCGCCGAGGTGGCCGTGACGATCGGGGTGCTGTGGACGGCGCTGCTCGTGCTCGGCCTCGGTCTCTGGCTGCCCGCGGGCAAGCCCTCGCCGTTCTGGGGACGGGCGGCCGACATCCTCGACGCCCTGCTGGTCGTCGCACTGGTCCCGCTCACACTGGGCGTGCTCGACCTGTACGCCTGGGTGCGCGGCCTGTCCGGCTGACCCCTCGAATCACGGGACGGGGTCTCCCGAATGTGCCGGCACCGAGGTGCTGATCGCCGGTGACCTTCCGCCGGAGGTCACGCGGCCGGCCGTACGGGCAGCAGCGCGGGGCGCTTGGCGGCACGACCGTCGCCGGACGACCTGCCGAGGAGGCGCCGCACCAGCCACGGGCCGAGGAACGTGCCCGCCCACCGCAGCTCGGCGCCCAGAATCCGCCACCCGGCCGGATCCACCGGGGGATGCAGGGGCACCGTCCAGCCGTCGTCGCTGCCGGGCAGCCCGAGGGCGTGGGCCACGGCCGCGGCGATGCGCTCGTGGCCGAGCGGACTCGCATGCAGCCGGTCGGCGCTCCACAGCCGGGGGTCGGTGCAGACGGCATGAGGCGCCGTCTCGGCGACCACGACGCCGTGCCGTGCCGCCGCGGCCCGGATGCGGTCGTTGAGTTCGAACACCCGTGACCGGAGCGGCCGGGCGATCGGCGCGATCTTCCCGACGTCCGGGAACGTGAGGGTCGCGACGCGGGCCCCCGCGGCCGTGAGAGCGGCGAACATCGCCTCCAGGTGCCCGGCCACCTCGGCGGCGTCGAAGCGGGGCCTGATCAGGTCGTTGACGCCGGCGACGACGGTGACCAGATGGGGGCGCAGGGCCAGGGCCGGAGCGAGCTGCTCGCCCCGCACCTCCCCGGCGAGCCGCCCGCGCACCGCCAGGTTGGCGTACGTGACCTCCGGGTCCACGGTCGTGAGCCGCTCGGCGAGCCGGTCGGCCCAGCCCCGCGGGTGGGCGGGGTCGCCGTCGCCGAGCCCTTCGGTCTGGCTGTCGCCGAGGGCGACGTAACGCAGGCATTCATCGCTCGGCATGAGCCACCTCCGGGTTCCGGGGGGCCGGCGCGGTCGCCTCTCGTGTCATGGCCGCGGTTCCTTCGCCCGGCATGGCGGCGCTCCTTTCCCGCAGGATCGCCGCGGTCCGCAGGCACCAGTCGCGGTTGCCCTCCTCGAAGGCCAGACCGCGCAGGCAGGTCAGGTAGGGCCCGACGCGCCCGCCCGTGCGGAGGAACTCCTCCTCGCCCAGGCCGCCGCGCATCTTCCGCAGGATCCGCCGGAACAGATCGATCTTGGCTTCGGCGATGGCGGCCCTCTCTTCGGCCTGCCGGATCAACGGCCCGGCGTCGACGTGGTCGGCCGCCTGCACCTTGACGAGCAGATCGTCGCGGATGAACGACGGCTTCGACGCGGCCGCCGCGAACCGCTCCAGCTCGGCGAGCCCGGCGTCCGTGACGTGGAAGAGGCGCTTGGTGGGCCGGGTCTCCTGGACCACCTGCCGCCCCGCGACCAGCCCTTCCCTCTCCAGCCTGGCCAGCTCGGCGTACAGCTGCTGGGGCAGGGCGTGCCAGAAGTTCGCCACACCGACGTCGAACGCCTTGGCCAGCTGATAGCCGCTGAGCTCCCCGTCGAGCAGTGCCGCGAGGACGGCGTGCCGTAAGGCCATGGAATCGCTCCCTCCGCTCGTTCATAGTCAACAATATGACTAGTCAAGGAATTGAGCATAGGAGATCGTCGCAAACGTCCGGAGAGCGGGTTCGCACCGTGCGGACGGCCTGGCGGGGCCACGGCCGGAGACGTCCGGGAACCGGTGCGGGGCGAGGCGAGGGACCGGTGGTCCCCGGTCGCTAGTGCGGTGACCGCAAACTTTCACCGGGTTCAGTTGTAGCTCGACCAGCCTTCTAGCATTGCCGGGTGATCGAGCTTCAAGAGGACGGGGAGATCGCCTGCCCGGCCGCGCTGGTGTGGGCGATCGTCGCTGACTACGGCCAGGATCCACGCTGGCGGAAGGGCGTCAAGACGATGGCGCCGCGACCCGAAGGCATCGTCCAGGTGGGCACGACCACTGCTGAGGTGATGCGGTTCGCGGGCCGGACCTATCGCAACGGCGGCGAGGTCATCCAGGTGGAGCCGGGTCGTTCGTTTGCATGGCGCACCACCTCGGGGATCGACGCCGAGGGCGGCAGGCTGGTCGAGCCGCTCGGCGAGGAACGGTGCCGCTTCACCTTCCACGTGCGCGTCACCCCGCGCGTGACCTCTGAGAAGTTGCTGGAGCCGGCGCTGAGATCGTTGCTGCGGCGGTCGATCCGCACCGACATTCGCCGATTGGCAGGCCTTTGTGCTTCTTGACCCCGAGGTCACCCGTTGCAGAGCTGCAAGTAGGTCAGCAGCGACGGATCGAAGGCGGTGTCATATAGCCCCAGCCCGCACGCGGCTTTCCATCGCAGATCGCAGCGCAACTCCTGGACGGTGTCGAAGTCTGACAGCCCGTGCAGGGCCTGCAGCACCAGTGCCGCGGCCAGCACTTGATCAGTGATCGGGTGATGGGCTGGCCGGTGGCGCGTTAAGGGCCTGTACGGGGTTCGGATCTTCGGCCGGTACTGCATGCTGCGGATTCACAGGATGGCGCCGCCAGTTGGAGATCGATGAGGTGACGTTCTGGCGGTTGTCGGAGAGGAAGGCTGGATCCACGCCAAGGTCTACTTTCGCACAGGGCGGGTGTAGGCGGGGTGACGAGCGATGGTGCCGAGCTGCTGCGGTGTCGCGCTGCCGGTCAGGGCCTGCACGAGCCGGTCTCGTACGGCGCTCAGCTCGGCGATCCGCTCGTCCAAGACCTCGACTTTTCTGGTCACCGCTTCCACACTGGGTGGACAAGCCGGTCCCAGTGAGACTTCGCCGTCGTCCAGGCAGGGCAGGAAGCCTCGTACGTCCTGGGCGGTGAAGCCGTTCGACAGCAAGAGCTGGATGTTGCGGACCTTGGTCACCGCTCTGCCGTCGTACTGCCGGTACCCGTTGGAGGTCCGTTCCGGCTGCAGCAGACCCTGCTGCTCGTAATACCGTAAGGCCCGGACGGTGACGCCGCTCGCTCGCGCCAGCTCCCCGATCAGCACTGTCCCAGCTTATGCCTTTTGCCCCGCCGCCACGGAGAGGCCGCCGTCGACGCGAATCACCGTGCCGGTGAGGTACGCGGCCTCGGGGCGCGCCACGTTCACGATCCACCAGGCAATCTCACCGGGCTGGGCGATGCGGCCGAGCGGGATGCGCTCAATGAGTCCCTCGCCTGCGGCGGCGATCTGCTCTTGGGTGAACCCGGCGTGGGCCAGCACGGGTGTGGCGGTAATGCCGGGCGCCACAGACACGACACGCACACCCTTGGGTGCGAGCTCCACGGCCCAGGTGGCCGTCAGGAAGTCGAGAGCGACCTTGGTTGAGCCGTAGACCGAGTTGTCCGGCCAGCCGCCCCAGGGCGGATTAGAGGACACGTTCACGATCGTCCCCCTCACCGAGGCCAGATGCGGCAGGGTGGCCTGGGCCAGGAAGATGGGGGCGAGAAGATTAGTGGCGATCTGGTCTTCGGCGGTACGGCGATCGATCGTCCCGAGCGCGGCGGGCCGAGTGATCGCCGCATTGTTGACCAGGACATCAATTCGGCCCAGTCGCTGCATCGCCGCCTCGACAATCCGCTCGGGCCCATCGGCTGCTGCGCCGTCGGCGGCGAAAGCGCTGATCGAGGAGTATGCGGCAGCGGTCTCCTCCAGTCGCGCAGCGGTGCGACCGACGATGAGCACCTGCGCGCCCTCGGCGGCGAACTGGTGAGCCGTGGCTCGGCCGATCCCTGTGCCAGCTCCGGTGATGACCACACCTCTGCCTGCCAAGCTGCCCGAGATGCCGCTCATGGGTGTCCTCTCGTCGTAGGTGAGTGAACGTGAAGCTAAAGGTTGACCTGGGCGTCAAGGTCAAACGCGAAGCTCCATCCTGAGGATCTGAACGTCTCCCGCCCACCTAAGATCCGTAAACTAGGCCTGTACGGACTTCAGATCCTCAGAGCGGTTGAAGGCTTCGGATCCACAAGATGGCTCCGCGTAGATGAAGGCCGGCGAGGTAGCTGTCGGGAGTCTTGTCGAAGCGGAAGGCCAGCCCTCGCCACTCCTTGATCCGATTGATTGCGTCGTCGCCGCTCTGCGGCTTTTGCCCCTTTTCCTGCTTGACGATTTCCTCCAGCACCTGCACCAGTTCGGGATCGAGACTCATTCCGGCGGCGTGCTGGTGGGCCCGAGCCGTCGTGGAATCCACGCTGACCAGGTCGAGATCGGCCTGCCCTCGAGCCGCGGCCTCATCGATCATCGCCTGCATCAACTGCTCGAAGGTTCCCGTTGTCGCCCATAACCGGAACCGGTCGTAGACGGTGGACCATGGCCCGTACTCGGCAGGCAGGTCCCGCCACGGGCTGCCCGTACGAAACCGCCACATCGCCGCGTTGAACTGCCGCCGCAGATCCGGGATCGGGCCTCGCTCCCCCAGGGGCAGGCAAGGCCCGATCAAGGACCATTCCGCATCGGTGAGATCTCCGCGCGCCATGGCGATGGCCTATCAGGGCCTCCAACCGCAGCGCAGGCGAATCCCTCTGATCTCAACTCCGTACAGGCTCTTAGGACTTACTCGTCTAGGGCCGGTCTCACCGCCTCCGGCGGGCTCGCCGGTCCGGTCAGAAGGGCTTGAGAGGCAGGTACTTGCCGTCGAAGGTGATGACGGCGCGCTCGCCACCCTCCGGGTCGGGGACCTTCTTCACGTCGAGCTTGAAGTTGATCGCGCTGATGATGCCGTCCCCGAACTGCTCATGGACGAGGGCCTTCAGAGTGGTGCCGTAGACCTGGACGATCTCGTAGAAGCGGTAGATCGTCGGGTCCGTGGGGACGGCACCGCCGAGTGAGCCGCGGGTCGGAATGGTCTGCAGCAGCATCACGGCGTCGTCGCCCAGACCGAGCAGGTCGGCGACCGCCTTGGCCGCGGCCTCGGGCAGAGCGTGCTGACCCAGTACGGCGGCGGTGACGAAGACGACCGACAGGCCGGCGGCGTCGGCGATCTGCTGCCACGTCAGGTCCTTGCGGGTCTTGGCCTCCACAGCGGCAAGGGCCAGAGCCTCACGCGCGGCGGGGTCGAACTGGGCATGTGGCATGAGAGTGCTTCCTTCCTGTCGGGTCGTGTCCGCCGGTCCCGAGCCCCGCCCGCTCGCCGGAAACAGCGGGCTCCGGTGCACCGCGCCATGCACCGGGCCGATGCACCGGGCCGATCACGGGCGCCGGACGGCTGGAAGACGTCTCGCTGAGGACGCGCGACTCCCTGGACGACGTCCTGCATCGCCATCCCTTCGGCTGGGGCCGCTTTCCTTGACCGGCGTGATCCACTATGCGTCAGATGCGTCGGTAGTCCAAGGTGAACTCGTCATGATTTCTCTCGATGCGGAGGGCCCGGCGGGTCCACGGACGTCGCGAGCGTGGATTCAGGTGAATGCGTCGCAAGGCCGAGGAGGAGCCCATGGCGGCGGAGCCCTGGGCGACGACGAGAACGCGGAGAGGCGCCGCCTGGGCCGCGCAGCAGGGCCGTGATCTGGCGAATACGACCTAGGCCCGATCGGCGTTCTCGGGCGAGGCTCGCTCGTCGAAGTCGCGGCGGGCGTCTCTGAGGAGGCCGGCCACGTGGGGCACGCCCGCGGCCTCCAGTCCGCCGCGCAGCAGGTCCTCCTTCGCCGCCTCCGCGGCCGTCTCGGCCCGCCGTACGGCCTTCAGGACGGCCTCGGCGAGCGCGCGGCTGTCGAGCCTGCGCATGCTGAGCGGGTGGATGTCGACGGCGCGAAGCGTGCCGGCGGCGTCGACGGTCGCCGTGATCCGGCCCTCGTCGGATCTGCCGGCGTACTCCCGCGTGCTCCACTCGGTCGCGAGCTCGTCCATGAGGGCGGCCGCGGCCGTCAGCCGCTCCATGCGCGCCCGGAGCTCGCGCATCTCGTCCACGGTCACTCCTCCCGCAGCAGGGCCTGGACGTATGGGGCGAGCGGGTCGCCGTGCGGGGGTGATCCGGCGAACTCCTCCATGGCTTTCGCCAGCCGCTCGCCCGTCTCGCCCCGCGCGGCGCCGATCGCGCCCACGATCGCGGCGGACATCGCGCCGTGGTCGAGGTCGCGCATCGCGCGCGGGTCGATGGTCAGCCCGAGCAGGCGGCCGGCCCCGGAGACCCTGGCCACCACCGCACCCGTGGCGTCGGCTCCCTCGACCACCTCTTCGTCCAACCCGCGGAGCAGGTCGGCGAGCGCGCCGACCCGGCCCTGGACCTCCCGCACCAGGCCGGCGACGTCGCCTTCCCCGCCGTCGTTGAACGCGGCCGTGTTCTTCACTGGGATTCCTTGCTCGCCGGCTGCCAGTAGTCGAGGACGTGCGCGCGGTCCGCCACGTCGGGGGTGAGCGTGAGATCCCGGCGGCCCCGCGCTGGGTCGCCCTGCTCGAAGAAGGCGGCCCGCAGGTCGTTGAGCTTCTGCTCGACCTTGTTGAGGTCGCCCTCGGAGGCCATGGAGATGTCGGCGAACTGCTTGACGAGATTGCCCAGCGCGCTGACGAACACGCCTGCCTGCGATATCAGCGCCACCCGCCCGGCCGGGTGCGCGCTCATCGCCGCCAGCGTACGAAGGATCGGCGCCGAGGCGGTGTAGAGGCCGAACACCGACAGGTCGTACTCCAGGACCTCCTTGAACTGGCTGTGCATCGCGCCGCTCATCTCGCCGGTGACCCCGTGGAGCTTCTCGTACAGGACCGTGGTGTTGAAGCGGACCCGCCGTCCGAGCAGGTCCGCCGCGTGGCCCTGCCAGTTGGGGCCGACGTCCTGGAAGTAGGAGAACCAGATGTCGGACCTGCCGCTCTCCAACCGGCCTCCCATCTCCTTCCAGTGCTCCCGCCGGTCGTAGTAGAGGAAGGGGTTGCCGAGGTTCAGCGTGGCCGCCACGTCGAGGGCGAGGGCCGCGATCCCCAGCCCGGACATGGCCATCGCGCTGCGCGTCTGCTGCCGCAGCGGGTTCAATCCCTTGACCAGGTTCTTGAAGAAGCCGGGATCGGTGCGGGTGGCGACGGAGGCGGGGGCCGCGTCGGCCGGTGCCACGGGGACGGTTCGCCGGACGTTGCCGCTCGAGTCCGTGATGTAGAGCTCTTTGGGACCCGAGGTGGGCTGTCCGGGAACGAAAAGCTTGCCCGGCTCACTTGGCGGGGTCGACATGCGGGTCCTCTCAGGGGCGTGTCTTCTGGATGGCCGCCTTGCCGGCCTTCTCCGCCGCGACGTAGTTGTCGGCGGCCCTGACCAGCGTCTCGCTGTCCCTGCGCAGGGCGTCGCCGAGGACGCCGGCGGCGTCCGACCAGGTGTCGGAGACGGCGTTGAACCGGTGGACGAAGGCGAGCCCGACGACGGGGACCCCGGCGAGCGGAGCGAGGGTCCAGCCCTCGAAGCGGGGTGTGGCGTCCTTCAGCCGCCGGACGCCCTCGGCGGAGCCGCCCACCGTGCCGGCGAACTTCCTGATGAAGCCCACGGCCACCTCGTAGCCGGGCAGACCGGACGGGTCACCGCTCGGGCCGGCGGGGGGCGCGGCCGGGGGCGTCGCCGGCTTCGGGGCCGCGGACGCGCCCGCCTGCCGTACGCGCAGAGAGTCGGGCAGGCAGGGGCCGGGCGGCGGGCAGGGCGGGGTGTGCGGGCACGGGCTGACCATCGAGGGCACGGACGGAGCGGGGGACACGGGGGACGTCCGCGTCGGTGTCGCCGTCGCCGCCGCCGTGGGCACCCCGCTGGATGACCCCGTGGAGGGTGCTGTGGAGGGGGCTGGAGAGGTGGGATCGGACGCCGGCGGGGCTGCCGAGGTCGGCGGCGCCGGGGATGCCGGCGCGCTCGGCGTCGCGCTCACCGAACCGGCGGGCGACGCCGTCGCGGAGGTCGCCGGTGACCGGCTTGGCGAGGGTTCCCCGTATGACACGTGATCTTCCCTATCACCGGGCTTCGTGCCCCTGCCACGCGCCAGGTGACGTTTCCGCAGGTGGAAAGCAGGAATTAGACGGATGTTCACTGACATGTAATGGATAAGCCCGTAGACCCCCGTACGCCGCGCTTTGAATGCGTTAACTTGCCGATGTCCGGAAATCGCGGGAAAAGGGGCTCAGATGGCCGGCAGCGGATTCGACGACTTCGACATGGAGCGGTTCAGGGAGCGCGCCGACGCCAGGATCGATGCCGTCGAACGGCTTCAGGGCACCCTGTCCTCGCTCGTCGGCCGGGCCCGGGACGAGGACGGCCTGGTCGGCGTCGAGTTCTCCGCCCGGGGGCTGAGCGAACTGGAGCTTCATCCCAAGGCGATGCGGCTCAGCTCGGGCGAGCTGGCCGAGCGGATCAAGGAGACGGTGCGCGCCGCGTCCGACGACCTGTATCGGCAGATGAACCGCACCATGGCCGAGGTGCTCGGGCAGGAGGGCGACCAGGCGCGGTTCCTGGACGACCCGGAGGCCGTGCTCGCCCAGGTCAGGGAGGCGGAGTCCGCCTTCGACCGGACCGCGGAAGACGTCTTGGGCGAGCTCGACCGCATCAGCCGCAGACTGAGCATGTGACCGGCCATGACGTGACGGGCAGGTGGCCTCGTCGGTCTCGCGCCCTTCGCCGCCTGGTGCCGCTCGGCGGCACCGGGCCTTGCCGTCAGCCGATGCGGTCGGGGCTGATGGCGCTCGTCACGCGCCAGACGTCCGGCTCGGGGTCGTAGATCTCCCGCTCGCGCTCGTCCTGCCCGCCCGCCCCGGCGCCGCCCGCCGCCGGTGCGTAGGGGAGATAGGACGAGCCCGCACCGCCCTGGCCGGTCCGGTAGCCGCCCAGGACGGCACCGGCCTCCCCGGCGGCGCCGACGCCGTAGCCGGTGCGCGCCCCGCCGTACGTGCCGATCACCCCGCCCGGCGGCAGCGCGCCGGTGGGCCCGGCCGTCGTGACGGGGATGTGAGGGTCCGGGTAGCCGGTGAGCGTGGGGGGAGTGGCGCCGGCGGGTACCGTGCCGCCGGGGACCGTGCCGCCGGGCAGCGGATGGGCGGTCGCCAGGTCGGTCCTGTCGGAGCCGCCGATCACGGCCGGAGCCGTGCCCGGCCCGTCGCCCGAGCCGCCCGCCTGCCCTGTGCTCGCCTGCCCTGTGCTCGCCTGCCCTGGGCCCGCCTGCCCTGGGTCCGGCGAGCCGCCGGGGTCGGGAGAGGGACTCGCCGTGCCGGGGCCGCCCGCGCCGCCGGACCCGTCGACGCCGGACCCGTCCGCGCCGGTGCCGCCGGAGCCCGGGCCGCCGGAGCCCGGGCCGCCGGATCCCGAGCCGGTGGAACCCGGGCCCGCGTAGCCCGAGCCGGTGGTGCCGTCACCGTACGAGCGGCCGTGCCACACGCCGTCGGAACTCGTGACGGGCGCCCCCGTCCCGCCCACGTGGATGCGTGGAGAGTTCGCGAGGTCGATGTGCAGCGGCTCGATGGCGGGCAACTGGAAGGCCAGCCCCTCGGCGAAGCTGTCGTTCACCTCCTGGATTCTCTGGTTGAGCGCGCGGAAGTGGGTGCGGGCCGCCTCGTCGGGATCGGGCGCCGGGCTTCCCGTGGTGCCGCCGCCCGCGTTCTCGTCCGAACCGCTCGGGGCGGCGGGGAAGTTCGTCTTCGCGTCCCTGACCGCGTCCGCGTAGGAGGACAGCGCCACACCGCTGCGGGTCATGGCCTCGCCGAGCGCGCCCGCCGTCGCGTACAGCGCGCGGAGGGCCGACTGCACCTGCTCGGCCGCCGGGCCGCGCCAGACCTCGGCCAGCTCCTTGGCGGTCCTGCTCAGCGCCGCCTGGATGCCGATCTCGGACGGGCCGTTGCCGCCGACCTTCCCGCCCACCAGATCGGCGGCGTCGATGAACGCCTGACCGGCCCGGTAGACCTCGTCGGGTTTCGACGCGTCCAGCTTCTGCTTGATCTGTTCCCGGGAGAGCGTGTCCTGGTCGAGCCCGTAGAGGCTCGCGTACACCTTGATCGGCTCCCAGCCGGCTTCGGCCCCCATCGCGATCTTTCCCCTTGCCCTCGGCAGCTCACGCGCTGCTGCTCGTGTGGCCCTTCTGGTAGTTGACGACGGCCTGCTCGACGGCGCTCGCCATCGCCTCGATCCGGTCGATCAGCAGCTGATACTTGCCGCTGAGCACCTCGTGGGCCTGTTCGGCGTTCAGTCCGAAATACTTGGCCGTCTCCCACGGGCCGGTCTCCGAGGGGCCGACGTTGGTCAGCCCCTGGACCTCGCCCGCGGTCCCCGGGCCGCTCCAGGTGGCGCTCATGCTTGCGGGAGCGCGCCCGCGCAGGGTGCCGAGCTCGTCCCGCAGTCCCTTGAGGATCTGCCGGACCCGTGTGTGGTCGACGTACAGCTCGTCCGGGCCTCCGCCGAGACCCGGCCAGCTCTCCGGCAGCCGCAGCGTCGGCGCCGGCGTCCCGCCGCCAGAATCGTGGCTCACCTCTCGCCTCCCTCGTCCTACGCCCTGTCGATGCGGGGGGACGTGGTCTGCTGGTCGCTGACGAAGAAGTCCTCGTCTTCGAGCAGCCAGGTGGTGCGCTCACGCTCCTGACGCTCGCCGCCCCCGCCCGTGCCGTGCGGCGCCATCGGCACCATGCCGTTGCCCGCGCGCGGGGCCGCCGCGGTCGCTCCGGTGCCTCCCACGCCTCCCGTGCCTCCCACGCCTCCGGCGCCGACGCCCGTGCCGGGACCGCCGCCCCCGCCGTAACCGCCGTATCCGGTGCCGGAGCCGCCGCCCGGGCCGCCGGTATGGGGCGGTTGCGGGGTGTGGGCGGAAAGGCTGGTGCCGAGCCCGGTGCCGTCCGGCCGCGTCCCGTTCGCTCCCGTCCCGTTCGCTCCCGTCCCGTTCGCTCCCGGGCCGTTCACGCCGGCGCCGGTCGTGCCGGTGCCGTCCAGCCCCGGGATTCCGGCGCCGCCGTACGATCCGCCGCCCAGGCCGCCGCCCAGGCCGCCGCCCAGGCCGCCGTTCGGGCCGCCGTCCGCTCCCGTGCCGCCGGTGCCGGTCCCGATGCCCGGGACTCCCGGCCCGTACGGATCGCCGGCGCCGTTCCAGCCGGGGAAGCCGTCGTCGCCCGGGCCGCCGGGGCCGTTCGAGCCCGTGCCGAGGTCGCCGAGCGACGCGGGGTTCTGCCATCCCCGCACGTCCGTGGGGAGCGCCGGGTTCGGGAGGGTCGCCCCGGGGCCGGTCACCGGTGTGTACGCCGGGGGCGTCGTGTCGAACCTCGGCACGTCGGTGTCGAGCGAGTCGGGGAAGAGCGCGTTGGCGGCCAGCGTCGCCTGCGTGAGCTTCTTGAGGTGCTCCTCGGCCGCCTTCATGTCCTTTTCCTCCTTCGACTCCCCGAAGAGGTTGAAGAAGGGGCCGTCGCCGAAGACCGAGCCGATGGCGCCGCCGATGCCGCCGACGATGAACCCGCCGACGCCGCCGATGACCGCTCCGGGAATCGCCCCGACGCCCGCGAAGGGAGAGCCGGCGACGGCGCCGCCCGCGGCGCCCACCGCCCCCGCCTCCACGGCCGCGTCGTACCAGTCGACGTCGCTCTTCGTGGGCTTGGGGACGTTCTCGCCCTTGAACTGGTTGAGAGAACTCGCATACACGTCCAGCGCCGGCACCACGCCACGCGGCGAGGGCGGCCCCATCTGCCCCGCCGGAAGTGAGGTGTCCACGATCGCGGTCATCACCGCGGCCGTGGAGGCCCTGAGCCTGCGGAGCTGCTCCTTCACCTGCTTGGCGTCCTCGCCCGTCGTCCAGTGCTTGTCAAGCGCGTCCAGGTGCCTGTCGAGCGTCTCGATCACGGACTTGAGCTTGTCGTGGACGCTTTTGAACTCGCCCGAGGCCGCTCTGATCAGCTCCGGATCGGTCTTGTCGAGCGCGGTGCGCAACGCGTCCAGCGTGACGACGCCCGGGTCCGACGCGTCGATCGCCGCCCTGATCGGCATCTTCCTCTCGGCCACGACGTCTCCTCACCCGCTCTGGACGTCCGCCACACCGACGTGCCGCACACCCGCCTGCTCTCCGGCGTCGAGGTTCCTGATCGCCAGCTCCAGGCGTTCCGCGGCGATGCCGAGGGTCGCGGCGATCTCGGCGTAGACGGCGGTGACCGCGCCCTCCGCCCCGGTGAGGCTCATGTGGAAACCCATGGCGGCGTCCCAGAAGCCGCCGACGGCCTCATGCCGCTCGAGCAGACGCTTCACCGCGCCGCCCTCGGGGAAGGCGACCGGTGTGATCCTGCCCTTGGACGCGCCGGGCGCCAGCACTTCGAGCACCTCCTCGAAGTCCTTGCGGGCGTTCCTGAGCGCCGTGCGGCTGACCTCCACACCACCGTCGCGAGCCATGCGTCACACTCCCGTCAACGCCGCGACGGGCACCGGCAGGGGAGCGCCGATGCCGCCGGCCGTACCGTCGGACGTCCGCTCACTTGCCGTCGAACATCGCGGCGTTGATCCGCTCCACGTCCTGCATGTTCATGTTGGTGATGTTGATGTTCTTCGCCAGCAGGGAGACGATGTCCGCCAGGCCCTTGGCCTCCTGCTGCCAGATCCGCCTGGTCTGGTCGTAGGCGTCCTTGGCGCTGCCCTGCCAGATCGCGGTCTTGGTGTTGAGCTTGTTCTCCAGGGTCTCCAGCTCGGTGACCAGCCGGTTGAAGGCGTTCTGGAACTCGGTCTCGCCCGTGTCGAGACCACTGAAGTTGACCTTTGTGACGTCGAAGTCCACCGTCGCGCTCTCCGTCCGTTCCTGGTGGTCGTCTCGAGTTCAGCGGCTGTACGAGGCGGGCGGGGCCTGGTTGATGAGCGCCTCGATCTTGTTGATCTCGGCGGTCGCCTGCACGTTGAACTCGGCGTAGTTCTTGTTGTTCGCCCGGATGCTTTCCGCGAGGGTCTGCAGGCTGCCCAGGATGACGTCCATGCGCTCGTGCCACAGCAGGTGCACCTTGTCGAACGCGTGGTGCGACTCACCCTGCCAGTGGACCTTGAGGTTCTCGCCGGCGCTGTCCAGATAGCGCTGGATGCCGCGGATATTCTCGGCCGCGTCGCCGATCCAGGTGATCGCCTCGTCCAGGTCGTGCCGGCTCACTTGGGCCTGGCTTGCGCCAGAGTGCGACATGGTCACCTCCACTGATCCCGTTCGACTTCCCCCGACCGGAAGGGTCGGGTGATGACCCGAAAATCACAGTAATGGATCAGTGCGCGGCTTGCCGGGGCTGTCCGAGATTAAGATTCCGTCACGTCTCTTGCGGTTTGTCAGGTGACTAGTTAGAAGATTTGTACGATTTGCGAACTTTATGGTGACTCGACCGTAACTAGTTGACGCGTGAATCGGCTGGAGGGTGTCATGACCGATACGAGCGGAGGGGGGACGAATCCCTTCGCCGACCTCGCGGCCACGATGGGAGCGGGCGGCGGCGCGGTGAACCCCCGCTTGGCCGACCCCGAGTTCCACATGAACTACTCGGAGGTCGGGAAGTTCGCCGACCGGGTGGCGGGCCACGGGCGGACCCTGGCCGACACCGGCGCGGCCATCAAGAACATCCACCTGCCCGTGGGGACGTTCGGCGTCATCGGCGGCGGGCTGAACGGCGTCCACAGCAGGCTGTGTGACCAGGCCGCCGACGCCGTGGCGAAGGGCAGGGAGGTCCTCGAGTCCTGGCAGGCGGCGCTGCACAAGGCGGTCGACAACGCCAAGGAGGCGGAGAAGCAGAGCTCGGGCGGGACCGGGGGCCAGCAGGGCCCGGGGAAGCTCGGGGGTGGCGCGAAGATGCCCGGTCTCGGCTCCGGCGGCCCGGGGCCCGGTGGCGGACTGGACTTCTCCCCCAACGCCGGAAAGGGCGGAGGCCTGAACGACGGGCTGAAGCCGCCGGTCCTCCCCGGCTCCGGTGGCCTTCCCGGTTCCGGCGGGGGCGGACTGGACCTGCCCGGCACCGGCCCCGGGAACGACGGCATCGACCCGAACGGCCGGGATCCGAACGGCCTCGACCCGAACGGCCTGGACGCGAACGGCCTCAACCCGAACGGCCTCAACCCGAACGGCCTCAACCCGAACGGCCCGGACCCGAACGGTCTCGGCGGCGCGGGGCTCGGTCAGAACGTCACCACTCCCGCAGGCCTCGACGCGCCCACGCCGAGCACCCCCAAGGACACCTCCCTGTCGGCGTACACCCCGAACCTGCCGTCCCCGCCGGCGGTCCCGGACCTCGGCACGGCCGGGTACGGCCCCGCCGACCCCACCGCGGGGACCCGGTCAGGGACGGGCCCCGCCGGTTCGGGCGGATACGGCTCCGCGTACGGCCCGCCGACGTCCGCCGCTTACGGAGGAGCCGGTCGTACCGGCATCGGCGCCGGCGGGATGCCCGCCATGCCGTACGCCCCGATGGGCGGCGCGGCGAGCGGCGACGACGGCAAGGACCGCGAGCGGGGGCCCGCGGTGCCGGAGGACGAGAGCACGTGGTTCGGCGACGAGGACGTGGCGCCCGCCGTCCTCGGCATGCAGGAGGAGGACTGAGATGGGAGACCTGGCGAGGGGCAGGTTCATCGCGGGGGCCGGCATGGCCGCCACGGCCGCGCGCCTCGAACCCACGGGCTGGCCCCTGGCGGGGCTGCTGACCACGATGATCTCCACGCCGGAGGCCATGCGGCAGGGAGCGCGCCAGTGGCGCGACGAGCCGTCGCCCGACGGGAAGAAGACCCAGGGGATCGCCGAGTTGCGCACGGAGCTGGACCGGCAGTTCACCGAACTGGAGTCCAGCGAGTTCCTGAAGGGGCAGATGCTCGCCAAAATCAAGGAGAGGCATGCCGAGCTGAACGCACAGCTCCTCGACTTCGAGCGGTGCAAGGAGTGCGTCGGCGGCAGCCTCGACTCGGCCGCCGACCTCTACGACGCGGCGAGCTGGGTGTCCACGTCGCTCGGCGGCTCGGCCATGGCGGTCGCCGTGTTCAGCCAGGCGTGCAAGGGAAACGCGCTGACCTTCGCCGCCACCCGCCCGATGGTGGCGCGGGCCATGGTCACCCTCGGCCGGGGGGCGCAGAAGGTCGTCGGCACGATGATGAAGACGAGCTGGAAGGTCGCCGGCATCCTCACCGTGTCCGGCTATCTCTACAGCGGCGCGAGCGCGAAGTTCCCCGGCATGAAGGCGATCGCCGCCGACGTGCCCGACCTCACCACGGCCAAGGTCGCCTTCGACCCGGCCACCGGCGGGCTCGCCGATCCCCTTCCGGATCTCGGCGCCATGCCGAAGACACCGTCCTTCATGCCTCCGCTCAGCCTCTGATGGAGTGGACGGCCAGCGCGTTCGAGCGGCGGCTCGGGGCGGCGTACGACGCGGGCGACCTCGCGCTCTGCCTGGGCATGCTCAGGGACACCGAGCTGGCGCTGCCCGCTCCGCCGGACGGCGGCGCCGCCTGGCCGACGATCACCACGTCCGACCGGGTGTGGCTGCCCGCCTACACGTCGGTCGAGGCGATGCGGGCCGCCACCGGCGGCGCGCCGTCGCGGGTCAGGGTGACGTCGCTGGTCGAACTGGCCGCCGGCTGGCCCGACCCCCGGTGGGGCCTCGCCGTCAACCCCGGGCTGCCGGTGCGCTTCCTGCTCGAATCGGGGACCGTCGCCAGGCTCGCGGTCCCCACCCTCGCGCAGGACCGCCTGGCGGAGCCCGAGCCCGCGCTGCCGGTCGTGCAGAAGCCGCTGACCCCGCCCGAGCTGCGGACGTATCTCGGCGAGGGGGAGTCGTGCGTCTCCGGCTACTGTCACCACGCCCTCGACGTCGAGCACGTGGCGACGCCGGCCGTGCTCGCCGACGCCCTCGGCAGGGGCGCGGACGACGGCCTGCTCACCGGCGACGGCTCGCTGTTCCTGCTGCGCTGGCGCACGGTCGGGCTGAACCTCTACCGCACGCCGTACGGCGGGACCGACGAGGCGGGCATGGCGGCGGTGGCCGGGTGGGTCGTCGAGGAGCCGCCGTTCACCGGCATGGGCCTCGCCCCGAACCCCGACTCCCTGGTCCGTGAGTACAAGCTGGACGCCGTACGGCTGCCGCACGGCTCGGAGATCGTCGAGCTGACCACGCAAGGCACCGAGGTCGTCCGCGCGGTCCACGACGGCGACCTCGGCCGCTGGGTGCCCGGCGAGCACACGGCGCAGGCCCCGGCGAGCTCCTATCGGGCACGCTGGCGGGGAGCCGGCTTCCGGGCGAATCCCGACCCGGGACACGACGGGCTGCTGATCCGGCTGCTCCACGACGGGCCGGCCGACGGCTTCGAGGAGCGCGCGCCGGGCCGGTTCGTGCGGTCCGTGCCCGCGCAGGAGTGCGAGGCCGTCTTCCACGTCACCCGCAGATGCGAGTGGCGGGGTGCCCCCTGCCTCGTACGCGGCGAGCGCGCGGGCGAGTTGCTGCTCGAATACACCGGCGGGCGGCTGCCGGTGGCCCGGGCGCTCGGCATGGAGAGGGCCGAGCGGGGCGTCCACCGGCGCTGGGTGGCCCGCGCCGAGGTGACCGAATTGCGCGAGCACGCCGAGCTCCTCGACCTGGGGCTCTCACACCAGCCTGATACCGGGACGACTCGGGCCGGAAGGACGGACAGCAGATGAGCGAGAGCGATCCGCACATCCACGTCGAGCAGAAGGTGATGCAGGCCGGTGCCGACTACCGCAATCTGGTCGCGTCGTCGCTGGGGCGCGCGCCCGACGCGCCGGACGTCGTCACCACCGGTTGCGGGCTTCGGGTGCCCTATGCGATGACCTCGGCCCGTCCGGAAAGCGTCACCTGCCTCGCCTGCAGGGAACACGCTCACCGGGAGCACCTGCGCTTCGCGGAGCAGGTGGAGCGCCTGAGCCGGATGCCCGGCGCCCCCGTCGCCGCCGACCAGGCGGCCAAGGCCGCGCAGTGGGCCAGGGACGTCGCGCAGAGGTTCTCCGGCGCGTAGCCCGCCCGCGGGGGACGAGGGGGCTCTCACGACGTCAAGGGTTCGGCGGCCTTGGTCATCGGACCTCCCGCGTCGCCGGTGTTGAGCGTGCCGGCCGGCTCCACCAGCATGACGGCCGTCTCCTCCTCGGCCACCGGGCAGTGCTCGACGCCACGGGGCACCACGTAGAGTTCGCCGGGTTCGAGGACGACGTCGCCTTCCCGCAGCCGGATCGTGAGCCGGCCGCTGACGACCACGAACAGCTCGTCGGTCTCCGGGTGGGTGTGCCAGACGAACTCCCCCTTCAGCTTGGCGAGCTTGATCTCATAGTCGTTGAGCCCGGCGATTTTCTTCTGCGTCCACAACTCGTCGAACTGGGAGAGCTTGTGGGCGATGTTGATGGGATCACGGGAAACGGACACCCTGCGGCACCTTCCGGACGTGCACCGCCCCTGTGGGCGATGGCGGACGGGACAAGCGTGGCCCGCTCTCCTGCCGCCCGTCTTGTACGTTTCTGGCGTGATGGCTCACCGCTCGCCGACGACGATCAGCGCCTGGCGGCCACCGGTGCCGGGCATCGCCGAGGTGTTCCACGCGCACTTCACCGATCACGCCTACCCGGCGCACACCCACGACACGTGGGACCTGATGATCCTCGATGACGGCGCGGTCGACTTCGGGCTGGACCGTCGCCGGCACGGCGCCACGGACCTGTCCGCCGTTCTGCTCCTGCCGCCCGGTGTCCGTCACGACGGCAGGACCGTCACCGCCGCCGGCTTCCGCAAGCGCGTGCTCTACCTGGACACCACCGTGTTGCCGGAACACCTCATCGGCAAGGCGGTGGACGCGCCGATCCTCGCGGACCCACTGCTTCGTCATCGGATCCACCGGCTGCACGCCGCGCTGCGTCACCAGGACGAGGTGTTCGAGGCCGAATCGCGCTTGTCGTTCATCGCGGACAGACTTCGCTTCCACCTTGAGGCGTTCCGTCAAAGGACGCCGGGCCGCGAGGCGCACCGCCTTGCCGTCGGGCTGCGTGACCTGCTGGATGCCCGTGTCCGGACGGGTGTGTCGCTGCGCGAGGCCGCCGCCGTCTTCCACTGCGACCCGACCCACCTGATCCGCTGCTTCACGCGGACGTACGGCCTGCCGCCCCACGCCTACCTCACAGGCAAGCGCATAGAACTGGCTCGCGGGCTCCTGCTGAGCGGACAGCGGCCGGTCGACGTGGCGACGAGTGTGGGATTCCATGATCAGGCGCATCTGAACCGGCACTTCACCCGGCACGTCGGCATCACGCCCGCGCGCTACGCCACGAGTGAAGACCTGTCACCCCCGCGTGCCCGAGGGCGCGCGTCTCGCCCGGCCCGGTGAACCGTCATGGTCACGTCACTAGCCGGATTTCCGGTCACGGTGTGATAATCCCGAAAGTCGTATAGAGATCATCGTCCAGGTGAACGCGGTCGATCGGGGTGATGAACACGACCGGGGGACAGGCGCCGGACGCCGCCGGGGTGCGGGCATACGCCGAGGAACTGCGGGCCACGTTCACGCGCCTGCAGGAGGAGGCGCCCGCGCTGCACGAGAAGGCGCGTGCCGTACAGGTGACGGAGAAGTCGCGTGACGGGCTCGTGGCGGCCACGGTCGGCGCGAACGGCGACCTCGTCAGGCTCGACCTCGACCCGCGCATCTACCGGCGGCAGGACGCGCGCGGACTGGCCGACACCATCACCCGCACCATCCACGCGGCCGCGGCCAAAGCCCAGGACCGCGTCGTCGAGATCTTCGCGCCGCTCATCCCCGCCGAGCAGATGAGGGCGCACATCGAGGGAGATCTCGACGCCGTGCTGGAGCAGATGTCGATGCGGTTGCCGAATCAGCCGCCGGGGGAGAGATGAGCGAGCTCTTCGAAGTGAACTATGTCGACATCCGCCCGCAGCAGCTCGCCAAGGGCCTGTCGCAGTGGCACGCCGCGTCGTCCGACGCCGAGAGCGGCTACGGCGCCGCCCTGCGGGAGATCCGGCGGCTCAACGCCGCCGAACCGTGGGGGCGGGACACGGCCGGAGCCGCCTTTCACTCCGCCTACACGCAGGGCGACGGGCCCGACGCGCTGATGCACCGGGGTGAGGAGCTCGCCGCCAAGGTGGTCGAGCTCGGCCCGGCCGTACGGCGCGGCGCCGAGAACGCCCGGGGGATGGACGAGGAACGCGCCAGGGAGGTGCGCGAGATCCTGAGGCGGGTCTGACGATGACCCACTCCGGCGCGACCGGTACGGGCTCCGGCGGCCACCCGGCCACGACAGGCGGCGACGTCGTCTCGACCGGCGACGGGCTGCCCGAGTTCGCCGACGGCGGAGGCTCGGTCGCCGACGTCACCCCCGCCTGGGGCGAGTCGCTGCCCGCCTGGGCCGACGACCTCATCGCCCTGCTCACCGCGGGCCAGACATGGCCGGAGGCGAGCGAGAGCCTGCTGTGGCGGCTCGCCCGCGCTCATCGGTCCGCGACCGTGAGCCTGATCGGGTCCGTCGACCCGGTGGGAGCCGCCGCGGTCTCCGTGCTCGGCGGAATGCGGGGCCCGTCGATGCAGGCGTTCCTGACCAGGCTCGGCGAGCACTACTCGGAACAGTCCGGCCTGCTCGGGGTGGCGAACAACCACTTCGCCTACGCGGCGCAGGCCGACAACTTCGCCCGCGAGACGCAGTATTCGAAGCTGTCCGTCAACGTGGTGTTCTGGATCGCCCTGATCGCCACGTTCATCGCGCTCGTCGCCGCCTTCTACTCCGCCGGGGCCTCCACGCGGTTCGTCGGCCCGATCGCCGCCCGAGCCCGGGCGGAGACGGAGAGGATCCTCGAACGGCTCGCCCTCGCCGCCGGCCGTCCCGCCGCGGCCCAGGCGCTCGCCAGGGGAACGCTGTTGTCGTCGGCCCGGCTCGGCCTGCTCAGCCGCGTCCTCGCCAACCCCCTGGGCAGGGAACTCGTCGAGGAGATCGGCGAGGAGGTCGCCGGGGACGTCATCGCCCAGCTTCAGCAGGGGAAGATGGGCACCCGCGACGGCTGGGACTTCAGGAAGACCGGGGCCGCGGCGGTGGGCGCGGCGGGTGGCGCGGCCATCGGCCTGCGGGCCGCCCGCCCCGTCAGCAACCTGGTCAACAGGATTCCCCTGCTCAGAAGGCTGGACACCGACGCCCCCGGCTTCGGCAACGCGTTCAGGCGCTTCCCCGGCAGGGCACTGACGACCGGGCTGAGCAACGTGATCGCCTCCCCGGCCGGGAGCGTCCTGGCGAACGGGCTCGTGTACGGCCAGTGGGAGATGCCCGAAGGGGAGTCGCTGCTCGGGGCCGCTCTGGGCGGCGCCGGTCGCACGAACACGATCAGCCCGTTCAACCCGGACGTGATCCAGGCGGTCGTCAGCCCGCGTACGGCCCTGGCCTCCGCGTACGACACGAGCGTGCGCACCGACCTCATCCGCGCTCTCTCGGACACGTCTCCGGCTCCCACCGCAGGGCAGCCCCCTGGTGGTGACCCGGGTTCCACCGGTGTGAGCACGGCCGGCGGCGGGACCGTGGGCAACGGCGGGCAGACGGGCTCGGGTGGCACGAGCACCGCGTCGGTCGCGGGGCAGCCCTCCGGCGGTCCGCCGGCCGCGTCCGGCGCGAGCACGACGAACCCCGGCACAGCCAGTGCCGCCAACGCGGGCGGTGCCGACCCCGGTGTGGCCGGTTCGAGCACCACGGCCGGTTCAAGCAATACAGCTAGTGCGGCCAGCACGACTGGCGCGAGCAGTGCGGCGGGATCGAGCGCCACGGCTGGTTCGAGCAGCGCGGTCGGCTCAAGCAATACAGCTGGCGCGGCCAACACGACTGGCGCGAGCGGCGCGGCCGCGGCCACCCTCACTGCTGCCGGCTCCGTGAGCACGCCCGCCGCGTCCACATCCGCCACATCGACCGCGCCGCCCACATCGACCGCGCCGCTCACGCCGGCCGCGTCCCCAGGGACGCCGTCGTCCGGTGGCACCACGGCATCCGCCGCGGCGTCACCGGCCGCCACGGCACCGGCGGGGTCCCCGGGGACGACCGGCGGCACCACTTCCGGTAGCGTCGCCGCGGCGCACGCTTCGGCTCGTACCGCGGTTTCCGATGTGCTGTTCACGATCGCGCCCGACGTGCTCTTCCTTCGCGACGGCCAGGGCGCCTGGCTGACCGGTTCTGACGGAAGGCCCATGCAGCTGCCGGGCGAGGACTTGAAGGCCCTCGTGGATCGGCTCACGTCGCGTGCCGCCGAGGGCG
This sequence comes from Microbispora sp. NPDC088329, assembly GCF_040685655.1. Classification (NCBI taxonomy): domain Bacteria; kingdom Bacillati; phylum Actinomycetota; class Actinomycetes; order Streptosporangiales; family Streptosporangiaceae; genus Microbispora; species Microbispora sp. NPDC088329. Next base: position 250,445 of record NZ_JBFBIP010000005.1, read on the forward strand.
TGGACGCGCCTCGGCTCCGCGCGGAGGCGGCAGCCCTGCTGGGGGCGACAATCGCCGGGAAAAGCCTGGGGCTCCCGGTTGAGGGGGCCCTCGACGCGCTCGCCATGCTCGCCGACGGGACGCCGGACGGCCGCGCCGCCGCCGTCGAGGTGGCGGGCGAGGTGCTGGAGGACAACCCACGCGGCTGGCGGCCCGACCGGCTGAGCGACGCGGGGGCCGGACTGGCAGAGGAGGCGGCGGCGGTCCCGCCGCACGGACCCGACCACGCCCTCCGCGTCGGCCGCTCCTCCGGCACCGCCGCGGACATCGTCCGGCGCGCCGAGAGCCTCGCCGGGATCTCGTCCGCCTCCGGCACGAATGGGACGGCCAACCCGGCGAGCGGAGGCCAGAACGCCGCGGCCTCCGCCGGGAGGCCTTCCTCGAACGCCACGGCCTCCTCCGGCACCGTGACCTCCTCCGGCACCTCGGTCTCGTCCAACACGGGGGCCTCCTCCGGCACCATGACCTCCTCCGGCACCTCGGTCTCGTCCAACACGGGGGCCTCCTCGAACGCGGGGGCCTCCTCCACCACGGGGGTCGCTCGGGCGACGAACTCCGCTCGAACAGCCGACCCGGCGGGGCCGTCCGGCACGCGGCCGGGACCGCGTACGACCCGGGGGAGCGGCCGGGTGACCGCCCGGCCCATCGCCCGGAGCCTGTTCGTCGCCGACGGCAGGCCGTCGCACCTGGCCGACCTGTCGTCGCAGGAGGCCGAGCAGGGCTTCCTGTCGCTCCACGCGTCCGACGTGGCTCCGGACGTGACGGCGCTGAGCCGGACCGGCGAGCAGACGGTCGTCGTCGAGACGGGCCGGTTCGGTGCGCAGCACTTCCGGTTCGAGATCGGCAGGGTGCGTGTCGGCAGGGTGCCCGACGGCCGTCTCGCCAGCACCAGGGTGCGGTCCGGCACGGCCACCGATCCCCACGTCGTACGGCTGTCGCCGCGCCTGGCGAACGACATCCTGCCCCGGGTGTGGCTGCACGAGATCAGCGACGTCTTCCAGCGGCTCGCCGGCCCCCGGCAGGGCGTGATCCGCTCCTTCCTGAGCCGTACGGCCGAGCCGGACAGTGCGGCCTGCGTGACGGCCCGCTATCGCGAGCACGCGCTCCTGGACAGGCGATGGCGGGCGGCCCCGGCGCAGGAGCGCCCCGCCATCGCGCACGAGATCGAGCAGCTCGGGCGTGAGATCGAAAGGCTCGGGCACGTCGCCCCGGCGCCCCCCTGGTCGGCCCCCCGGCCGCCGTCCGCCGCATCCCCGGCGACGCCCGGCCCCGCGACACAGGCCTCCACCGCACAGGCCCAAGCCACACAGGCCCCAACCACACAGGCCTCCACCACACAGGGCCCGGCCGCGACCGATCCGGTGGCGGACCTCCTCGGGCTGGCCCGCGCCCAGCGCGAGACGCTGACCAGCGCCGCCGACGAACTGCTCAAGGCGGTCAAGGAGAAGATCGAGAGCACGAGGGCGGCCACGGCCGACGCGAAGCAGGCCGAGGAGACCGCCGGCAAGGCGTCGCGGCACGAGGACCGCGGCGCCGAGGAACGCCGCCGCAAGGCGCTCGCGGACCGCGACGCCCACCGGGCGAGCGCCGAGCGCGCCCGCCGGAGCAAGGAGGCGTACGCGCGGGCGGTGCGGCGGGCGGTCGAGGCGCGCACGGCGTACGAGACGCTGGAGAACGCCCTGAACGCCCTCCCCACGGGCGGGAAGAGCACGCCGCCTGCGGAGATCGCCCGGCTGGCCCGGGAGGCGGAGGCCGCCCACACGGCGTACAAGGAGGCGTTCGCGGAGGCCCTGCCGTCGCCCGAGGCCCTGTCGGAGTCGACGCCCGCGGGCCGGCTGCCCCACCTCGAACGGCTCACGCAGGTCGTCAACGAGATGCTCGAACGCGCCGGGGTCGACCGGCGCTACGCGCCCGACGAACTGTCGCACGTGTTGCGGTCGAACTTCAGATGGCTGGTGTCGCAGGACGGCGTGGTGCTGCGGGTGGGCCGCGGCACACGGGCAGAGCTGCGGTTGCGGCTGAAGGTCACGGACCTGGTCGAGGTCTTCGGCCATCCGGTGCGGCACTCCCAGTCGATGCTCGGCCAGCTGCCGCAGGGCGGCCGCTCGGCCTCCGCCACCGCCGGCCGTTCGCTGCGCCTGGCGCCGAATCTCGACCTGAACGCCCTGACCAAGCCGTGGCAGGACACCCACTGGTTCGGGCTGCTGATGAAGTTCGGCGTGCTCAAGGGCGGCGCAGCCTTCGGCAGGAGCGAGTCGTTCAGCGGCAACGCGTCGGATTTCGCGCTGGCCGGCGCGGTGCAGGACAACGCGGGCGAGGCGCTGGTGCTCGACGGGCTCGCCTCGGCGGAGGTGGAGCTGCGCACCGCGACCGGCACCGAGACGGCGCGCGTGGACAGCGGCACGGACGGCGACGCGCGGAGCCTGCGGGTGTATCTGCCGCACACGCACGCGCAGCGGGGGCCGGCCGAGGTCACCCGGCTCTCGCGAAAAGAGTGGCAGCGCACGCCGTTCCCCGAGCACGGGGTCACCGGGCTGACCGGGCTGCAGGACCTCGCCGAGCGCACCGCGGAGCGGACCGGTCACCCCGAGATCGGCGGCATGACCCGCGACCAGATCTTCACGATCCTGACGAAGGAGCTGCCGGCCCGGCTCGGCGAGGCGATCAACGATCCCGAGGGGTTGCGCCGCCCGATCACCGTGCACGGGCGCGTGGTCGGCTATGTGCGGGTCAAGACCCGGGTCGTGATGGACACGGCGCGGCCCGTCGGCACGCCGAGCACCAAGCACCGTCTGGAACGGCTGCGTGTGGGGTTCTCGGGCGCGTCGGGCGCGCGCTCGGCGGGCCGCTCCTTCGAAATCAGGGGCACCGCGGGGGTCCAGCTTCCCATCGGCGTCCGGAGGGTGCTCGGCGCCTTCGGCCTCGACGGTTACAAGGCCGCCACACCGCGTCTCACGGGCGGGCTCGCCCGCTCCTGGTCGCGGTCGCGGTCGATGAGCGCGGGCGGGACCGCCATCCGGCCGAGTGTGCAGCGCTGGGCGGGCCACACCCAGGCGTACGCGCTGGAGCTCGAGCACACGGTGACCGTGTGGATGAACACCGACGACGCCCCGCACGCCCCCGTGAGCGGCCGGAGCACGGGCCTTTTCCGCATGCCGGAGCCGCAGGCGTACCGCTACGGCCTTCCCGTCGACCGGTCGGCCGTACGGAAGGACGGCAGGCTCAGGGACGACCCGAAGCCCGGCACGCCGAAGGGCCGCCTGCCCAGGCTGCCCGGCTGGTCGCGCGGGAGCGGGGCCGGGCCCGCGCTCGTCCAGGCGAGCGACCGGCCGGAGAGCGCCGGCCGCCTCGACGAGGTGCGCGCGAAGGTCGAGGCGGCGTTGCGCGCGCACGGCCTGCTGCCGGACGAGAACGGCCGCCTGTCGCGTGACCCGCTGACCCGGGCGAGCCAGATCGCCAACATGATCGAGCTGGCCGAGCAGTTCTCCCCGGCACGCCTGCAGACCGCGTACGACCAGGCCATGCAGGACGGCGTCTTCCTCGACCTGGTGACCCAGGGCATCGGCAGGGCCAGCCGGCACCTCACCCTGCGGATCCGGCTGGAGCAGTCGGGCCAGGAGGAGTTCCGGGGCACCAGCGCCGCCGACGTCGTGACCGACCTCGACATCTCGTCGGAGACCTCCGGCCGTTCGGCCGGCCGGTCGCACGGACGGGTCCGGGACATCGGGCCCGGACTCGGCCTGGAGACGAAGCCGGGCGAGGCCGGATCGACCGGTGGAGAGGGGGGCTTCCACCGGAACAAGGGGCGCACGGCCGGCACGACCCTCAACGACACCGGCAACCTGGTCACGCTGACGGAGGGCACCGCTCCGGCGGCCGTCTTCGAGGTGCCGCACACGCTGACCGTGGACCTGATCGAGGACGACGGAACGGTCACGCCGCTGGCCCGCGGCGACGACGTGTGGATGCGGGTGCTGGTGCCCTCCGACCTGCTGCCGGAGCAGCGCACCGAGCCCTCGCCCAGCCACCCGACGTCCGCGGAGGCGCTGAGCCTGGCCACCCTGCTGCATGTGGACGGGACCGGCGTGCTCGACGCCCTCCGATCGGTGCTGCCGAGGGCGATGCGGCCGGGCTCGGTGTCGTTCCACCACCTCGCCGAGGCGTTCAACACGCGCAACCTCATCTCCCACCCGGAGTGGCTGTCCGCCGACCCCGACAGACCCGCCACGACGTACAGCACCGCCATGGCCGTTCGCCCGCGCGGCCTGCGTACGCACCGGGCGTCGGCGTGGATCACGGCCCGGCCGGGCGAGTCGATGTTCGTGACCGCGGCCGACCTGGTGATCGGCGACATCAACTTCACGATGGGCGCGCACACCACGCGGATCGAGGCGCGCGGCGGACGGTCGGTGGACGCCTCGATCGGCGCGAGCGAGGCCCTGCCCGGCGCGTTCGGCGGCAAGGAGGGGGCCGGCCTGACCGGGGCGGCAAGCACATCGTCGTCGATCTCGGACACGGCGATCTGGGGCAGGGAACGGCTGGCCATCGACACCGGCAAGCACTACGTGTTCGCCATGAAGGCGGACATCACGGTTTCCGGAGACGAATCGGGCAACCGCCGGGCCGACGCCGAGCCGCTGCGGGACAGGACGGTCGTCTACTCCCTCCCGGAGCGCGACGCGCTCGACCTGTACGGCAGGGGCGAGCTCACGCTGCCCCTCGACCAGGTGGCCGACGCGGTGACGCGGCTGCTCGACGGAAACCTCCGGCTCGATCCGCGTACGGCGGTGCCGCTGGCCCGCAGATACCTGGCCGATCGGGCGCTGGCGCGAAGGGACGGCCGTCCCCGGCCCGACCTGGAGAGGAAACACCCTCGTGACGCGCTCGCCGAGCGGCTCGCCAGGGACTTCCCGATGCGCGTGGCCGCCGAGGGGAACCGGCTCAAGCGGATGCACGACAGGCTGCCGGACCTGGCCGGCCGCGTGGACGTCCCCGACCTGTACGAGGACTCCCTCGGCGAGAGCACCGTGAAGTCGGTCCGGCTCACGACCCCGGACGGCATGCGAACCCGCTTGATCGACCAGGTGCTCGGTCAGGTCGGAAAGGTGGCGCCCGGCGCGCTGAAGCGCGACCCGGTCCTGCTGCGCAGCCTGTTCGGCGACTTCGCCGGCAAACGCTGGTGGGGCAAGATCGACGACATGACCGGGCCGGCCGGCTTCGTCAAGACGTACTCGCTCAGGATCGGCCCGCACCTCACCGAGGACGTCACGGTGAGGATCACGGCGGAGCTCCACGGAGACCAGGCGACGTACGGCGGGAACGTCCACGACTTCGGCCAGATCCTGCAGGACTACACATACGGCCAGGAGGAGGCCGCCGAGTCGTCGGGCACGACGTTCGGCGGCACCGCGAACGCCGGAGCCGGGCAGGGCGCCGGCAGCGGCGGCGGCGCGGCCGCCACCGGCCGCTCGCACTCCGGCACGGCCTCCGTCGGCACCCAACGGACCCGCATCCAGCGTCACTCGGCGTTCCGCGGCGGGCAACTCGTCGAGCATCCGGTGACCGTCACGATCGAGGTCGAGCGGTCGTCGGGCCGCCTGCGCGGCGCGGTCGCCAAAACCACCGGCGTCCCCCGGGCCGGCCGCATCACGCTACGCGGCACCATGACCCGGGTGCTGCCGGACGGCATGGTGGCGAAGGAGGGCACGGTCCCCGAGCGGCCGCCCGTCCGGCCGGACGTCCGGCGGGTCGTGCCGCCGGAGGTCTTCGTGACCGAGCGGCTCAGGGCCGACGACCTGCTGCGTGCCGTGTTCGACCGGCTCTCCCGGCAGGACCTGCTCGGCGGGGCCGCCACCATGGAGCACTACGCCGAACTGGCCAAGGCGCTCACCGGGAACGGCCTCACGACCCGGCTGGAGCGGATGACCGGTCCCGACGGGCACCGGCTCATCCGGCTGCCCATGCCCGGCAGACCGGGTCAGGTGGTGGACGTGCGGATACACGCCGGCCTCTCCGAGCCCGACCCGGTGGCCCTCGGCCTGAACGACACCGAGCTGGGGCAGGTCGACCGCGAGCAGAACACGGCGGGCACGTCCACCGACCGCGGGCAGATGCTGCCGCTCGGCCGCACGTACAGCGCGGGGCACGCCGTGGGCGCCGGCACCGGCCTCGGCGCCGGCGCCCAGACCGCGCAGTCGAGCGCGGGCGGCGGCGGCAACCGCGACGAGACCAGCGTCTTCGAGAAGGGCACCGGGGCCAAGGTGCGGTTCCGGGTCGACTTCGGCCTCCGGTTCGAGGTGTGCCAGGTGGCGCGCGACGGCGCGGAGACGGTGCTGCGGACCGTGGACATCCCGCACGGCGCGACCGGCACGGCCCACCTGATCATGTTCCACCACGAGCTGGAGGAGATGCTGGCACGCCGCGACGCCGGCGCCGCCCGGCCGCGGTGGGACTTCCATCGGCAGCGGGCAACCGGCCCCGGCGTCTTCTTCTCCCTCGAGACCGTGCGCGCGCTGGCCGCGAGGCAGCCGTCGTACGACCCGGCCGCGCCCGGCAGGGCGATGGCCGACGCGCTCAGGGGCCGGACGGGGACGCTGCCGGTGGGCATCGTCGCCGACGTCGGCCAAACGAATCAGACGCAGACCGGGTCGATGCATCTCGTGGAGGAGGCCAGGCTGCTCGCCCGCGACCTCGGCGCCGACGTCCACCTCCATCTCAGACGGCCCGACGGCGGCGTCGAGCGCTACCACGCCACGCCCGCGGGCGAGCTGTCCGGCGACTCCTTCGCCGAGGCGCTCGGCACGGTGCCGCCCGACCTGGTGGCGCTGGCCGAGGAGCACGGCCTCGACCTGCGTGACCTGCACGGTGACCTCCAGAACGGTGACCTCCAGAACGGTGACCTCCAGAACGGCGGGCGGTCCGACGGGTTCGCCGGCCGGATCGGCGAACGGCTCGACGCCCTCGGCGTCGCCCGGCCCGCACCGGCCGGCCCGGGCTGGCCGGTGCCGGAGACGGCCGCGGACGCCACCTGGGGCGGCACCTCCCTCGTCACCGCCCCGTCCGCCGGCGGCGTGACGGCCGAGCCCATCCCCGGGACCGCGTTCGTGGCCGGCGGCAGGGCCCCGCACCTGCCCGACCTGTCGAACGACGAGATTCCCCCGGCCGTCGCCGACCTGCGCCCCGCGGACTTCGGCCGGGGCGTCCACGCGGTGACCGTGACGCCGGACGGCACGGTCGTCACCGTCGAGACCGCCCGGTTCGGCACGCAGCGTTTCGCCGTACTGGTCGAGGACCCCGGCGGCGGGCGCCCGGGCCGTACGGAGGTCCACACGGGCACGGACCCGCACGTGATCCGGCTGGCGCCGCGGCTGGCCCCGGACGTGGTGGCCCGGGTGCTGCTGCACGAGGTCGGCGACACCCTGCAGAAGCGGGCGGCGACGGGGCAGGGGGTGGTGCGCGCCTTCCTGGACGCCCTCGATCCGGGCCACGACGCCTGCGCCGTCGCCCGCCGCAACGAGCACGCCTACCTGTCCCGCAAATGGCTGACCGCGACCTCGGACGGCGAGCGGGCGCGGCTGCGGCACGAGATCGAGGCGGTCGCCCGCGACCTCGGCGCGCGCGGCCAGGCGGCGCCCCCGCCGCCGTGGGTCACCGTGCCGCCCCAGGCGCCGGTCCCCGACGTGTGGGAGCGGATGCGCGGGCTCAGCAACCCCTCAGGCGGGGAGCCGCCCGACGACGAGGACGAGGACGTCCCCGCATCGGAGGACACCGGACAGCGACAGGTGAGGAAGGTCTGATGCCCTACTCGATCGCCAGGAGCAGGGACGAGGCACACCTCTATCTCGACCTGAACCCGTGCGCGTGCGGCTCGGCGGACACCGACTGGGACAGCGGCCTGGTGAGCGTCGAGGGGGAGCCGGTCACCTGTTACGAGGGGCGGTGCGCGGCGTGCGGCGCCGAGCGGGAGCACCTGTTCGGTCTTCCGGAACGAGAGGTGACGCCCTCCGGCTTCCCGGCGTTCGGCGGCACGGAGCCGTCCGAGCTGCTGGACCCCGGCGAGTGGCTGTGGGTGGCCGACCTGACGGCGGGCAACGTGCCGGAGGGTGGGGAGCGGCAGGCGCTGTCCATCGCGCGGGCCGCGGTCGAGGAAGTGATCAAATTCGTCCCGCCCGGGCAGGACGAGGTGCCCGAGGACGCGTTCTGGTCGGAGCGGGGACGCGCCGTGCGCGCCGCCGAGCCGGGGCGGTTCCGCCTCGACCGGCTGCTCGTCGTACGCGACACCTACCGGGAGCTGGCCGAGGCCTCTTAGAGTGACGGGAATGACTGCACCAGCGCACGCACGGACGCTCGCGGAGGCCCGGCTGTATCTCGCGCTGACCGTGGACGGGACCGGCGAGGAGGCGCCGCCGGTCGAGGGGCCCGAGGCGTGGACGGTCCGGTCGGGCGGGGTCGAGGTGCTCGTGCCGTACGCGAGCGAGGCGGAGGCCAGGGACGAGGGGGAGCGGTTCGGCGTCGGCCTGTCCGAGCTGATCGACCCCGGCCAGTGGCGGCTCGCCGGAGCGGGGTACGCGCGCCGCGCGCTCGCCGACGACCTCGAGTACGCCGAGGAGCCGGGGGACGAGAGGCTCTTCCAGCGGGTGGTGCGCGGCTGGGAGACGGCCGGGGACGCGCTCGGGGAGGCGCTCAAGTTCATCCCGCCCGGTGAGGACGAGGTGCCCGCCGAGGCGTTCTGGACCGAGGCGGGGCTGGCCGCCCGCGCGGCGGAGCCCGAATCCTTCCTGCGCGACCGGCTGGCCGGCGACATCGCGTTCTACCAGCAGAATCTGGACGACTTCCGCCGCCTGCACGGCTGACCTACCTGCCGAGCGGCACGATCTACCTGCCGAGAGGCACGGGCACGCGGGCGGCGGCCGGGTCGAGCGCCGGGCCCTCCGGGATGAGGTGCAGCAGGTGCGCGGGCACCGGCGCGGCGTCGGAGACGTCGTAGCCGAGCTTCGGCAGCAGGTCGGCCGAGGCGACGGCGAACCTGCGGCCCTGGTCGGTCACCAGGGAGTAGTTGGTGATCGACCCGAGCTGCCCCTCGCCCGGCAGCAGGCCGGCGACCGCCGCGGATCCCGGCGGCAGCAACACCTGGTCGAAGGTCTCCTGGCCGCCCGGGGTCCTGGGTGTGGGGATCGCGATCGAGGCGCCGGTGGTCAGCGTCGCCCGTGTCGAGCCGTCGCGGGTTCCGGCGTAGACCGCGCACAGCGGTGCCGTGGAGGCGGGGGAGACCACCGTGGGCATCGTCTCGGGCAGCCCGCCGCCCAGCACGCTCTGCTCGGAGGGCGAGGCGTTGGCGGTGGCCGCGTCGATCGGGACGGCCCGCGGGGGACGCTTGCCGTACGCCGCCTTGATGCCCGGGTCGGCCAGCAGGAGCGTCGCCTGGGTGACGGTGATCGGCGCGAGGCCGTCGGACAGCAGGACGTACCAGCGGGCCGGGGCGCCTCCGAGGCCGGGCACCGTGAAGACCTGCCCGATCGCCGCACTGACCTTGCCGTCGGGACCCCGGACCTTCCTGCCCAGGTTCCGCACCTTGGGCCCGCTGAAGTCGGGACCTTCGGGAACGGCGTTGAGCCAGGTCGCGGGCACCTTTCTGGGCTGGGCGTTCAGGGCGCTCACCGCGCTGGAGCTCGCTCGCATCCGCCGGTCGCCCCAGACGACCCACTTCTGCCGGCCGTCGTCCACGACCATGGCGCCGCCGCCGAGTGGCCTGCCGCCGACGTCCACGCCCCCCACCAGAGTGACGTACGGGCGGGGCGCGCCGGTGGCGTCGGGACCGTCCACCACGCACACCGACCACGGCCCGTGCACCAGCTTGGCTTTGGCCGGCAGCGAGTCGGGCGCGCCCGGGATGCCGACGAGCGGCCCGCGCGGCAGCTCGGCCAGCGAGGCGGCGGAGACGTCGCGCACCGTCACGTCGGCGGTGTCGAGCAGCAGCCGGGCGGAGACGTAGTTGGCCACGGGCAGCAGCACGCGCTCCTGCCGGCTGTAGACATAGGTCGCGCCGGTGTCCTGCTCTACGAGAAGCTGACCGGGCTCGGTGAGCTTGGTCGCGCCGCCCGGCCTGATCACGCCCCAGATGCCGAAGACGGCGAGCAGGAGCACCGACAGCAGGACTCCGCAGAACGTGGCCAGGGTGTGCCGCCGCATCGGCGACTCCGCGACGTCCGGCTCCCCCTGCAGCAGGGCCTGGCCAAGGCGCTGCTGCATCAGCCGGTGTGCCTGGTAGAGGTCCTTCCGGGTCTGCACGCCACCTCTCCCGCCGCGTCAGAGGGAACGGTGGCCAGCATATTGATCCGGCGGCGTCCCTGTGATCTCCACGGTGTCCCGGCGGCCCCGCGTTGACGTGACTCGTTGAAACTTGTACGGTTACAACCGTCGATGTAACGCAGATGGTTACATCGGTCCGGAAATCGATGGAGGATCGTCATGGGTCAGCTCTCGGGCAAGGTCGCGATCGTCACCGGCGGCACCACGGGCATCGGCCTCGCCACCGCCAAGCGCTTCGCGGCCGAGGGCGCACAGGTGTACATCACCGGCCGCCGCAAGCCGGAACTCGACAGCGCCGTCGAGGAGATCGGCTCGAACGTCATCGGGATCCAGGGGGACGTGGCCGACCTCGCCGACCTCGACCGGCTCTACGCGGCCGTCGCCCAGCGCGGCCACCGGATCGACGTGCTGTTCACCAACGCGGGCGGCGGCGAGTTCGCCCGGCTGGAGGAGGTCACCGAGGAGCACTTCGATCGGACTTTCGGCGTCAACGTCCGCGGTCTGTTCTTCACCGTCCAAAAGGCGCTGCCGCTGCTCAACGAGGGCGCTTCGGTGATCTTGCCGGGTTCCACGGCCGCGACGACCGGAGCCGAGGCGTTCGGCGTGTACGCCGCGACCAAGGCCGCCATCCGGTCCTTCGCCCGGACGTGGGCCAACGAGCTCAAGGGGCGCGGCATCCGGGTCAACGTCATCGTCCCCGGGCCGGTCGACACCCCCGGAGTCACCGGCCTGGCCCCGGATGAGGAGCGGGCCGGGCAGCTCAAGGACGTCCTGGCGAGCCAGGTGCCGCTGGGCCGCATGGGGCGGCCGGAGGAGATCGCGAGCGCGGTGCTCTTCCTGGCCTCGGACCAGAGCAGCTTCACCAACGGCGCCGAGCTTTACGCCGACGGCGGCATGAACCAGGTCTGAGCCGGCCTCCCGCTCCCGGCGCAAGCCGGTCGGGCTCCTCCGCTCGGCCCTCACCCCCGGTGGTGGGGGAAGGGCGGCGGGCTCGCCGCCTATCCCCTCTGCCGCGCCAGTACGTCCCGCAGTACGTCGGCGATGGTGGTGGCGGCCAGTTGCTTCCTCATGGCGTCCTCCAGGCCGTCGTACACCTGCCGCAGCGTCGGCTGGATCCCGGAGCCGACCGGACACGACTGGTTCGGCTGCGCGTTGTGCATGCCGAAGAGGGCGCCCTCGTCCAGAGCCTCGTACACGTCCAGCAGCGTGATCGACTCGGGGTCGCGGGTGACGACCCAGCCCGCTCCGGTGCCTCGTCTGGCCTCCACCAGGCCCGCCTTCCGCAGGTCGCCCAGGCATCGCCGGATCACGACCGGGTTCGTGTTGACGCTGCCCGCGATGCGTTCCGAGGTGGCCACTTCGCGGCCTTCCCTGTGGTCGAGCACCATCCACGTCAGCACGTGCACCGCGACCGTCAGCCTGCTGTTCGCACTCATCCGCCCGCCCTCTTCTTCTTGTAACTCATAAGGTTACGACGCCGTGCGGCCTGCTCGTCTCTCGGCGGCGTCGAGTGCGGGCGCGAGCGGTGCGAGCATGGTGCGCAGCAGGTCCGGCAGGGAGCCGGACGGCAGGACGAGTCCGCTGGACGTGGAGGACGCGACGGTCGTCTGCAGCCATTGCCCGAGAGCGAGGCGGACCGCGGCGGCCACGCTCGCCGCGAGCACGCGGGCGGTGTGCCGGTCGGTGTCGCCGAGGCGTTGGGCGATCGCGTCGCCGAGAGGGTGTTCGATCGAGGCGGCGGCGTCGACGAACTCGTCGCGCAGTGCGGGTCGGGCGGTGATCAGCAGTAGCGCGTCGCGGCCGGGTTCGCCGGGGTCGGTGTACTGGTCGACGACCGCCTCGATGACGGCCTCGGCGAGGCCGACGTCGGTGTGCCGCTCGGCCACGGCCGCCGCGACCCGGGCTTCCCGTTCGCCGGTGATGGCGGCGACGATCGCCTGTTCACGGCTGGAGAAGTAGTTGTTGTAGGTCCGGGGGGAGACGCCGGCCGCCTCGGCGATGTCGTCCACGCGCACGTTGTCCGGCCCGCGCTCGAGAGCCAGCCGCAGTGCCGCCGTGCGCAACGCCTCTCGTGTGGCCTGCTTCTTCTGCTCGCGCAACCCGGTCGGTCGTGTCTCCACCGTCCCAGCATTCCCGAATCGATGCGTCTGCGCAAACTTGCGTGCACGCAAGTTTTCTCCATAGTCTGCCTCCTGTCAGGGGGATGGCCCGGCGGCCGAGGCGTTTCGTCGCTCCATCCGTCCCGCTCTCGTCAGGGCGAGCAAGGGAGAACACGTGATCACCGATGTCGTCATCGCCGGCGGCGGCCCGAACGGGCTGATGCTGGCCTGCGAGCTGAGCCTGGCAGGGGTCCGGCCGGTCGTGCTGGAGCGGCTGCCGGAGATGAGCGAGGAACCGAAGGCGAACGGGCTGCTCGGCCAGGTCGTGAGGGTGCTCGACCACCGGGGGCTGCACGAACGTCTCAGCGGCAGCCCGGCGCCGCCGCAGCCGAACTCCGCGTACGTCATGTTCGGCGCGCTCGGCCTGGACTTGAGCCTGCTGGAGGACAGCCCCGTTTACGCCCTGCCGGTGCCGCAGCGGCGCATCGTGCAGGTCCTGCAGGAGCGCGCCGTCGAACTGGGCGTGGAGATCCGGCGGGGACACGAGATCGTCGGTGTGTCCCAGGACGACGACGCGGTCACCGTCGATGTCGCGAACCCCGGCGGGACCTACCGGCTGCGGGCCCGGTACCTCGTCGGCGCGGACGGAGCACACAGCGCCACCCGTAAGCTCTCCGGCATCGGGTTCCCCGGCGTCACCTATGACCGGATGACCGTCTACTCGGCACATGTGAACCTTCCGGCGGACTGGGTCGATCCCGCGACCGGCGCGCTGAACGTGCCCGGCTACGGCGCTGTTCTGCCGTTCCTGCCCCACCGCACGGAGCACGGCGGGTTCTCCTACGCGCCGATGCCCGGTCACCCGCCGCTGGTCAGCACCACGGAGTGGGACCTGCCCGGGGACGACGCCCCGATGAGCCTCGACGTGTTGCGGACGAGCATCCGCCGCGTGCTCGGCGTCGACGTGCCGCTGGGCGCGCCCGACGGCCCGGGGCCGCACGTGCTGCGCCGGCTGACCGGCGGTAACACCCGGGTCGCCGACCGGTTCGCCGACGGCCGGGTATTCCTGATCGGCGACGCCGCCCACGTGTACGCCGCGACCGGGGGAGGACCCGGGCTCAACCTCGGCCTGCAGGACGCGGTCAACCTCGGCTGGAAACTCGCCGCCGTGATCCGCGGCGGCGCTCCGCCGGGACTGCTGAACAGCTACGAGGCCGAGCGACGGCCCGCCGCCCACCGCATGATCCTCAATGCGCAGGCGCAGGCGGCCCTGATAGCCCCCGGCGATGACGTCACCGGACTGCGCGAGCTGTTCACCGAGCTGCTCCGCGACCGAAGCACCGTGCGGCGCCTCGCCGAACTCGTCGCCGGCGCCGACGTCCGCTACGAGATGGGCGAACCCGAGGCGCATCCGCTGGTCGGCCGGTTCGCGCCGGACCTGGAACTGCACACTTCGGCCGGGCCGGTCCGGCTGGCCGAGCTGACCAGAACCGCACGCCCCCTGCTGCTCGACCTGACCGGCCGAGCGTCGCTGGCGCAGACGCTCGATCTGCGGCACGACCACGTCGATATCGTCACCGCGCGCCCCCAGGGTCCGGCGCCCACCGCACTGCTCCTTCGCCCGGACTGCTACGTGGCCTGGGCATCCGCGTCACCCGAACCGGATCCCACGGAGGTCGAAGCGCTTCGGGCGGCCCTGCGGCGATGGTTCGGGTGACGCAGGCTTTCCGGACGTTAGGAAAAAGCGGAATGGAGCGGTGGAAAAGCCAGAATCTCCCCGGCTTTGATATAGCCGCTCGGCATAAGGGGTTCACATGATTGACAAAGGATTTACGGTGAGGGCGGCCCCTTTGTCGATGAAGGAGTGACTGGATGAGTAACAGCTTGCTCGGCGGCGACCCCGCGGAGATGCAGGGCATGGCCGCGCAGTTCAGCCAGCAGGCGGACCAGGTTCGCGCCACGATGGCCAACCTCGATCGTGAGGCGGCCAAGGTCGGCACCGCCTGGACCGGCCCCGGCGCGCAGCGCTTCCACGACGCCTGGCAGAGCTATCGGGCGGCGTTCCAGCGCATGGCAGAAGAGCTCAACGAGGCCTCCCGAGTCATCACGACCTACCGCGGCAACATCGAGTCCGCCACCCGCTGATAGCCACCCCGTGGCCTCGGGCCGCCGGATCGTCATGCGTGTCATGGCGTCCGGCGGCCTTTTGGTGGTGAGGACCGGTGCTACCGGCGCTCGCTCAGCCTTCCTCGTCGCGTTCCTCGTCGTTCCCGCGCCGACGGAGCGCTCGCTCGGCGATCCCGCTGGAGAGCTTGTCCGTCACCGATCGGGCCCGGCCGAGGGTCTCGTTGCCGAGGTGCCTGGCGGCGTCGACGCCCTCTGCTCCTGTCTCGAGCACCTTGTCCCTCACCTCCGCGGCCGCGTCCACCCACCGTCGCGCTTCCAGTGACCGCCGGCCGCGCTCGATGCCGAGCCGCCCGTGGAAGTCGACGACGGCGATCGCGACACGGTCGCTCGAACGCACCACAGCCCGGGACGCGGCCGGGTGCAGCAGCACCTTCGCGTTGGCCGTGCCGGCGGCCGCCTCCATGCGGGCCATCAGACGCTCGGTGCTCCGCGCGATGAGGTCCAGCCGGTTCTGCCGGGCGGCCCGAAGCCCGAGGCGATGCCGATCCAGCTCCTCCGGAGCCGCGTCCAGCACCCGGTCGAGTTCGAGCACGGCGATCGCGTCCTGCAGTTGGAAGCATCGAGCCAGAACGGCGAGCCACTCCTGCACCTTGGACTCGGCTTCCCTGGACGCCTTGGCGAGATCACCGATCTTGCTCTTGTCCTCCATCTTCCCCGCGAGCGCGTCGAGTTGCCGCAACACGTACGCCTGGGTCCGTGCGATCGTCACCGACGTGGCCTGCACCTTCGACCACGTCACCTCGGAGACCCGGCCCACCTGCTCGCGGATGGTCATGGCCTCCTCGACCACGAGGTCCACTCCGATCATGTCCGCCAGCACCGCGTCCTTCTGGGCGCGGAGCACGTCTTCGACCTTCTCGTCGATCGCGGCGAGATAGTCGGTGATCTCGTCCATGGTCTGCCGCATGGCGAGCTGCGCCATGATCCCCGCGGCGCCGGCCAGAAGCGCCGGGTTGGCCAGAAGCGATCCGGGCCCCTTCGCGAATTCGACGAATCCCTTTATCTGGCCCTTGTTCCCCTTCAGCACGCCGGAACTGAGACCGGACTTCGCGCCTTTCCTCAGCCCGTACTTGTCGACAAGCTGCGCGGACTCCTTGGTCAGCTGCACCCAGCGACCTGAGTTGGCGGCAATCTTGGAACCCGCCTGTGCGGCTCCGGCCCCGGTTTTGAGCACAGATCCGAGCCGTTGCAGTCCGAGGTCCTTCGACGGCAGTCCCTCGGAGACCAGGAAGCGTTCGACGGCCGCCGGATCTCCGATGACCGCCAGTCCGTCGCCGTCACTAATCAGCTGAATCTCGTCATCCATCATCGGCTCCTTAAGAGTGGGCAGGCAGGCGGGGATGTCAGTCCGGCACCGCGGCCTGGATCGGGGTCGCGGTGCCCGAGACGACCAGCAGACCTCGCCCGGGAGGCCCGCCGACCGCGCCGCGCGGCAGCCGTACGGCGAACAGGTCCCCGTCGGCGGGGCTCTGCACGTTGAGCAGCAGACCGGTCCTGCCCTTGCGCGCCTCGGCCGCGAACCCCCGGTAGGCCGTCGCCAGGTCGCCCGTGGCCCCCGCGACGAGCAGGCCGTGCTCACCGTCCCTGCCGGTGCGCAGGATCTCGTCCAGGGCCAGGCCGAGGGCGGAGTCCGGCGAGATGAGTTCCGCGTCGTCCACGGCCACCACGTAGCGCTCGTGCCCGGCGACCAGCGCCAGCGGGTCGAGCGCGCCCGGCAGGCCGCCGAAGTCGTCGGTGCCGCCCCCGCTCACGCTTCTGGCGTTGCCGTCCAACACCGCGAGCACCCCGGGCGTCCCCGCGAGGTCGCGTAGCGGGCTGCGGCGCGGGGTCACGACGAGCACGGGCGTGCCCCGGTCGAGGAGCGATCGCGCCGCGGTGACGAGCGCGGACGACCGTCCGGAACGCGGCGGCCCGGCGATCACCGCGGCCGGGCCCTGGCCCTGCAGGTCCACGCCCATCGGGGCGAGGGCGTCGCCGCCCGCCCCGAGCAGCGCCCACAGAGCCGACGGCGGCTGGTGCGAGGGGGCCAGGTCGAGCGCCTGGCCGGCCGTGATCCGCATCGGCAGCGCGTCCACCCGCAGCGGCGGCTCCGACGGCCAGGCCCACTCCCCGGGGGTGTCCGAGCCGCCGAAGCGCGCGGCCGCCGTACGGGCGAGCTCCTGCAGGACGGCCACCTGCGCGGGGCCGGATGGGTCGTCGCACAGCAGCGCGATCTGGCTCTCCGCCAGGCCGTGCTCGCCGACGGCCAGGGCCCTGCCCGGGGGCATCGAGCTCGGCAGGTCGCGCATCGGCAGCCCGGCCAGCCCGTAGTCGGCGGGGTCGGCGAGGCGCAGCACGAGCCGGTCCTCGAAGACGGTCGAGATCTGCCCGAGCAGGCCCGACCGGTCGGCGGTGACCACGGCCCGCAGCCCCACGGCCGGTCCCTCCCGCAGCAGCTGGAGCATGGCGTCGACCAGCCGCCCGTAGTCGTAGTTCTCGAACGCGGCGACGTACCCCTCCCAGCGGTCGACGAGCAGCACCATCCAGGGCAGCGCGCCCACGCCCGTGCGATCGCGGGCGGCCCGCGACCTGGCGGCGGCGCGCGCCTCGGCCAGCGAGGCGTACCCGGCCTCGGCCAGCAGGTGCTGGCGGCGCCCGACCTCCGCGCGCAGCCGGGTCAACAGCCGCTCCATCCGGTCGAGCTGGTCGCGGGTGACCACCGCGCCGCAGTGCGGCAGCGCGACGAGCGGCAGCAGCGCGCCCGACCCGCAGTCGACGGCGTGGACGTGCACGTCCTCCGGAGAGGCGCCGGCCGCGATCGAGCCCGCGATCGTCCGCAGCGCGCTGGAGCGGCCGCTGCGCGCGCCGCCCGCGATCAGCAGGTGGCCGCCGTGCCGCATGTCCAGCGCGAGCGGGCGCCTGCCCTGCTCCCACGGCAGGTCCGTCACGCCGAACGGCAGCGGCGGCACCTCCTCGAACCCCGGCCGGTACGGCGCGGCGCCCGCGAGCATGTCACCGGGAGAGTCCGCGGCCCCGACATCGAGGACGACCTGCTCGGGCAGCGGCGGCAGCCACGGGCTCGGCTGCCGGGGCAGGTCGCTGCCGGCTTCCCGCAACGCGTCCACGAGCAGGGCCAGGTCGGTGCCGTCCGCGGCCTGGGCGGGCGGGGCGGGCAGCGGGTGGCCGAGCGCCTGCCAGGGCAGGTCGAGGACGCGGACGTCCTCCCCGGCGTCGGCGGCCCGCGCGCCGGGGGTCCCTGTGCCGGGGGTGCCTGTGCCGGGGGTGCGCGGCTGAGGAGTGCGCGGCTGAGGAGTGCGCCCGCCGATCCTGGCCGTCTGCACGGCGACCGGCGCCCCGGAGCCCGCCCGGACGTAGCAGCGGCCGGGCGTCGTCCGCGAGATGTGCGCGGCGTCCGGCACGTCGATGACGTCGGAGGACTCGGTGGCGTCGGTGACCCGCAGCGCGATCCTGAGCGAGGTGTTGGCCTGGATGTCGGCGGTCACCACGCCGCCGGGCCGCTGGGTGGCGAGGATCAGGTGGATGCCGAGCGAGCGGCCCCTGCGCGCGATGTCGACCAGCCCCTCGACGAAGTCGGGCAGCTCCGTGACCAGGGCGGCGAACTCGTCGATGATCAGCACGAGCCGGGGCAGCGGCGGCAGGTCCTTGCTCCCCGCGCTCTCCGGCACCGGCGCGGCGAAGATGCCGCCGCCGCGCGCCCGCCGGACGCCGCCCGCGCCGAGCACCCAGGTGGCGCCGCGCGCCCGCTGGTAGTCCTCGATGTCCTTGGCCCCCGCGTCCAGCAGCAGGCGCTCCCTGCGCCGGATCTCGGCGGCCAGGGACGACAGGGCGCGCTGGGTCAGGTGGCCGTCGAGGTCGCTCACCATGCCGACCGTGTGCGGGAGCCGTACGCACTCCTTGAAGGCGGCGCCGCCCTTGTAGTCGATGAGCACGAACGTCATCTCGTCGGGCCGGTTGGCCACGGCGAGCGAGCAGATCAGCGTCTGGAGCAGCTCGGACTTGCCCGCGCCGGTCGTGCCGGCGACCAGGGCGTGCGGCCCGTCCCTGCTCAGGTCCACCTCGAACGGCCCGTCCGGTCCCACACCGATCAGGGCCCTGGTCGTACGGCCCTGCCGCTCGGTCAGCGCTGCGGGGTCGAGGGGCACCTCCAGCAGGTCGAGCAGGCGGACCGCGTCGGGCAGGGCGGCCGAGGGGTCGTCGCGGCTCACGTCGCGCAGCGGGGCCAGCGCGCGGGCCAGGCGCTCGGCCCAGGACGGCGAGACCCGGTCGGCGCGGATGCCGGTGAGCGGGTCGAGCCCGCCGCCGTGCAGGCGGACCCCGCCGTCGCGATCGCAGGACACGACCGTCGCGCACTCCTCGGGCAGCAGCCGCTCGTCGTCGTCGAGGGCGATCGTGTAGACCCCGGCACGCGGGCCCTGCCGCAGCACCTGCGGCATGCCGGGAAGGCCGCGCAGCACCTGAGCGCCGTCGAGCACCACGAGCACGTCGAACGGCCGCTCGTCGTAGGTCGCGAAGGCCGGCTCGGCGGGCCGGTTACCGCTCGGGCTTCCCAGGTCGTCCCAGCCCGCGGGGCCGCCGGACAGGCGGGCGCCGCGCGGCACCCCCGGGTAGGGCCCCGAGCCGTTCTCGGCGTCGAGCCGTTCGGTCACCAGGGCGGCGAGCTCGGCGACCCGGCGGGCGGCGGCCTCGGGATCGGCGCCGACGAGCGCGGCGCAGTCGGACGACAGGGCGCCGCCGCGGGCGGCGTCCGGCGCGCAGTGCGGCAGCCAGCGCACCCAGCCCCACTGACGGGCGCCGTCGGCGTTGGCGGACAGCACCACGATGGCCAGGTCGCGCGGGCTGTGCAGGGCGGCGGCCTGGCCGACGAGCCAGCGCGCGCAGCCGAGCGCCGCGTCTCTGGGGCCGGTGAGCCCGGCCACGCCGAGACGCCGCATGACGAGCGCGACCGGGACGTCGTGGCAGGTGGGCGGCTCCCGGCGCGGCACATCCTGGGGCGTGCCGCTCTCGGGCTCGAACTCCAGGTCGGCGGGCAGGTCGGCCAGCCCGATGCGCAGCCGCAGCGCGTCGCGGTCGTGCACGCGGCGCTCCCACAGGCGGCGGCGCGGGCCGGTCGCGGTCAGCAGCACCTCGGCCGGGTCGGGCGCGCCGCCGCGCCTGGCCTCCTCGTCCTGCCGCACCGCGCGGGCCACCTCCTCCTCGAAGGCGGCCATCCGCTCCCGGTACGCCTTGACCGCCCGGCGGTGCTTCTTCTTGCCGTGCCTGCGGTCGCTCACCCACTGGCCGATCATGATGAGCGGCGTCATGAACGCGACCAGCAGGTAATACCAGGTGCGGGTGACAACGGCCATGACCACGCCGAGGACGGCGGGCAGCATCGCGGCCAGCAGTTGCAGCCGCATGCCCTCGCCCCGCTTCGGCTCGGCGGGGACGGTGAACCGCCGCTGCCGCTCCGGCCGCTGCAGGCGCGGCGGGCGGTTGTAGGCGAGCCCGCCGTCAGGCAGCGCGTCGAGGTGGGCGTCCGGCGGCAGGACCGGCCCCAGAGCGAACACGGAGCCGCCGCAGGCGAGCATGCCCCCGGCGGGCCACGGCGCCGCCTTCGTGAGCGGCTCGCCCTCCAGCCGGGCCACCGGGTCGCCCCCGGAGACCGCGGGTTCCACGGTGGCCGTGCCGGGGCCGATCCGGACCACGACCGCGACCGGCGGCATCCGCGGATCGGGCACGGAGACCGCGCAGGCGGGGTCGGCGCCGATCGCGTGGGCGCCGAGCCCGATCCGGTGGACGGTCCCCGCGCCGGGCCCGCCCACCACCCGCAGCTCCGCCGGGCCCGCCGGCTCCTCGGTCACCGTGGCCGCCGCGGCGTATCCGTCCAGGGCCACCAGGTCGCCATCCCTGAGCAGGCCGAACACGGGAGCGTCCGGGTCGATCGGCCGGCCGTCGACCCACAGCTTCACCTCACCGGACGGCCGGGCCTGCCGATCCCCCCGGTCCAGGTCGTACGGCGCGCGGGCGTGCGGGAGCCGTACGACGTTGGCGGGCCGGGCGGAGGCGCCGTCGAGGGTGGCGGCGAGGACGGCGGCCGTGGTGCTCTCGTCGCCCTCGACCAGTACGTCGCGGCGGCCGTCCTCGCTGACCACGGTGAGCGTTATCCGCATGCGCGAACTCCCAGAAGGCGGTTGTGCGACGGCCTCGCGGAAAGCGTTTCATCCCGGGACGTTCCCGTGAAGATCTCCCCCGTGAAGATCTGGGGTGTGCGGGCGCGGTGGCCCGCGGGGACACCGTAGCCGCGCGGGCCGCGCTCATCTGCGCGTTTCCCGGAATAGGTAAAGCCGTCTGTCATCGCGCCCTTCGACGACGCCGTCGTGACATGCCTTCCGCGTATGACTTCCGCCCGCCATGGCACGAACGGTGTGAATGCTGTGACAACCGGGAAAGAAGTGTAAACGTACTATCACGAAATGCCGTAAGAGTAAAGCCTTGTGTTGATATGGCGATAGATCCACTCCCGTTGACAGGCGTATTCCTAACGGATAAGCATGGGTCGCCGCTTCACGGCACTTATGGCGGCGCGAGCTGGCCATAATGGAGTGAATTCGCAACAACCAGCACGACCATAAATAGATTCGAGCGGCCCGAAAACAGATGGGCGCCCTCATCCCTGGGAGTCCCCCACCCATGAGGATCAGCGAGAAGACGTCGCAGGACGGCCGGGCAGACGTACGGCCGGGCCTGTCCGGGCCGTCCTCACGGAAGCTGCCCGTCCCGCCGAGGGAGCGCAAACCCGCGCTCGCCGCGCTCGCCGTCCTCCTCATCCTGGGCGGTGCGCTGGCCACCACGCTGCTGGTCATGCGCAGCGGCGACCGCGTCTCGGCCGTGCAGATCACCCAGCAGGTGGGTGCCGGGCAGCTCATCCCGGTGTCCGCGATGCAGGAGGTGCAGATCGCCGACACCGGTGTCGACTACGTCCCCTACCGGTTCAGGGATCAGGTGGCCAAGACCTACGCCGCGGTGACGCTGCTGCCGGGCACGCTGCTCACCCAGCGGATGACCGCCACGGGATCCGACCAGGTCGGGCCGGGCAAGGCCAAGGTCGGCCTCTCGCTCAAGGCCGGCCAGATGCCCACCGACCTCAAATGGAGCGACGTCGTCCAGGTGATCTACGTGCCCGCGGCCGGCCGGGGGTCCGCCACCGCCCAGCAGAAGGTGCTGGCGACCGCCGCCCGCGTGGTGAGCGCCTCTCCCGGGCGGTCCGGCGGCGGGCTGGTCACGGTCGTCGTCGACACGTCGATCGCGCCCGCCATCGCCCAGTACGCGTCCAGCGGCGAGATCGCCCTCGTCACGCTTCCGGGGGTCAAGTGACGTGGCGCTGATCGTGCTCGCCGCCGACAAGGGGGCGCCCGGCGTGACCACCGCGGCGACCGCCCTCGGCGCCGTGTGGCCCCGCCCGGTGCTGCTGGCCGAGTGCGACCCCTCCGGCGGCGACCTCGCCTACCGCCTGCCCGGCGAGGACGGGAGCGTGCTGAACCCCGGGCGCGGCCTGCTCAGTCTCGGCGCGGTGGCACGACGCGGGCTCCACGCCGAGCTGATCTACGAGCACACGCAGCGGCTCGTCGGCGGCCTCGACGTGCTGACCGGCCTGACCAACGGCGAGCAGGCGGCCGGCCTCACCTGGCTGTGGGGCCCGCTCGGCCGGGCGTTCGCCGCCCTGCCGCAGGCCGACGTGCTCGCCGACTGCGGCAGGCTCGGGCTGCACCCCCAGACCGGCGACCTGGTGGCCGAGGCCGACCAGGTGGTGCTGTTCACCCGGGCCAGCCTCGACCACGTCGCCCACCTGCGTGAACGGCTGGCGCTCATCGGGCGGAAGGTCGGGATCGTGGTGATCGCCGACCCCCGGTCGTACCGGTCGTCGCTGGAGGAGATCCGGCGCATCGTCTCGGGCTGGGACGTCGCCTTCGTCGGCGGTCTCGCGTACGACCCGAAGGGCGCCGAACTGCTGCGCGGCCAGTGGGGCGGGCGGCTCGACCGCAGCCTCCTGATCCGTACGGCCAGGGAACTGGCGACGCGCCTGGCCGCACAGCTGGGCACGGGCGATGAGACGGCGGCGCGGTCCGCCGCCGCGGCGAGGGGAAAGCCGGAGGTGCGCTCGTGAACTCCCAGCGGCGGCCGATCGACCACGGTCTGGTGAAGCGGTTCCGGCAGGAGGTCGGCGACCGGCTGGCGCACCAGCGGCGGCTCGACCAGGCGAGCGGCCTGCCGCCGATGTCGGGGGAGGACGAGCGGCAGTTCGCCCGCGCGCTGATCGCGCAGGTGCTTGAGGAGCACGCGCGCAGTGAGATCGGCGTCGGGCGCACCCCGCCCACGGCCGAGGAGGAGGAGGCGCTGGCGGCGGGCATCCACGCCGCGCTGTTCGGCGTCGGCCGTCTCCAGCCGCTGCTCGACGATCCCGAGGTCGAGAACATCGACATCAACGGCTGCGACCGGGTCTTCGTCGGCTACGCCGACGGCCAGGAGCTCATGCAGGATCCCGTCGCGGACTCCGACGAGGAGCTCGTCGAGCTGATCCAGATCCTCGCGGCGTACTCGGGCCTGTCGTCGCGGCCCTTCGACACCGCCAACCCGCAGCTCGACCTGCGCCTGCCGGACGGCTCCCGCCTGTCGGCCGTCATGGACGTCACCGTGCGGCCGGCGCTGTCGATCCGCCGCGCCCGCCTCGGCAAGGTGTTCCTCAGCGACCTCGTCGGGAACGGCACGCTCACGCCCGAGGTGGGCCGGTTCCTCACGGCCGCCGTGGCCGCGCGCAAGAACATCATGATCGCGGGGTCGACGAACGCGGGGAAGACGACCCTGCTGCGGGCGCTGGCCAACGAGATCCCGCCGCACGAGCGGCTGATCACCGTCGAGCGCGCGCTGGAGCTGGGGCTGGACCAGTTCCCCGAGCTGCACCCGAACGCCGTGGCCTTCGAGCACCGCCTGCCCAACGCCGAGGGGCAGGGCGAGATCACGATGGCCGAGCTGGTGCGGCGGTCGCTGCGCATGAACCCCTCGCGCGTGATCGTCGGCGAGGTGCTGGGCGACGAGATCGTCACGATGCTCAACGCGATGACCCAGGGCAACGACGGGTCGCTGTCGACGATCCACGCCAACTCCAGCATGGAGGTGTTCAACCGCATCGCGACGTACGCGTTGCAGGCCGAGGAGCGGCTGCCGATCGAGGCCACCCACATGCTGATCGCCGGGGCCATCGACTTCGTGGTGTTCATCGAGAAGCGCAACGACTATCACCGGGGAGGCACCCTGCGCCGCTACGTGTCCAGTGTGCGGGAGGTCACGGGCTGCGACGGGCGCGTGCTGTCCTCGGAGGTGTTCGCCATGGCGGGCGACTATCTGGTGCCGCACGCCCCGATCTCCTGCGCGGACGAACTGGCCGCCCACGGGTACGACCCGGCGCGGGGAGCGTGGCGATGAACGGCCCGCCGGCCGGGCCGTCCGTGCTGCCGCCCGGGGTCCTCGACCCTCTGGCGCTGCTGGCCGGGGCCGTGGCGGGCGGCGGGCTCTTCCTGCTCGCCCTGGCCCTGTACGGCGTGCGCCCCCGCCCGGCCGCGCCCGACGGCAGGGCCCGGCGGATGCGCCTGCTGCGCACCCTGTCCACGCGCTCGGCGATCGCGGCGGTGACGGGTGTCGTGGTGCTCGTGGTGACCGGCTGGCCGGTCATCGCGGCGGGAGCCGTACTGCTGGTCCTGGCCTGGCGGGGCTTCACCGGCGGCGCGGCGGAGGAACGGGCCGCCATGCGGCGCCTGGAGGGCCTGGCCGCGTGGACGGAGTCGCTGCGCGACACGATCGCCGGCGCGGCCGGCCTCGAACAGGCCATCCCCTCCTCGATCCGGGCGGCGGCCCCCATGCTGCAACCGCATCTGCGTGCCCTGGTCGACCGGCTGCACACGCGGATGCCGCTCGCCGACGCGCTGCGGATGTTCGCCGACGAGCTGGACGACCCCTCGGCCGACCTCGTGGTGGCGGCCCTGATCCTCAACTCGCGGCTGCGCGGGCCGGGTCTGCGTGACGTGCTGTCCGCCCTGGCGGTCTCGGCCCGCGAGGAGCTGGACATGCGCCGGCGCGTGGAGGCCGAGCGCAGGTCAACCCGCAAGAGCGTGCAGATCGTGGTCGGCACCGCCCTCGCCTTCGCCGCCGCGCTGGTCGTCTTCAACCGCTCGTACGTCGAGGAGTACAACTCCTACCTCGGCCAGGCCGTGCTGGTCGTGGTGGCGGGCCTGTTCGGCGCGGGGTTCGCCTGGATGCGGCGGCTCGCCCGCTTCGACAAGCCCGCCCGGATCCTCGCCCCCCACCACCGCGCCGCACCCCCCACCTCCACTGGGGTGGTCGTGCAGAAAATCGCGGGAAGGGGCGGTGAGCTGCTCCATGACCAGCCGTGATCTCGCAGTTCCTCGCAGCGGCGGCCCGCGACCTGCGGCCTCACCCTTCGTGTTCATGCGCGAAAACGCGCACGAGCCGCCTGCCAGGCGCGTCGTCGCATGTGATCTCGCAGGCGAGCGGAGATCGACGTGATCGAAACAGTGGTCTGCGGAGCGGTGCTCGGCCTCGGGCTCTTCCTGCTGGTGCGGGCGCTGTTCCCGCCCCGGCCCGGCCTGACCGCGCGGCTCGCCGCCCTCGACCAGGCCCGCGACGGCCAGGGTGTGCCGCGGGCGCCGCTGATCGCGCCGGAGGAGGACGTCAGCGAGTTCCGCCGTACGCTCGGCCTGCGGCTGGCCCGGTTCTACGCGGCCAGGGGATGGGAGGCGCGGTCGGTCAAGGCCGACCTGGCGCTGCTCGGCAAGTCGTTCGAGGGGTTCCTCGCGACCAAGCTGCTGCTCGGGGTCTCGGGCCTGCTGGCGTTCCCGATCCTCGTCGGCTGGCTCGCGCTGATGGGGTGGGGCGTCTCGGTGCAGGTGCCGCTCTGGTCGGCCCTCGTCGTCTGCGTGATCTTCTTCCTTCTGCCCGACGCGCAGATCCGGCGGGACGCCGCCGTACGGCGCCGGGACTTCCGGCACGCCGTGGGCGCCTTCCTCGACCTCGTCTCGATGAACCTGGCGGGTGGCCGGGGCGTCCCCGAGGCGCTGATGATGGCGGTCGCCGTGGGCAGTCCCGTCACCATGCCCGGGGCGCTGAACGGCGCCGCACACGGTGGGGTGCATGGTGGGGTGCACGGCGCCGCCGCCGCAGCCACCACCGCCGGCTCCGCAGCCGCGAACGGAGCCGCGAGCGGAGCCGGGCACGCCCCCGGCTCCAATTGGGCGATGGAGCGCATCCGCGAGGCGCTGGCGAACGCCAGGATCGTCGGCATCACTCCCTGGCAGGCCCTCGGCCAGCTCGGCGACGAGATCAACGTGGACGAGCTGCGGGACCTGTCGGCCGCGCTCGGGCTGGTGGCCGACGACGGCGCCAAGGTCCGTTCCTCCCTCACCGCCCGCGCCGCCACGCTGCGCCGCCGCGAACTCGCGGAGGTCGAGGGCAAGGCGGGCGAGCGGTCCCAGTCGATGCTCGTCGCCCAGCTCCTGCTGTGCGCGGGCTTCGTGATTTTCCTCAGTTTTCCCGCAGCCATGAAGATGTTGGGGGCCTGATGCTCTGGTTCCACTATTTGATCGCCGTGCTCCACGTACGGCTGGACCGCGCCAGGAAGGCCCCGTCCAGGGGAGCCTCGGCGGTCGAATGGGTGATCATCACCGCCATCATCGCCGGGGTCGCGCTCGGCCTGGCCACGCTGATCAGGCAACTGGTCGAGGAGCGGCAGGCCGACATTCAGAACAGCTTCAGTGGCGGCGGTGGCGGTGGCGGTGGCGGTGGCGGTGGCGGCGGCGGTGGCGGCGGCGGGGAGTGACGAGGACCGGGGACGTGGCGACCGTACGGGCATGGCGGCCATGCGCGGCCTGACGAGCGCGCACGCCCCGGCCGTCGTGCGGCACGCGAGCGTGCCGTACGGTCCCCGGCCGCGGCGAGCCGGCCGCGGCGAGCGGGCCGGATGGAGCAAGCGGGCCGAACGGGCCGGACGCGGCGAGCGGGCCGGATGGAGCAAGCGGGCCGAACGGGCCGGACGCGGCGAGCGGGACGTGCGACGCGAGCGGGGCGCCACGGTGATCGAGCTGGCCATGCTCATGCCGATCGTGCTCGCCGTCGTGCTGCTGATCGTTCAGGTGACGCTCTGGTTCCACGGCCGCCAGGTCGCCGACGCCGCCGCACGAGAGGGCGCGCGAGTCGCCCGCGCGGGCGGCTCCGACGGCTGGCAGGAGGCGGCCGAGGGCAAGGCGCGGCAGATCGTGCAGGCGATCGGACCGCAGTTGTTGAAGAACGCCCAGGCACAGGCGTGGGAGCAGGGTGACCAGCGCGGTGTGGAGATCACCGGCAGCGCCGTTCAGGTCGTGCCGCTCCTGCCCGAGACAACCTTCACGATCACGTCACGCTTCGGGGGGCCCATCGAGTGCTTCCGCCCCGACGACGGCTCGGACGGTTGCGAATGACCCGGACCCCGCCGCGCCCCCGGGAGCGCGGATCGATGACGGCCGAGACGGTCATGCTGGCCCCGATCTTTCTGCTCTTCCTGCTGTTCCTCGTCGGCGCGGGCCGTGTCGTGGAGGCGCAGGGAGAGGTCAACGGGGCCGCGCGGGACGCCGCCCGGGCCGCCTCCGTGCAGCGCACCGAGGCCGAGGCCGAGTCGGCCGCCAAGGAGGCCGCCGAGGCGGCGCTCTCCGGCGACTGCTCACCACAGGTCAGCATGTCCGGAACCGAGTGGGACATGGACGGCACGGTTCGGACGACCGTGACCTGTGAGCTGAACCTCGACTTCCTCGGGTTCGGCGCCACGAAGCAGATGTCGGGCACCTCGGTCGTGCCGCTCGAACGGTATCGGAGGGTGCAGTGATCGCCCCGCGTCGGTGCCCCGGTCCTGTGGCTGCGGGCTCTGTGGCTCCGGACTCTGTGGCTTCGGGCCGTACGGCTTCGGGCTCCGCGACGTCCGGCCGTGGGTGGCGTGGTCCCCGTGCCCGTGCCCGTGACCGTGTCCCTGTCCGCGGGCCGGCTCCGCGTCGCACCCGGGGAAGAGCGCCGGTGCCGCGCACCCACGTGAGGGCGCCGTCCCCGGTGAGGCGCGCGGCCCACTCGGCCGTACGCCGGGGACCGGGGGAGCGTGGCTCCATGTCGGTGTTCGTGGTCCTCTTCTCGGGGGTGGTGTTCCTGCTGGCCGGGCTGCTGGTGGACGGCGGGGCGGCGATGAACGCCCACCTGAAGGCCGCCGACATCGCCGAGCAGGCCGCTCGCGCCGCGGCCGACCAGATCGACGTCGAGACGCTGCGGGCCACCGGCCAGGTGCGGCTGCTCGCCGACGAGGGTGCGGTGTGCGGCGAGGCCGAGAAGATCACGGCGGACCAGGGGGCCGACGGCGTACGCATGACCGAGTGCACCGTGGGCGGCGGCGAGGCCGACGTCACCGTGGCGGTGTCGGTTCACTGGAACGCCTTCTTCCTGTCCGCGCTGGGCTTTGCCGGTTCCGACATGGAGGCCGAGGCCACGGCCGCTCCCGATGCGGGGGACGCGTGACGGGGACGCGGCCGCCCGGCGGGCGGCGGGAGGAGTTCCCCCGCGAGGCTCAGCGTGGGTCCGGGTGGGAGACCCAGCGGAGTTCCGGGCGTGGCGCGCAGCGGGATGTCGGAGGCGAGACCCCGGCCGGCGGGACGCACGGGCGGGGCCCGCGACCGCGTGCCGAGGGTCTGCCGTCGGTGCTGGGGCCGCAGCGGGCGCCGGAGCACTGGCACGACGACCAGCGGGCGGTACGGCTGAGGACCCGGCGCACGGCCGGGGACGTCCTCGCGGGTTTCGGGGCCCTGGTCGCACTGGCGGGCCTGGTGGGCGGCGTGCCGTACGCGCTGCTCCGGCTCGCGGGGCCGCCCATCAGCGGTGATCTGCTGAACGCGGACCTGTTCACCAGCCGCGTCGGCCCCGAGACGATCGTCGCGATTTTGATCCTCCTGGTGTGGCTGGCCTGGCTGCAGCTGTTCCTGTGCGTGATCGTCGAGGTCTACGCGGGGCTGCGGCGGGTCGGCATGCCGGCCCGGGTGCCGCTGTCGGGTGGCACCCAGGCGATCGCGAACCGCCTGGTCTCCGCCGTGCTGTTGCTGTTCACCGCGACCGCGGTGGCGGTGCCCCTCGCCCGCGCCGGTGCCCCTGCCCCGATACGCCCGCAGGTCGCGGCGCTGTCGGCGCCGGTGCCGCAGGCCGACGTGGAGCGACCGGCCCTGCACGCCAGGGAGGTCAAGAAGGTCTACGTGGTCCAGCCTCCGCACGGGCGCCATCACGAGAGCCTGTGGGAGATCGCGGAGAAGTGCCTGGGCGACGGGCGCCGCTACCCGGAGATCTACCGGCTCAACCAGCACAAGGAACAGCCCGACGGCAGTCGGCTGCACATGGCCGACCTCATCCGTCCCGGCTGGGTGCTCGACATGCCGGACGACGCCAGGAACGTCCACGTCGTGCCGGTCGACGAGGACCGGCCGGAGATCCTCAAGGAGCACCGGCACGCGCCCGCCGAACTCGACGGCGACACCCGGTATGCCGGAGGAGCAGCGACCGGCGGCGAAACCCACACCGACCGGCACACGACCGAGGACCGGCGCGCGACGCCGGATCCGCGTCCCACCGCCGATTCCCGCACCGCCGATTCCCGTACGGCCCTTCCCCGCACGGCCCATCCCCATACGGAGGGCACGACGGGAAGCGAGGGGGACACCACCCGGCCCGACCAGGGGACGGCCGACCCCGCCGAACGGCCGGGCGAGACCGCCAGGCCGGGCGACGCGGGCCGTGAGCGGGGCACGGTGACACCCGTGCCGGGAAAGCCCGGGGTCGTGCTGCCGCCGCCCGCGATGCCGCAGGACACCCCTTCGGCGGGCCACACCGGCGACACGACGGACACGCCCGCCGGCGGTCACGCGACGCGGACCCCGCGTCCGGTCACCACGACCACCGCCCAGCCCGCCGGCGACCAGGAGACCGCGCGGGAGACCCAGCGCACCGCGAGGCCCCCGGCGCAGGGGCGGTCCACGACGGAGGCCAAGGGGGAGGACACCACCGAGGCCACGCCGTCCGCGGGAGCGGGCGGACACCACAACGAGGAGACCGGGGAGCGGCACGGCGGGCCGGTCCTCGCCGACTACCTGGCGGCCTCGACACTGGCGGCGGCCGGGCTGCTGGCCCTGCTCGGCCGCAGGCGGCGCGAGCAGCTGTGGCGCCGGGCCTTCGGCCGGCGCATCGCCCGGCCGCGCGGAGACGCAGCCGAGGCCGAGGTCGCGATCCGCCTCGGCGCCGACGCCCCGGGCAGCCGCATGCTCGACATCGGCCTGCGCCTGCTCGGCCGCCTGCTGGCCGACTCCGGACGGCGCCCTCCGACGATCTACGCCGTCCACCTGTCCAACCGGGGGCTCGACCTGTGGATCCACCCGGCCGAACAGGACGCGCCGGAGCCGTGGGAGTCCTGCGACGACGGGCAGGTCTGGCGCCTCCCGGCCCACGAGGGACGCCGCATCGACGAACACACGCTGGCCGGGGCGCCCGCGCCCTACCCGGGGCTGGTCTCGCTCGGCACCGGGCAGGGCGGCCGCGTCCTGGTCGACCTGGAGGCCGCCCACGGCGTGATCGCCATCACCGGGGCGCACACCGTCGCCGCCCTGTCCGCGCTCGCCGTCGAACTGGCGACCAACAGGTGGTCCGACCGGATGCGCATCACGCTCGTCGGTTTCGGCGAGGAGCTGACCCTGCTCGCGCCCGAGCGGATCAGGACGGCGGGCAGCCTGGCCGAGGTGCTGCCCGAGTTCGAGGAACGCGCCCGATACGACGGCGACGTGCTGACCGGCCGCGTCCACAGCCGTGTGGCCGATCCCGCCTACACCCCGCACTACCTCCTGTCGGCCATCCGCCCCGACGAGGACGAGGCGCGCCGCCTGGCGCTGCTCGGCAAGGGCACGCGTACGGCCAGCGGCTTCGTGATCGCGGGCGAGGTGCCGCACGCCACCTGGACGTGGGAGGTCGGCGACGACGGCCGCACCCGTGTGGACGCCCTGGGCCTGGACATCGAGGCCCACCTGCTGCCGCGCCGGCACTACGACGCCGTGATCAACCTGTTCCGTACGGCACGGCAGCAGGAGGGCGAGCCGCTCACGCCGGTGATGGAGCGGCTCAGCGAGGAGCCGCCCTCGATCGAGGTGCGCATCCTCGGCCCGATCGAGATCAGCCCGGCGAACCCGCTGGAAGAGGGCCGTGCGGCCCTCGCCCACGAACTCGTCGTCTATCTGGCCACCCATCCCGAGGGGGTTCATCCGGCCGTGCTGGCCGGGGTGCTGTGGCCGCGCGGCGTGCAGCTCGCGGTGCGCGACGCCACGATCGCCAGGGTCGCCGAGTGGCTCGGGCGCGACTCCGAGGGACGCCCCCACCTGTTCGTCGACCGGTCCGGCCGGTTGCGGCTCGGGCCGGAGATCCGTACGGACTGGCGGCTGTTCCAGGACCTCGTACGGCAGGCAGGCGAATGGTCCGCCGCCGGCCCCGATGCCGCCGGCCCCGGCGACATGGAGGCCGAGCTGCTGGAGCGCGCGCTGACGCTGGTGCGCGGCCCGCTGCTGAACGGCAGGCCGCCCGACCGGTACGCCTGGCTGGCGGCCGACCCCCTGGAATTCGACGTCACGGCCTGGGTGGCGGACGCCGCCCACGCGCTGTGCGAGATGAGGCTGGCCCGCCACGATCCCCACGGCGCGGTGGCGGCGGTCCGGTCCGGGCTGCTGCTCGCCGCCGACGACGAAGGGCTGTGGCGCGACCTGCTGCGGGCGGCGCACGCCACCGGGGAGCCCGTCAGGTTGCGGGCGGTCGTCGACGGCCTGCTGCGCCGCGCGGCCTCCCATCCGTACGGCGGCGGGATGGCGCCCGAGACGGAGGCGCTCATCGACGAGCTGCTGCCCGACTGGCGCCGGACGGTCTCCCCCGACCTCAGAAACCCCGACCTCAGAAACCCCGGCCTCGCAACCCCGGGCCTCGTGAACCCGGACCTCAGAACCTCACGTCTCGCCTGACCGGAGCCCCAATGCCAGGGACGTCACCCCCCGAATCATGCCGATCCGCGCACAGCGCCGGCTCGTCGCGGGCCGCCGTTTCCGGATCGACCGCGGCGGTGCGCAGGAGCCCGTCGCCGCGTCCGGCACTCGCCCCGGCCCGTACGATGCTCGTCCCGGCGTGCATGCTGCTCCTCGCGGGGTGCGCGGTGCCGGATGCGGACCGCGGCTTCACGCCGGGCGGCGGTGCGGAACCGGCCGCGGCGACGGCGGCGACGACCGCGACGGCCGGATACACGCCCGGCACCGAGACGATCACGGCGGCGCCCGGGCTGACGATCGAGGTCGAATGGCCGGACGAGCCCGATCCGGATCGATCGTCGGCGATCAAGGCGTTCGCCGACGACTTCACCGCCCAGTGGCGGGCCGTCGGCACTCTCGGCAAGGACACGTCGTACATCAAGGGGATCGACGTCAAGTCACCCGCCATCCGGGACGCGATCGCCTGGGTGCGCAATTTTCTCGACGACAAGGAGTCGGCCCGGGGCGTGGCCAAGCTCTACGCCCTGAGGGTGCCCGCCGTCGTGGGACGCGGGGCGGAGGTCGACGGCTGCGTCGACCTGACCGGCGTGCGGCTGACCGACCAGGAGGGCACGCCGCTGGCCCGTCAGCCCACCTGGCTGAAACGCCCGCGCGCGGTCTTCCTGCAGACCGCCGGCCTGGTGCACGACGCCGACGGCGGCTGGCGCATCCGGCTTTACCGCTACGCGGACCATTCGGACGAACGTGCGAAGGAGTGCCTGCGATGAGCACGCGGACGAGCGCCAAACCGGGCACCGAATCGGGCACCAGAGCAGGCGCGAGTACGGTCGTCGCGGTGGCGTTCCTGCTGGCGGGAGCGGTTCTCGCGGTGGGCGCCCCTCCCGCCGCCGCCGACGATCCGGCAGAGGGGCCGCGCGGCGAGGCGTTCCAGAAGGGCAACACCGCCGGAGTCAGGCTGACCAACTCCAAGATCGGCCTGTCCGGCAACGGGCTGGGCGGAAAGAGCGACGGTTATCGGATACCGCAGCCCTGCTGGTACGAGCCGAACATGTCGGCCGAGGACATGCTCCACCTCCAGGTGCGGGAGAGGAAGGACGCGGTGGAGTCGGGAAACAATTACTCGGAGAACATCAGGGACTACGCGGACAAGGTTGGCGAGAAGGGCAAGTGGTGGGGCATCTCCTATGACGCCAACGACCCGGCGGGAGCGGCGTGCGCCGCCGGGCGCGAGTCGACCGTATGGGTGCCCGAGGGGACCACACCCGTCGGAGGCATCACCGCGCAGCAGCTCATGCAGATCGCCCGGGCCGCGCTGACCGTGCCGGAGCCGAAGATCAAGCTGAGCCCGGACGTCAAGAGCTACGTCAACCTGCCGACCTGGGTGTGGCTGGACGGAGCCGAGGCGGCGCCCCGGTCCGTCACCGCCACGCTGCCCGGGGTCATGTCGGCCACCGTCACGGCGACGCCGCAGGGCCTCGACATCGACCCCGGCACCGAGGACGAGAACCGGGCCAAGGTGTACAAGGACTGCGGTACCACCGGCAAGCCCTACACCAAGGGCGCCGACAAGGGCGACGACAGTCCCCCGTGCGGCGTCCGGTATCTCCGTTCGTCCATCGACCAGCCGCGCAAGGCCTACACGCTCACCGTGACGAGCGTCTGGACCGTCGTCGGCAACGACAGCCAGGGCGGCCAGCTCAACTACGACCCGATCCGGGTCTCGGCGACCAGGGACGTGCCCGTCGGCGAGGTCCAGAGCATCGTCAAGAACTGATCCCCCGGCCCCGGCCGGATCTTCCGTTCAGGCGCGCGACTCGTGGGCGAGGAGCCATTCCTTGACCGGGGTGCCGTAGTAGTAGCCGCCGTAGCCACCGGTCGAGGGCAGCACGCGGTGGCACGGCACGAACGGCGCGATCAGGTTCTGCGCGCAGGCCGATCCCGCGGCCCGCGCGGCCGTCCTGGGCAGCCCCGCCTTCTCCGCGAGCTGCGCGTACGACACGGTGGTCCCGGCGGGCACGGCGCGCAGCGCCTCGTACAGGCGTTGCCTCGTGGGGGTGCCGGGCTGCTCGGCCGGGATCCGGTCGAGCGCGTCGACCTTCCCCTCGAGGTACTCCCGTACGGCCTCCGCCGCGTCGCCGAGATCGCCCTCCCGCAGCGCGAGCGCCCGCAGGGACGGCGAGAGCCGGGCGAACATCTCGCGCGGGTCGGCGGTGAAACCGGCGGCGACGAGCACGCCGTCGCGGGCGAGCAGAGCGAGGGGACCCACCGGGGTGGGCACGGTCTGGGTGAGGATCATCTGTCGCGTCCTTGTGGTGTGGTGTCTGTGGTCGCTGTGCGGGTGTCCGGAGCGCTCACGCCGACGACGGAGGCCCGGCGGGCTGACGCTTCAGGTGGTGGCGGCGTGGCTCCACAGGTGGAGTGCGGCGTACGCGCGCCAGGGCCGCCACCGCTCGGTCTCGTCCGCGGCGATGCCGAGCCGTTCCATCGTCCTGCGCAGCACGAGGTCGCCGTCGGGCCACGCGTCCGGGTCGCGCAGCGCGCGCAGCGCGATGTAGCCGGCCGTCCACGGGCCGATGCCCGGGATCTCCAGCAGCCTGGCGACGGTGTCGCCGGGGTCGCCCGCGCCGTCGAGGTCGATCGCGCCGGAGGCGACCGCCTCGGCCAGCGCCCTGATCGTGGCGACCCTGCGGGTGGTGAGCCCGAGGCCGTCGAGGTCGGCGGCGGCGAGCCCGTCCGCCGTGGGGAACAGCAACGGAACCCGGCCGGGCTCCACCGCCCCGGTGCCGGCGGGCAGCGCGGCTCGGGCGGCGATGCGGCCGAGCAGGGTGCGGGCGCCGGCCACCGAGATCTGCTGCCCGACGACGGCCCGGACCGCCAGTTCGAACCCGTCGTACGCTCCCGGAACGCGCAGCCCGGGACGGGCCGCGACCAGCGGCGCGAGCGACGTCGCGCCGAGGATCTCCCGCACCGCCCCGGGGTCGGCGTCGAGATCGAGCAGCCGGCGGCAGCGTGCGACCAGCCGGGAGAGCAGATGCGCCTCGGTCGTCCGCACGGTGAGCCGGACATGGCCGGCCGCGGGGCGCAGCGTGATCGAGCCGCCTGGCACGGCCCGCGTGTACGCCGTCACGTCGGGCCCCGACCGGCAGACCGCCTCCACCGAGGGGATCGCCCGGGCGGCGAGAAAACGCAGCACCGCCTGCGCGTCGTACGGCTCCCGATGGCCCAGCCGCAGGGTCAGACCGGTCGTGAGAGCGACCGGACCCTGCGTGCCCTGCACCGGCCCGCTGGCCCTGCGCAGCTCACCCGGCGCGAAGCCGTACGACTCCTTCATGGCGGCGTTGAACTGCCGTACGCTGCCGAACCCGGCGGCGAACGCGACGTCGGTGATCGGCAGGGCCGTCTCGGTGAGCAGTTGCTTGGCGAGCAGCAGCCGCCGGGTGCGGGCGACGGCGAGCGGTCCGGTGCCGAGTTCGGCGGCGAACAGGCGGTGCAGGTGCCGCTCGGTCACGTGCAGGCGCCGGGCCAGCCCGGCGACGCCGCTTTCGTCGGCGACCCCGTCGTCGATCAGCCGCAGCGCGCGTCCGACCAGGTCGGCGCGCACGTCCCAGCCGGGGTCGCCGGGGCTCAGCTCAGGGCGGCAGCGGCGGCAGGGACGGAACCCGGCGGCCTCGGCCGCGGCGGCGTGGCGGTAGAAGCGGACGTTGGACCGCGAGGGAGTGCGGGCAGGACAGATCGGGCGGCAGTAGATGCCGGTGGTGGTGACAGCCGTGTAGAAACGCCCGTCGAAGCGGGAGTCCCGGGCCGATACGGCGAGGTAGCACGCGTCGAAATCGAGCTGTCGTGTGGTCACGCACACGACGTTATGCGCTGGCCAACGGTGCGGGCTGGCGGAAATCGGACGCGGCCGTCAGAGTGCCGCGCCGGAACCGCGGGGCGGCCTCGCGCGAGACCGGGCAGTGACGTGCCGGGAGTGCTCCCGCGCGAGCTCGGACAGCGATGACGCCGCCGTCTACTTGCTGGAGATGCCGACCCCGAGGTCGAACTCGCGGTAGACCCGGGCCCAGAAGCCGTCACGCAGCCACACGCGTGCCTCCGGGTAGGGCCGAAGAGAGTGGCCGAGCTCCTTCTCGGCCTCGATGAGCAGTTCGGTGTCGATCACCGTGGGCAGCAGCGGGCCCGGCAGCAGGTCGCGGATGTTGTCCCGGCCGCGGGTGAGTATCCACTTCTGCGCGACGTGCTCGCCGACCTCCTCGACACGCGGCCGGCCCGGGCCCAGCTTGGCGACCTGGCCGACGGGCGTCTTCGGCTTGACCGTACGGCCCGCGAAGACCTGGGCGGGCGACGGCGTGGGCGGCACGGGCACGGCGACCGGCACCGGAGCGCGGGTGAAGAACGGACGCAGGAAGTCGGCGCTCAGGATCTCGACGGTGTCCGACTCCCAGACGAGCCGCTCGGCCTGGTTGGTCCCGAACGGCGGTTCTACGCCCCACAGGTGGATGCGCACGCCGTACGCCTGCGCGGCCTCCACGGCGGGCACCATGTCCTCATCTCCGGCGATCAGCACGGTGTCGCTCACGGCGTGGTGACGGGCGAGGGCCTCGAGGTCGCTGCGGATCTGCGCGTCGACGCCCTTCTGCTGGCCGCGGGCGTTCAGGTTGCCCAGCCGCACCTTGACCCAGGGCAGCTGCGCGATCACACGCTGGTCCACCGTGGGCACGCGGTCGCGGGCGGCGTCGTACCAGTAGACGCGCAGCAGCTCACCCGGGATGCGTTCGAGCGCGTGTTTCTGCAGGGCCTGAATCAGTTCGTCCGCGGCGACGCGGTACTCCTTACGCTCCTTGGCGCCTAAGAGAACTTCACCGGCGGCCGCGTAAAGATAACCGACGTCCACGAGAACGGCATACTTTGCGGCAATGCCATGTGCGCTGAAGTCCGGGATGGCCATGGTGTCCTCCAGGACTCGTCACTAGATGATCGGCTGACTATATCCCCCCGCTTTCTAGATAGTCCCAACTCTTGAGCCAGTTGACACCCGGTTCGGCCGATGTAATCGGTCCGTGGTATCGGCAGACGCCGTCACCCGCCCGGGAAGAAGGCTCTGCGCCAGGCCCCCGGGCCGTGTGGGAGTCCCAGACGCAGCCGATGTGCCGGGTTCCTCCAGTTTCCTGTGCTCGTTCCCGGCGCCGCCGGCGGGGCGCCGCGCGTGGCCGCCCGCGCCGTCAGGGCGATGACGAGGGCGGCGGTCTCCTCGGGGGTGGCGTCCCCCCGGACGACGCTGAGGTACGGCTCCTGGCTGGTCACAGCGGAATGTTCCCGTGCTTCTTCGGGGGCAGCGTGGCCCGCTTGTTGCGGAGGGCGCGCAGCGCGCGGACGATCTGGACCCGGGTGTCCGAGGGCCGGATGACCGCGTCCACGTAGCCGCGCTCGGCCGCCAGATAAGGGTTGGCCAGCGTGTCCTCGTACTCGCTGACGAACCGGGCCCGCGCGGCGTCCGGGTCGTCGGAGGCGGCCAGCTCGCGCCGGTAGAGGATGTTGACCGCGCCCTGCGCCCCCATGACGGCGATCTGGGCGGTGGGCCAGGCCAGATTGACGTCCGCGCCGAGGTGCTTGGACCCCATGACGTCGTACGCCCCGCCGTAGGCCTTGCGGGTGATGACCGTGACCAGCGGCACGGTCGCCTCGGCGTAGGCGTAGAGGAGCTTGGCGCCGCGCCGGATGATGCCGTTCCACTCCTGGTCGGTGCCCGGGAGGAAACCGGGCACGTCGACGAAGGTCAGCACCGGGATGTTGAAGGCGTCGCAGGTGCGTACGAAGCGGGCGGCCTTCTCGGAGGCGGCGATGTCGAGCGTGCCGGCGAAGTTCATCGGCTGGTTGGCGACGACGCCCACGGACCGCCCCTCGACCCGGCCGAAGCCGACGACGATGTTCGGTGCGAAGCCCGCGTGGATCTCCAGGAACTCGCCGTCGTCGAGGACGTGCTCGATGACCGTGTGCATGTCGTACGGCTGGTTGGCCGAGTCGGGGATCAGCGTGTCGAGCTCGCGGTCCTCGTCGGTCGTCTCCAGGTCCGCCTCCACGTCGAAGGCCGGCGGATCGTCCATGTTGTTGGACGGCAGGTAGGACAGCAGCGCCCTGGCGAAGTCGAGGCAGTCCTGCTCGTCGGACGCCTCGTAGTGGGCGACGCCGCTCTTCGAGTTGTGCGTGTGCGCGCCGCCCAGCTCCTCGAACGTCACCTCCTCGCCGGTCACGGTCTTGATGACGTCGGGCCCGGTGATGAACATGTGCGACTTCTCCTGCACCATCAGGACGAAGTCGGTCAGGGCGGGGGAGTACACGGCGCCGCCCGCGCACGGGCCCATGATCAGTGAGATCTGCGGCACCACGCCGGAGGCGTGCACGTTGCGCTTGAAGATCTCGGCGTACAGGCCGAGGGAGACCACGCCCTCCTGGATGCGCGCACCGCCCGAGTCGTTGATGCCGATCACCGGGCAGCCGGTCTTGACCGCGTGGTCCATGACCTTGACGATCTTCTCGCCGAAGACCTCGCCCAGCGAGCCGCCGAAGACGGTGAAATCCTGCGCGAACACCGCGACCGGCCGGCCGTCCACCGTGCCGTACCCGGTCACGACCCCGTCGCCGTACGGGCGCTCGCGGTCGAGGCCGAAGGCGGTCGCCCGGTGCCTGGCCAGCTCGTCGAACTCCACGAAGGAGCCCTCGTCCAGGAA
Organism: Microbispora sp. NPDC088329; assembly: GCF_040685655.1. Classification (NCBI taxonomy): domain Bacteria; kingdom Bacillati; phylum Actinomycetota; class Actinomycetes; order Streptosporangiales; family Streptosporangiaceae; genus Microbispora; species Microbispora sp. NPDC088329. Next base: position 288,917 of record NZ_JBFBIP010000005.1, read on the forward strand.
GGCCGCCAGCCGCTCACGGGCCGTCATCTTGCCCTTGGCGTGCTGCTTCTCCACCGCACGCTGGGAGCCGGCGTGGGCCGCCTCGCTCCGGCGGCGCTCCAGGTCGGCGATCTTGCCGGCGGTGGTGTGGATGTCGACCTCGTGGGCGCGTCCGGCGCTCATCGCAGGCTCACCGTTCCTCGTGTGCTTTCTCGTGTGCCCGGCGTTTCTCCTGTGCTCAGCGGCCCCCGAGTCCCGAACGCCGCTCCGGGTCGCGTCGAATTCATGGCCGACAGGGTAACCAGGCCGGGGCCCCGCGGTCGCGCCGGGGCACGCTCACCGGGATCGCAATTGTCCGGAGGGGGAACGCCCCAGGAACGAGGCCAGTGCCTCGTTCGTTCGCCTTTATGACGGCTTTACACAAATGGGGGCTCCATGACGGATGCCGTACGCACGCAGGGGTTGTACAAGCGCTTCGGGCAGCAGGTGGCGGTCGGCGGGGTCGACCTGGTCGTGCCGAAGGGCAGCTTCGCCGGCCTGGTCGGGCCCAACGGCGCGGGCAAGACGACGACGCTGAGCATGATCACCGGGCTGTTGCGTCCGGACGGCGGGCGGATCGAGATCGACGGCCACGACGTGTGGGCCGATCCCGTCAGCGTCAAGGCGCACATCGGTGTGCTGCCCGAGGGCCTGCGGCTGTTCGAGCGGCTGTCCGGCCGCGAGCTGCTGATGTACTGCGGCCGGTTGCGCGGCATCCCCCTGGACGAGGTCGGCAGGCGCGCCGGCGAGCTGCTCAAGGTCATGGACCTGGTCGAGGCGCAGGACAAGCTGGTGGTCGACTACTCCACCGGCATGCGCAAGAAGATCGGCCTCGCGGCGGCGCTGCTGCACAACCCCGGCGTGCTGTTCCTCGACGAGCCGTTCGAGGGCGTCGATCCGGTGTCCGCCAACACGCTGACCGAGGTGCTGCGCAGATACACCGCCTCGGGCTCCACCGTCGTCTTCTCCAGCCATGTGATGGACCTGGTCGAGCGGCTGTGCGACTGGGTGTCGGTGATGAACAAGGGGCTCGTCGTCGCGCAGGGCCCGCTCGACGACGTACGGCGGGGCCGCACGCTCAACGAGGCGTTCCTCGACCTCGTCGGCGTGCGGGGCACCGGGGAGGAGGGCCTGTCGTGGCTCGGGTCGCCGGCATGACCTGGTTGTTCGTCCGGCTCAAGCTCAGCCTGGTGCGCGGCGGCCTGCGCGGTGAGACCGGCAAGCAGGTCGGGTTCATCTTCTCGCTCGGCCTCGCATTCCTCGCCGCCGTCGCGGGGTTCGGGCTGCTGTCCCTCATCCGGTTCGCGCCGTCCGCGGTCGCTCTCGACCTCGTGTCGGCGGCGTTCGCGGTGTTCGCCGTCGGGTGGATCGTCGTGCCGCTGACGGCCTTCGGCCTGGACGAGACGCTCGACCCGGCCCGGCTGGCCCTGTTCCCGCTGACCACCCGGCAGCTCGCGACCGGCATGCTGGCCGCGTCGGCGGCCGGGCCGTGGCCGATCGCCTCGCTGGCCGCGCTGTTCGGCGGCGTGGTCGCGCTCGCCCACGGGCCGGGCGGGGTGCTGCTCGGGGTGCCCGCGGTGGTCCTGCAGTTCGCCTTCTGCCTCACGGTCTCCCGCCTGGTGACGACCGCGCTGTCGGGCGTGCTGCGCACCCGCAGAGGGCGGGACCTGCTCGCGGTCGCCGCCATCTTCGTGGTGCTGCTCGTCCAGGTGCCCAACCTGTTGATCAACCGGGGGCTGTCGGGCGACCCCACGCGAATTCTGGCGTCGGTGGGGGAGGTCCTGCGGTGGACGCCGCCGGGGCTGGCCGCGCACGCGATCGCCGACGGCGGTCTCGCCGGCGTCGCCGAACTGATCGTCGTCGCGGTGGCGGTCGTCGTGCTGGGGTGGCTGTGGATCGCCGCGCTGCGGTACGCACTGGTGCGGCCCGACTCCTCCAGCCAGGGCGGCGGCTCCGTCCGGCGGTCAGGACGGGTCCCGCTCGGCCGGTTCCTGCCCGACGGCATGCTCGGCGCCGTCGTCGCGAAGGAGCTGAAGTACGCCGCGAGAGAGCCGCGGGGCCGGGTGAACTGGATCACCGCGCTCGTGGTCACCCTGATCATCACACTGTCCATGCAGGGACGGGACGGCGGGGCCGGGCCGGGATCGGTGATCGGGCCCGCCTGCCTGGCGGCCGTCATGATCGGACTGCAGGCCGCCAACTCCTTCGGCATCGACGGCAGGTCGCTGTGGATGAACGCGGTGGCGTTCTCCACCCCGCGCGATGTGCGTACCGACCTGGCCGGGCGGCACCTGTCCATGGCGGTCATCGGGGTGCCGCTGCTGGCCCTGGTGTCGGTGATCGCCGCGCTGCTGGCGGGCGACGCCCTCTGGGCCCTCGCCGCGGTCCCGGTCGCCTGGGGTGTGCTCGGCGTCGCCATGGGCGTCGGCGCGCTCACCAGCGTGACCGCGCCGTACACCTACCCCGACCGCCTGAACGCCTTCAGCGGCGCCGCTCCGGGGCAGGGAGGGCAGGCGTTCGGGGCCTCCCTCGCCACGATGGTCGCCACCGGCGTGCTCGCGCTGCCCGTCGTGGTGCCGGTCCTGCTCGGCCTGACCTGGTGGGCCGTGCTCGCCGTGCCGTACGGCGTGGCGGTCGCCTGGGCGGGACGCCGGCTCGCCGCCGGCATCGGCTTCGCCCGCCTCCCCGAACTCCTCGCCGCCGTCTCCCGCCCCACCTGACCGGTCGTCCGTCCTTGAGAGGTCCGATCACCGCCAGTGGAGACCTTCCCCGGCACGGGATGCTGGCGCCATGAGCACAACGACTGCGGCGACGACCGGCGGACCGGGAGCGGACGAGCAGCCGCCGGTCGACGCCTGGACGGTGATGGAGAGGTTCTACACGGCCGAGGCCGCGTACGTGGCCTCGGGCGGGTTCGGCAAGGCGAGCTATGACCGGGTCGCCGCTTACCTGGACCCCGAGGTGACCCTGCACCAGGCTCCCGGCCTGCCCTTCACCGGCACGGGAACATGGCGCGGCCATGACGGCATGGAGCGGTTCCTGGCCCGCTTCAGCGAGGTCTGGGAGTCGATGGAGTTCCTGGAGCAGGAGCACTGGGGAGACGAGGACACCGTGGTCGTGCGCAATCGGGTGCGCTTTCGCGCCCGTGCCACGGGCCGGGAAGTCGACACCCTGATCGTGCAGCTGATCACCGTCAGGAACGGGCGCATGCTCGAATGCCGCCCGTTCTATTGGGACCCCGAAGCCGTCGCCGACGCCTGCCGGCCGCGTGACACGGATCGGTGACCTTTCTCGATAACAGAGCGGTCCCGAAGTTATTGCGGCGATTGCGGGGGATTCGGCCCGCCCCTATAACCGTTTGGACCGTTCTAGGGGAGAAATAATGCGCGAAGGCAGGCGGCTGGGCCGTGTGATTTGGGCGCCGGTGGGTGCGGCGGTGCTGAGCGGGCTGGTCATCGGGGCGGCGGCACGCCTCCTGATGCGGGGCATCGCGCTGGCCGTCGGCGGATTGACCGGCATGTCCCTGGCGGGCACGGTCGGGATCCTCGTCGTCTTCGTCGTGCTGGCCCTGCCGGCCGCGGTGACCGCGACCGCGCGTCCGGTGATCATGCATGCGGGCCGGTGGGTGACCGCCGCGCTCACCGGGCTGATGGCCGCGAGGACGGGGGTCGGCGACGCGAAGATCATCGTCCTGGCGGACGACGGCCAGTTGACGCCGATCACCGTGCTGATCGCCGCGTTCGCCGCGATCGTGGTGTTGCACGGGCGGCTCGCCCAATATCTCACCCGCCGCCTCAGGGCGCTCCCGGAATCCCCGGCCGAGGTGCTCCCCACCCCGGACGCGCGACCGGTCTGACGGTGCTTCCCACCCCGGACGCACGGCCGGTCTGACCAGCCCGGAATTAGTGGTCTAGTCCAATTGGTGAGACCGCCCTCGGGAGACCGAGCGCGATTCGCTAGCCTTCCAAGCATGGCCGCCATCGCTCCTGCCGAACGACACAACGCCGTAGCGGAGATGCCGGACGAACTCCGCGCTGACGTGCGCCTCTTGGGTGGACTCCTGGGTCAGGTGATCGCCGAACACGGCGGTCCCGACCTCCTCGCCGACGTGGAACGCCTCCGTAAGGCGGTGATCGCCGCCCGGCGTCAGGAGACGACGGCCGACGAGGTCGCGGCCCTGGTGGCCGAGTGGCCCGTCGACCGCGCCGTACAGATCGCCCGGGCCTTCACCTGCTACTTCCACCTCGCCAACCTCGCCGAAGAGCACTATCGGATCCGAATCCTGCGGCAGCGTGACAAGGACGACGTGCCGCTGCGCGAGTCCCTCGCCGAGGCCGTCCAGCGGTTGCGCGGGGACGACCGGCTCCAAGACCTGATCGACGGGCTGGAGTTCCGGCCCGTGCTGACGGCCCATCCCACGGAGGCGCGGCGGCGGGCGATCGTCACCGCCATCCAGCGGATCAGCGCTCAGCTCGACGCCTACAACACCCCGGGCCGGGGCGCCGCCGAGCGGGAGGAGGCTCACCGGCGGCTGCTGGAGGAGATCGACATCCTGTGGCGGTCCGCCCAGCTGCGGCACACCAAGCTCGACCCGCTGGACGAGGTCCGTACGGCGATGGCGGCGTTCGACGAGACGCTGTTCCGCACGGTGCCGCAGATCTACCGCTCGCTCGACGCGGCGCTCGCGCCAGGCACCGGGACGCGGGAGCCGCTGGCCAGGGCGTACATCCGCTACGGCAGCTGGATCGGCGGCGACCGCGACGGCAACCCCAACGTCACCGCCAAGGTGACCAGGGAGGCCATCCAGATCCAGGCCGAGCACGTGCTGATCGCGCTGGAGAACGCGGCCACCCGGATCGGCAGGTCGCTGACGCTGGCCGGAGCCTTCACGCCGCCGTCCGCCGAGCTGCGCGCGGCGCTCGCGCAGGCCGAGGACGACCACCCCGACCTGGTGTCGGAGATGGCCACCCGCTCGCCGCAGGAGCCGCACCGCCAGTGGCTCATGTTCGTGGCGGCCAGGATCGCCGCGACCCGCCGCCGCGACCTCGACCTCGCCTACCGCGCGCCGTCGGAGCTGCTGGCCGACCTGCGGCTCGCGCAGGACTCCCTGCGCGGCGCCGGCGCCGTACGGCAGGCCTACGGCGAGGTGCAGCACCTGATCTGGCAGGTCGAGACCTTCGGGTTCCACTTGGCGGAGCTGGAGGTGCGCCAGCATTCGGCGGTGCACGCCGCGGCGCTGAAGGAGATCGCCTCGGGCACGCTGTCGGAGCGCACCGAGGAGGTCCTGGCCACGATCCGGGTGATCGGCTGGATCCAGGAGCGCTTCGGCGTGACCGCCTGCTCCCGCTACGTCGTCTCGTTCACCCGCTCCGCCGACGACATCGCCGCGGTGTACGAGCTGGCCAGGCACGCCATGGGCGAGCGCGCCCCGGTGCTCGACGTGGTCCCCCTGTTCGAGTCGGGCGAGGACCTCGACAACTCCACCGCCGTGCTGGAGGGCATGGCCGCCCTGGAGCCCGTGCGCCGGCGGCTCGCCGAGAACGGGCGGCGCATGGAGGTCATGCTCGGCTACTCCGACTCGGCCAAGGAGCTCGGCCCGGCGGCGGCCACTTTGCGCCTGTACGACGCGCAGGCGGCGCTGACCGCGTGGGCCGCGGCCAACGACATCACGCTCACGCTCTTCCACGGCCGCGGCGGTGCGCTCGGCCGGGGCGGCGGCCCGGCCAACCGCGCCGTGCTCGCCCAGGCCCCCGGCTCGGTCTCCGGCCGCTTCAAGGTCACCGAGCAGGGCGAGGTCATCTTCGCGCGGTACGGCCACTCGGCCATCGCCAAGCGGCACATCGAGCAGGTCACCAACGCCGTGCTGCTCGCGTCCACCTCGGCGGTGGAGTCGAGCGCGGCCGAGGCGGCGGCGAAGTTCCGCCGGCTGGCCGACACCGTCGCCGTGGCCTCCGAGCGCGCCTACCGGGCGCTGACCGAGGCCCCGGGCTTCCCCGAGTGGTTCGCGCTGGTCAGCCCGCTGGAGGAGCTCGGCTCCCTGCGGCTCGGCTCCCGGCCCGCGCGGCGCGGCCTCGGCGCGCCCCGTTCCCTGGACGACCTGCGGGCCATCCCGTGGGTGTTCTCATGGGCCCAGACGCGGGTCAACCTCCCCGGCTGGTACGGCCTGGGCAGCGGCCTGGCGGCCGTGGTCACCGACGGCGGCATGGCCGAACTGCGCTCGGCGTATCAGGAGTGGCCGCTGTTCGCCGCGATGCTGGACAACGCGGAGATGTCGCTGGCCAAGACCGACCGGTCCATCGCGTCCCGTTACCTCGCGCTGGGCGGCCGGACCGACTTCGCCGAGCAGGTCCTGGAGGAGTACGACCTGACGAGGCGGCTCGTGCTGGAGGTGACCGGCCACGCCCGCCTGCTGGAGAACCGGCGGGTGCTGTCGCGCGCCGTCCAGCTGCGCGACCCCTACGTGGACGCGCTCAGCCACCTGCAGCTGCGGGCGCTGTCGGTGCTGCGGGGGCCGGGCGACCTCTCGGAGGAGGAGCGCGAGCGCCTGTCCACGCTGCTGCTGCTCAGCGTGAACGGTGTGGCGGCAGGTCTGCAGAACACCGGCTGACGCCTCGGCCGGGGTCGCGAGCCTGCTCGCGACCCCGGCCGAGGCCCCGGCGATCGCTTCGGGAGGGTCCCGCCGGTCCGGCCGGCCGGGGCCCTGCCGTCGCGGTGCGAGAGCGGGCGCCGCACCGCCGGGTCAGGCGGTGCCGGCCTGCCCGACGTCGATCCGCCCGACCTCAATCCGCTCCGGGCAGGCGTAGATGTTGAAGCGCTCCTCACGCAGGAATCCCACGAGCGTGACGCCGAACTCCCGCGCCAGATCGACGGCGAGCGAGGAGGGCGCCGACACGGCGCAGACGATCTGGATCCCGGCGCTCGCGGCCTTCTGCATGATCTCGTAGCTGACCCGGCCGCTGACCAGCAGGACCTGCCGGTCGAGAGGGGTCCGGCCGCCGAGCAGCGCCCAGCCCACCAGCTTGTCCACGGCGTTGTGCCGTCCCACGTCCTCCCGCACGGCCACGGGCGTGCCGTCGGGGGCGAACAGCCCGGCGGCGTGCAGCCCGCCCGTCCTGCCGAACACGCCCTGGGCCTCCCGCAGCCGGTCCGGCAGGCCGTACAGGGTCGTGGCGGACACGCCGACCGGCGGGCGCGCGGCCGGCACGGCGCAGCGGTCGCGCAGGGCGTCGAGGCTCGCCGTGCCGCAGACGCCGCACGCGCTCGACGTCAGGAAGTTGCGCGCCAGCGCGCCGAGGTCGGGCAGCCGGGGAGCGGTGAGCCGCACGGTCACGGTGTTGTAGCGCGCCTCGGGGTCCAGATCCTCGTCGGTGCAGTAGCCGATGGCGGCGATGTCGCCGGGGCCCGCGATGCCCTCGCCGTGCAGGAAGCCCGCCGCGAGCTCGAAGTCCGCGCCCGGGGTCCGCATCGTGATCGCCACCGTACGGCTCTCGCCCCCTGCCAGGAGCCGGATCTCCAGCGGCTCCTCCGTGGCGAGGTCGTCACGCCGGTCGCGTACGGACGATCCGGACACCCTCCGGACGCGTGCGCGCGTGACGGGCCCCAGCCGAGCCGAGGGCCGCGCCGCGCCGTCCCGTTCCATGTGCCGTCTCCTCCAGGGCGTGGCTGCCGTTCTTTCCGGTACGCAGCCTGCCACGCCGCGTCTCAGCCGTCGCGCGCCGGGTGGTGTGAGGGGGAGACGGCGCACAGACGTGTCACGGTGCGGGCGACGGACGCCACCGAGATGTCGGCCATGCAGGCGGGGCCGTCCGGGGACAGCGGGCAGCCGGCCGTCCACCAGCACGGCTGCTCGGTGATGGCCGTGGGCCGCCGGTGCGGGCAGGACGCCAGCCCCTGGAGGTCGACGGCCTCCATGCCCTCCGGGAGGTCATCCCGGGGGCCGGGGGAGTCCGCGATGCCGTACCGGCCGGCCCAGGTGGGCCCGAACAGCCCCACGGTGGCCGCCCCGGCCGCTGCGGCCAGCCGCAGCGGCCCGGTGTCGCCGCCCACGACCACGCCGCCGCGCCGCGCCACAGCGGCGAAGCACGCGGCGAGCCCGCGCAGCCCGCACCGCGGCAGCACGGCCACTTCCGGGCCGAATATCGCCCGCACCGCGCCGCGCTTGGGCGGCGCGTCGGGTGTGAGCAGGGGATGGCCGCGCCGGGCCAGCAGCGCGGCGAGTCGGCGCCAGCGCCCGGAGGGCCACCGCTTCACGTCCATGCCCGCATCAGTGATCAGCACGATCGGGGGCCGCGCCGTGCCTGCCGGGATGATTGGCGGAGTGCCTGCCGGGGGAACGGCGGGGGTGGCGGCCGGGAGGTGACGTGCGAGTGTCCTCTCGCCCTCCGCGATCTCGGCGGACGTCAGGCGCACGGCCGGACGGGCACGGACGTCCTCGGGCCGCAGCAGCCCCTCGGCGAGCAGTATGCGCAGGTAGCGTTCGCCGACCGGCTCGCCGGGCGGCGGGCGGCGCCACAGGTCGGTGACGCACCGGGCGCCCGAGTCGGCGAGGAGATCCGGGATGCCGTCGTAGCGGGTGGTGGTGACCGCGAGGTCCGGGCGCCGGGCGGCCAGGGCGTCGGCCACGGCCTCCCGCTCCGCGCCCGCGCCGTCGTGACGGGGGGTGAGCACGCGCGTGACGGCGGGGTCGCCGCGCAGGAGGGCGGCGCCGGGCTCGTGCGTGAGCACGCGCAGTGACGCGCCCGGATTACGCAGGGCCAGGCCGTGCACGACGGGCAGCAGCATCACCAGGTCGCCGATTCCGCCGAGCAGGTCGACGACCAGGATCTCCCGGTACGGCTCACGCATTCCGGCCGCCGAGCGGGCGGCGCGGGCCGGCCAGGGTCTCGTACAGCGCCCGGTGGGCGGCGGCGACCCGCGACCAGGAGTGGCGGGCGGCGAGCCGCCGGGCCGTGCGGCGCATGCGCCGCCGCGCCCCGGGGTCGTCGAGCAGCGGCCCGACGGCGTCCACGATGGCGGCGGCGTCGCGGCGGGCCCGGATCACGGCGACGGTCTCCCCGAGCGGGAGGGCGGGGTCGGGTTCGTCCGGCACGGTGACCGCGGTCGGCAGTCCGTGCGCCAGCATCGTGAGCAGCGCGCCGCTCTTGGTCGTCACCCCGGCGGTGAAGGGCAGGACGCCCGCGTCCGCCGCGTGCAGGAGCTCCGACACCCGCGCGGCGGGCAGGTGCCCGGTGAAGGTCACCGCGTCCGCGACGCCGTGTCGTGCGGCCAGCGCCTCCAGTTCGGCGCGGAAGGCCAGGGCCTCGGCCTCCGGCAGCGCCTGGGAGGTGAAGCCGCCCACGACCAGCAGGCGCAGGCCGGGGCGGGCCGCGCACAGTGTGGGCAGGGCCTCGACGAGCTGCCGCACGCCCTTCACGGGGTGCACGAATCCGAAGAAGGCGAGCAGCGGGTCGTCCCGGCCCATGCCGAGCCGGTCCCGCACCCGCACGCGCGCCTGCCCCGCGCCGCCGTGATCGACGACGTTCGGTGCCAGCGGCACCTCCACGGCGGCGGTCCCCACGCGCCGCCTGACCTGCCGGGCGTGGGAGGCGTTGGTCACGACCACGAGGGCGCTCGCGGGCACCAGCCGCCCGGTCTCCCGGTCCCACAGGCGTGCGCGTTCGAGGGGGCGCCAGACGGGGTCGGGGACCCATCCGGGGGCCGCCCACCAGCCGTACTCGTGCAGGGTCGTCACCAGCGGCGCGCCGGGCGGCAGCAGAGACGGCAGCAGTCCTGGCATCCCGGAGAACCGGTAGGCCGAAGGGGCGAACTGTACGTGAACGACGTCCGGGCGCAGCCGCCGCACCCGCCGGGCCGCGTCGAGTGTGGCCGGCAGCCAGTGCCAGGGGGAGCGGGATCCCGGCGATCCCACGGGCACGCGCACCGCCTCGACTCCGGCGTCGCCGAGCGCGCCGACGAGCCGTTCGACGTAGTCGCCGACGCCGTCGCGGTCGGCGGGCCCGGGACCGTGGACCATGGCCACGCGAATCCGGCCCCACTCCGTCACGTCCGCCTCCCCACCCCGGCTTCCCCCGGCTGACGGTTACGGCGACCGGCCTGCCGGGCCGGTGCCTGCACGCCTCCGGCGTCCACGGCACCCGCCGTGCTCTCGCCCCCTCCCCAGTGCCGCAGAAGAGGTGTTCGCAGCGGGACCGGCCGTGCCGTCGCGCCGGGAGGGTGCCCGAGGGACTAACGGGGCAAACCATGCGTTTATGAGGCTTTGTGTCCCGTTTTCGAGGGGTACGCGCAGGAGATGGAACATCCCGCGGCGCTCGCAGGCACGCCGGTCCCGTGGCGGAGCCTCGCCCGCGTGCTCGTGATCCGCCCGGACAACCTCGGCGACGTCGTGATGGCGGGGCCGGCGCTGCGGGCGCTGCGGCGGGCCGCTCCCCGCGCCCGGCTGGACCTGCTGGCCGCCCCCGCGGGCGCCGCCGCGGCCGCGCTGCTCCCCGAGGTGGACGGCGTGCTCACCGCCTCGGTCTCGTGGCAGAAGACGGGCGGGGAGGACGTCCCGGTCACCGACGACCTGGACCTCGTCGAGCGGATCCGGTGGGGCGGTTACGAGGCGGCGGTGATCCTGACCTCGTTCTCCCAGGCACCCTGGCCGGCCGCGTACCTCTGCCGGCTCGCCGGGGTGCCCGTACGGGTCGGCATGTCCAAGGAGTTCGGCGGGGCGGGGCTGACCCACTGGGTGCCCTCGCCGCCGGACGAGACCCACCAGGTGGACCGCGCGCTGTACATGCTCGAACGGGCGGGCGTCCCTCCGGTCGAGGGCAGGCTGCGCGTGCGCGTGCCCGCCGAGGCGGCCCGTACGGCCCGCCGCCTGCTCGGCGTCGTCGCAGGCGGCCGGCCCGCCGGAGACGGCCACGGAGACCGTCGTGGGGACGGCCGCAGGCGGCCGTGCGTGTTGCTCCTCCCGGGGGCCTCCTGCTCCGCGCGGCGGTATCCGGCCGACCGGTTCGCCCGGGTGGCCGGGCTGCTCACGGCCGCCGGGCTGCGGGTGGTCGTGGCGGGCACGGCCGGGGAGACGCCGCTCGTCGAGGCCACCGGCGCCGGCGTGCCCGGCGCGGTCCTGCTGCCGGGCCGGTTCGACGTGCCGGTCCTGGCGGCGCTCATCGCCGCCGTCGACGTGGTCGTGTGCAACAACAGCGGCGGGGCACACCTGGCCAGCGCGGCCGGTACGCCCGTGGTCGTGCTGTTCGCCGGCACCGAGCAGGTGGAGCAGTATCGGCCGCGGTTCGGCCCGGCGTCCATCCTCACCGTGCCGACCGCGTGCGCGCCCTGCCGTCAGTTCGCCTGCCCCTTCGCCCTCGGCTGCCTCGACATCCCGCCGGAGCAGGTCGCCTCCGAGGCGCTGCGCCTGGCCGACGAGCGTGGCGGCCCCTGGTGGCGGACCCCCGCGGGCACGCGGGACGCGCACCGAGACGGGTGAGCGCCGGGCCGGGGAGCCGGCGATCCGGACGAGTCGCCGAGGAGCAGGGCCTCGACCGGCGGGCACTGTGCGCTGGCCCGGCACCGGGTCGGGCCCAGCAGCGCCAACAGCTCGTCATGTCCGCAGCTCGTCATGTCCGCAGCTCGTCATGTCCGCAGCTCGTTACGTCCACAGTGCTGCCCGATCCTGCGCGCGGTGGCGGACGGTGCGCGGAGGAGACGGCCCGGGAGGCCGATAGCCTGGGTGGGTGCCCGACTCGCCGTACACCGATCTCGATCGGCCCCCGCTGTCCGAGGCCGCGCTGACCAGGGCTCTGGTGCGCCCCGGCTCGCTGTGGTCGTCCGTACGCGTCGTCGAGCGGACCGGTTCGACCAACGCCGACCTGGCCAGGACCGTGCGCGAGAGCCCGGTCGAGGGCGCCGTGCTGGTCGCGGAGTCGCAGTCCGCGGGCCGCGGCCGGCTCGGGCGGCCCTGGACCGCGCCGTCACGCTCGGGGCTGACGTTCTCGATGCTGCTGCGGCCGGAGGTGCCGCTCGCCCGGCAGGGCTGGCTGGCGCTGCTGGTCGGCCTCGCCGCCGCTTCGGCCGTACGCCGGATCGCGGAGGTCGACGTGCGGCTCAAGTGGCCCAACGACCTCATGGTGGGGGAGCGCAAGCTCGCCGGGATCCTGGCCGAGCGGGTGGACCGCGCGGTGGTCGTCGGCATGGGGCTCAACGTCTCGCTGCGGCCGGAGGAACTGCCCGTGGAACGGGCCACATCCCTCGTGATCGAGGACGCCGCCTGCGTCGACCGCGACCCGCTGCTGCGCGCCATCCTGCGGGAGGTCGAGTCGCACTACCGGGAGTGGACGGCCGCCGACGGCGACGCGGACGCCGCCGGCCTGCGCGCCGCCTACCTCGCGTGGTCGTCCACGGTCGGCCAGGAGGTCAGGATCGACCTGCCCGGCGAGCGGGTGCTGACCGGTCTGGCGACCGGCGTCGACGCGTCCGGTCACCTGCTCGTGCGCGCCGGGGACGGAGAACACGCGCTCAGTGCGGGCGACGTGGTCCACGTCCGCCGGGGGCCGTCCCCGGAGCCGGGCCCACCGCGCTAGTTCGTTTGGGCCAGTGCGCTGTCCACCAACGTTTACCGGGGTGGAGGGAGCGGAGCGGAAGGGAGCGAGGACCGGAGCGAAGGCCCAGCGGAGCGGGCGTCGCGAGGACCGGAGGTTCCTTCCTGCGCAGTGACCGATCCGGCCAAGGTTCGTGGGCTAGCCGAACGCATGCAATCGACCGGCGATCGTGTCACGATTTGCGCCATGGGTCTCCCCGATCAATATCTGGCTGACGGCGAGCGGATCGTTCTATCGTTCCATCCGCACTGGAAGCGGCTGGTCCTGCCGGTCCTCGCCCTCATCGTCGTGCTGGCCGCCGCCGTCGCGGCCTTCATCTTCATTCCCGGCGACTACGAGTACGCGGGGTACGCCCGCGGCGCGGTGGCCGTGGTCGCCTTCGTGGCCCTGGTCCTGTGGACGATCATTCCGTATCTGCGCTGGGCGACGACCTCCTACACGCTGACCTCGCACCGCTTCGCCATCAGCACCGGAGTCCTCAACAAGTCGGAGGACGACATCCCGCTGGCCAAGGTGAGCAGCGTGAGCTCCGACCAGCGGCTCATGGAACGCATCCTGGGATGCGGCACGCTGCGGGTCGAGTCGGCCTCCGAGAAGGGCGACATCGACTACGAGGACATCCCCCAGATCCAGCGCGTACGGCACGAGCTGTTCCGGCTGGTGGAGGACGCCGCGGACGGGAACATCGACGGAGACTGAGCGCGACGTGGCCCCTGGGCCGTCCGGCCGGGCGGGCCCGGACACGACGAGGAAGCAGGACACGGGGGAGGGGGACGTGGACACAGGTGGGCGCCCCGGCGCCGACGAGATGCGGCAGCTGTTCCTGGGGCCGCCACCGGCCTACACGCGACGGCAGGTGGCCGAGGCGGCGGGCATCCCGCAGGATCTGGCGGCGAGGATCTGGCGGGCCCTCGGTTTCGCCACGTTCGCCGACGACGCCGTGGCGTTCACCGCGGCCGACCTGGCGGCCCTGCACCGCATCCGCGACCTGCTCGACGCGGAGATGCTCGACGAGCGGACCGTCATCCGCATGGCGAGGGCCCTCGGCCGTACGACCGCCCGGCTCGCCCAGTGGCAGGCCGAGATCATGGTCGACGCGCTGATCGAGCCCGGGGCGCGGGCGGGAGAGGACGCACTGCGGCAGATGATGGACACGGTCAGCCGTCTGCTGCCGGATTTCGAGCAGACGCTGGTGCACGTATGGCGCTCCCAGCTCGCCGCGACCGCGAGCCGCCTGGTCTCCCTGGCCGAGCCCGGCGAGGACGTCTCGCCGACCCGCCCGAGGCTCGCCGTCGGGTTCGCCGACCTCGTCGCCTTCACCCGCGTGTCGCGCGAGCTGGACGAGCTGGCGCTGGCCGACCTGGTCGAGGGGTTCGAGTCGCGGGCCTCCGACGTGATCGCGGCGCACGACGGGCGGCTGGTCAAGACGCTCGGCGACGAGGTGCTCTTCACCGCCGGCGACCCGCGGACCGCGGCCCTCATCGCGCTCGACCTGCTCGACGAGCTCAAGCGGGACGCCGAGGGGCCCGACGTGCGGGTGGGGCTCGCGTACGGGCCGGTGCTGCCGGCGATGGGCGACGTGTTCGGCACGACGGTCAACCTGGCGGCGCGGCTGACGGCCATCGCCCGGCCGGGCACGATCCTCGCCGACAGCGAGCTGGCCGCGGGCCTCGCCGAGGCGCCGGGCGTCGACCTGGTCAAACTCCGCCGCCGCCCCGCCAGGGGGCTCGGCGTGGTGGAGCCGTATGTTCTGAGGAGATCCAGCCGAGAAAGGTGAGGTGCGGGACATGCCGTACGAAGTCCAGGGCGTGGTGGCGCGCGGCAAGGGAGAGGCGGTGACGCTGGAGACGGTCGTCGTGCCGGACCCCGGGCCCGGCGAGGCGGTCGTCAATGTGCAGGCCTGCGGCGTCTGCCACACCGACCTCCACTATCGGGAGGGCGGCATCAACGACGACTTCCCGTTCCTGCTGGGCCACGAGGCCGCGGGCGTCGTCGAGGCGGTCGGCGAGGGCGTGACCGAGGTCGAGCCCGGCGACTACGTGATCCTCAACTGGCGGGCGGTGTGCGGGCAGTGCCGCGCGTGCCTGCGGGGACGGCCGTGGTACTGCTTCAACACCCACAACGCCGCGCAGAAGATGACCCTGGCCGACGGCACCGCGCTCAGCCCGGCGCTCGGCATCGGGGCCTTCCTGGAGAAGACCCTCGTGGCGGCCGGGCAGTGCACGAAGGTCAACCCCGCGGCCAAGCCGGCCGTCGCCGGCCTGCTCGGCTGCGGCGTGATGGCCGGCCTCGGGGCCGCGATCAACACCGGCGGCGTGACCCGGGGCGACACGGTCGCGGTGATCGGCTGCGGCGGCGTCGGCAACGCGGCCATCGCGGGCGCGCACCTCGCCGGAGCCCGGACGATCGTCGCGGTCGACGTGGACGACCGCAAGCTCGAGTGGGCCCGCGGCTTCGGCGCCACCCACACGGTCAACTCGCGCGAGACCGACCCCGTGGAGGCCATCCGCGACCTCACCGGCGGGTTCGGCGCGGACGTCGTGATCGAGGCGGTGGGCCGTCCGGAGACCTACAAGCAGGCCTTCTACGCCCGCGACCTGGCCGGGACCGTCGTGCTCGTCGGCGTGCCGACCCCGGAGATGCAGCTCGAACTGCCGCTGCTCGACGTCTTCGGCCGCGGCGGCGCGCTCAAGTCCTCCTGGTACGGCGACTGCCTGCCCAGCCGCGACTTCCCCATGCTGATCGACCTCTACCTGCAGGGCAGGCTCGACCTCGACGGGTTCGTCTCCGAGACCATCGGCCTCGACCAGGTCGAGGAGGCGTTCGGCAAGATGCACCGCGGGGAGGTGCTGCGGTCGGTCGTCGTGCTCTGACCTGCCGGGAAACCCGGGGAGGGGGCGGCGCCGCGCGGAGCGGCGCCGCCCCCTTTTGTGTCCCGGGTCACGTAGGCAAGCCTTACCAAAGTGAGTTATGTTAGGTATGCCTTACCTTCCAAAAGATCCCTGAGAGGCGACCCATGTACGTCTGCATCTGCCGCGCCGTCACCGAGAGCGAGGTGCACGACTGCATCGCCGACGGGGCGAGGACGGCTCGCCAGGTGCGGGACGTCACCGGTGCAGGGGGGGACTGCGCGTCCTGCGTCCGGAAGATCTGTGCGATCCTGAAACGGTCAGAAGACCTGGTAACCAGTGCATAGATCGAGGAAGCTTATGCAGGGCGACAAAGAGATCATCGCGCTGCTCAACGAGCAGCTCACCTCCGAGCTGACCGCCATCAACCAGTACTTCCTGCACGCGAAGCTGCAGGAGAACTGGGGGTATACGAAGCTCGCCGCCATCACGCGGGCGGAGTCGATCGACGAGATGCGGCACGCGGAGGAACTCACCGACCGGATTCTGTTCCTGGAAGGTCTGCCGAACTATCAGAAGCTCAACACCCTGCACATCGGCCAGACCGTCAAAGAGCAGCTTCAGGCCGACCTGGAGCTGGAGCTGGGCGTGATCAAGCGGCTGCGCCCGGGGATCGCCCTCATGCGGGAGCGGGGAGACATCACCTCGGCCACGCTCTTCGAGCGCATCCTGGCCGACGAGGAGCACCACGTCGACTACCTGGAGACCGAGCTTGGCCTTCTGGACAGCCTGGGCGAGCAGCTCTACCTCCAGCGGTACGCGGAGCCGCCGTCGTCCTCCTGAGGCCGTCGCTTGCCGCGCTCGTGGGAAGGCGCACGGGAATTCAGATGGACAACGCCCGCCGTCATCGTTTCGGCGGGCGTTTTTTATACCCTCATCCGCTTTCCTGTAACGATGTTCTGAATGGTCGAAAATAGGGTAGAAGATCGCGTCGCTTGCGTGCTGACTATCCCGGATTTATCAGTGTTTGCCCAGGTCAATTGATGAGTCAACGACAAGTCAAAAGGCGCGCTGTAGCCGGGAAACGATCGCACAAGGTCCTACGATCGCACCATGACCTGCGTACTTCTCGCCGAGGATGACACCTCGATTTCCGAGCCACTGGCGCGTGCCCTGCGCCGGGAGGGCTATCAGGTGGAGGTGAGCCCCGATGGCCCGCAGGCCCTGGAGAGGGCCTTGTCGGGGGGCGTCGACCTGATTGTTCTCGACCTCGGCCTTCCAGAGATGGACGGGCTGGAGGTCGCTCGCCGCATTCGCGCGGAGGGACACGGGACTCCGGTCCTGATCCTCACCGCCCGCGTCGACGAAGTCGACACCGTCGTCGGCCTCGACGCCGGGGCCGACGACTACGTGACCAAGCCGTTCCGCCTGGCAGAACTGCTCGCCCGCGTGCGGGCCCTGCTCAGGCGCGGCACATCGGAGACCCCGGTGGTGCAAGGCGTCCGCATCGACGCCGACTCCCGCCGGGCCTGGATGGGAGACAAGGAACTGCACCTGACCACCAAGGAATTCGACCTGCTGCGCGTGCTCGTACGTGACGCGGGCAAGGTCGTCACCCGCGAGCAGATCATGCGCGAGGTGTGGGACACGAACTGGTGGGGGTCGACGAAGACACTGGACATGCACATCTCGTGGCTGCGCCGAAAGCTCGGCGACGACGCGGCCAAGCCGCGCTACATCACGACAGTCCGAGGAGTCGGCTTCCGTTTCGAGCGCGAGTAGCCGTCGTGGGGCGGTTGCGGGGGAGGGGCTAGCACGTGCGCCGGCGCCTGCTTTCCTCCATGCTGCTCGTCGCGGTCATCGCGGTCCTGCTGTTAGGCGTGCCCCTGGGCGTGGTCGTCGTGCGCTTGATCAACGACGAGGTCGCCCAGGAGCTCAGGACGGACGCGAACCGCCTGCTGCTCGGAGTGGAGTACTCCGTCAGCCAGGGCCAGGAGATCAGTCCGGACCAGCTCGCGCGGAACTACCCGGACCGGTATCTCCAGGTGTTCGTCCGCGGGAATCCGCCGATCGTCGTGGGCTCGCCTCCGCCGGCGGGCCGCGACCTGACCGAGGAGGCGCGCTCCGAGAACGGTTACGTACGCGTCAGCCGCGACTCGGCTCAGATCCACCAGGACACCCAGGCGCGGCTGGTGCTCATCATCGCGCTCGCGGTCGTGGCACTCGGAGCCGCGATCGGACTGGCCACCGTCACCTCGCGTCGCCTGAGCCTGCCGCTCCAAGATCTCACCAGGATCGCGGAGCGGCTGGGCTCGGGCGACGCCAGGCCGAGCAGGCACCGCTACGGCATCCCGGAGCTGGATCTCGTGGCCGAGGTCCTCGACCGCAGCGCGCTGCGGATCTCCGACCTGCTCGCCCGGGAGCGCGAGTTCGCGACCGACGCATCCCACCAGCTGCGTACGCCGCTGACCGGGCTGAGCATGCGCCTGGAGGAGATCGTCGCGGCGGCCGACGAGCCCGAGGTGGTCCGCGAGGAGGGCGAGGCGGCGATCGTGCAGGTCGAGCGGCTGACGGCGGTGATCGACGAACTGCTGGCCGCAGCCCGCAGGCAGCGGCACGCCCAGGCGGAGCCGATCGACGTGGACGACGTGCTGGGGCAGCAGATCGTCGAGTGGGAGCCCGCGTTCCGGCGCGCTCACCGGTCGCTGGTGCTGGCGGGCGACCGCGGCCTGCGCGCCTTCGGCACGACCGGCGGGCTCAGCCAGGTGCTGTCCACTCTGCTGGAGAACTCCCTCAAGCACGGCGACGGCGTGCTGACGATCAACACATCGAGTACGGGCAGGTCTGTGGTGATCGAGGTGGCCGACGAGGGGCCGGGCATCCCGGAGGCCCTCGGCCACCGGGTGTTCGAGCGGAGCGTCAGCGGAGGGGGCGGCACGGGCCTGGGGCTCACCCTCGCCCGCGCCCTGGTGGCCGCGGACGGCGGGCGGCTGGAGCTGGTCAAGCGGTGCCCGGCGACCTTCGCGATCTTCTTACGCCACACCCGCGACAACGACCGTCACCGCGTGGTGAGCGGCCCCGCCTGACGGGCGGTTCGGCTGGGTGCCGCTCAGCGGGTGGCGAGGGGGTCGGCCTGTGCCTTCACCTCGGGGTGGGGCCGCGCGCCGGCCTCCTCGGCCAGTTCGGGAGTCGCCAGGAACACCCACTTCTTGTACGACCAGAGGCGGAACAGCGTGCCGATCACCAGGCCGACGAGCTGGGCGACGTTGTAGCTCAGCGTGTCGTGCAGGCCCAGGGTGTAGGTCCTGAACCCGATGGCGATCAGTGAGGGCAGCAGGCCGATGCCGTTCAGCAGGAAGAACAGGACGTACTCGCGTGCCAGGCCGCTCTGCTGACGGTGCCGGTAGGTCCAGAAGCGGTTGCCCGCGTAGGCGAACGTCGCGGCGACGACGGTGGAGATGACCTTCGAGATGATCGGGCCCAGGCCGACGCCGAACGTCAGCAGGTTGGCGCCGCCGTAGTCGATGACGAACGCGATCGCGCCGATCGTGCCGAACTTGAGCAACTCGTGGATGAGCGCGGCGAACCGCTCGTAGGCGCTTCGTAGAAGTTGCACGTCCCGCACGGTCCTTCCTGTTCAGCGGCCATGGTCGGCGGCGAGGTCTTCTCAGGCTACCGGTAGCAAGCACAAATCGGGGTCTTGCCGCAACCCTGACCCGCTTCGCCGCAGGTCACCAAAGAACATTTCAAGAAAAATCCTGCTATGCGGGATGGCTGGGGGCTCTTCGCACTACGCTCTCGCCCGACCAGGATCACTTCGCTTCGGGGGCGCCTGCTCTGGAGGGGTGGCCTTTCACCGTGTTGCGGAGACTCACGACCCTCGGTCTCGGCCTCGTCCTGCTCGCGGGGTGTGGGACCGAGGGCTTACGCGGGATCCCGGCCGATCCCGGCGCCACGTCCCCGGAGACGGCCGAGATCACGATGGCCGACGCCCAGGCGGCCTTCGACAGCCTGAGCGACCTCGCCGACGCCTGGAAGGACGAGGACTGCGCCAAGGTCGGGCAGCTCACGACGGGGGTCGAGAGCACCGTGGGCCGCCGCGTCTGCGCGGCCGCGCCCGGTTCTCCCGGCCCCCGGACCATCGGATCTCACGGAAGATTTCAATCCGCGAGGGGCCCTCGCGGATGGGGTGATCCGGAGTTCCTGCTGCCCGCCCGGCAGGACGGCGGTGACGGCGCCTGGTTCGCCGTGCTGGCCGCAAAGCCCAGGCCCGCCTACTTCGTCTTCGTACGGGCGGACGGCCGGTGGCGGCTCGGCGCCGGGCCGATCCCGGTCGTGGGCAAGGCGCCGACGGCGATGGACGGCGTGGAGGGCGAGGTGACCGACGCCGCGGCCGATCCGGGCGCGGCCGTCGGGGCGCGGCTCGCACCCACCCGGCACGTGGCGTTCCTGACCGATCCCGCGGGGGTGGCCGGAAAAGGGGTCAGCGGGGTGCGCTTCGCCTCCGGCGACCCCATGCGCGGCCTTCTCACGGAACTGGTCGGCGCCCCCGGCAGGGCCCGCCCCGATCACCTGTCCACGGAC
This sequence comes from Microbispora sp. NPDC088329, assembly GCF_040685655.1. Lineage (NCBI taxonomy): Bacteria > Bacillati > Actinomycetota > Actinomycetes > Streptosporangiales > Streptosporangiaceae > Microbispora > Microbispora sp. NPDC088329. The sequence continues at coordinate 308,946 of NZ_JBFBIP010000005.1, forward strand.
GTGCGCATCGAGGGACCGGCCCGCGCGCTCGCGCTGCCCGGCGGCGGGTCGCTGGTGTTCCACGCGCTGCGCGTCGTCTTCAGCCAGAGGCCGGGCTCGGGCCGTTCCTCCCTCGTCCATCCCCGGTATCGGGCCGCCGACGTACGCGCGTTCACCGGCGGCACATCCGCGACCGTCACCGGCAGCGAGGTCCTGATGCTGGCCACCGAGGTGTCCGAGGACAACACGATGACGACCGTGGGTCTGCGGCGGGTCCTCGCGGACATCGGCGAGGGCACAGACGGGGGCTCCGGCTGACGGGGTTTGCGGCGCGACTGGGTAGGCTTACGTGCCGTGAACAGCCCGAACGTTCCCCCCTCCAAGCCCGTGACCGCCCCAGTTGTGGGCATGGTCGGCGCGGGCCAGCTCGCGAGGATGACGCAGCAGGCCGCGATCGCGCTCGGCGTCGACCTTCGCGTGCTCGCCGGCGCCCGTGACGAGAGCGCCGCCAAGGTCATCGTGGACACCCACCTCGGCGACTACCGCGACCTCGCCGACCTGCGGGAGTTCGCCAAGGGGTGCGACGCCGTCACCTTCGACCACGAGCACGTGCCGACCGAGCACATCCGGGCTCTGGCCGCGGACGGATACGCCGTACACCCCGGGGCCGACGCCCTCGTCCACGCGCAGGACAAGGCGGTGATGCGCGAGCGGCTCACCGCGATCGGCGCGCCCTGCCCTGCCTGGGCCAGGGTCGGCGACCTGGCCGGCGTCGAGGCGTTCGCCGAGGAGCACGGCTGGCCGGTGGTGCTGAAGGCGGTGCGCGGCGGCTACGACGGCCGGGGCGTGTGGGTCTGCTCGTCCCCTGACGAGGCACGTGAGGTCCTCGCCACCGGCGTGGACCTGCTGGCCGAGGCGTTCGTCCCGTTCGAGCGGGAGGTCGCCGTGCTGGTCGCCCGGTCCCCGCACGGCCAGGGCGTCAGCTACCCGGTCGTGGAGACCGTGCAGAAGGACGGCATCTGCGTCGAGGTCATCGCGCCCGCGCCGGGCCTGAGCGAGGAGGAGACGGCGCACGCCCAGCGGGTCGCGCTCACGATCGCGCGCGACCTCGGCGTGACCGGGCTCCTCGCGGTCGAGATGTTCGTCACGAAGACCGGGCTCGTGGTCAACGAACTGGCCATGCGCCCGCACAACAGCGGCCACTGGACGATCGAGGGCGCCCGCACCTCGCAGTTCGAGCAGCACCTGCGGGCCGTGCTCGACCTGCCGCTCGGGTCGCCGTCGATGACCGCGCCGGTCGTCGTCATGGCCAACCTGCTGGGTGGTCCCGACCCCGACGTGTACTCCCGGTATGAGCACGTGATGGCCAACGACCCGGGCATCAAGATTCATTTCTACGGCAAGGACGTGCGGCCCGGCCGGAAGATCGGGCACGTCACCGCCCTCGGGACCGACCTCGACGAGGTGCGGGCCCGCGCTCACCACGCCGTCACCTGCCTGAGAGGACCTGTGGATGCCTGACGCCGGGCCTGATGTCGGAATCGTCATGGGGAGCGACTCGGACTGGCCGGTGATGCGCCAGGCCGCCGAGGCGGTCGCGGAGTTCGGCGTGTCCTTCGAGGCCGACGTGGTGTCGGCGCACCGCATGCCCGCCGAAATGATCGACTACGGCTCCCGCGCCGCCGGGCGCGGCCTGAAGGTGATCATCGCAGGGGCCGGCGGCGCCGCCCACCTGCCGGGCATGCTGGCCTCGGTCACGCCGCTGCCCGTGATCGGGGTCCCGGTGCCGCTCAAGTATCTGGACGGCATGGACTCGCTGCTGTCGATCGTCCAGATGCCGGCCGGCGTGCCCGTGGCGACCGTCGCCGTCGGCGGGGCCCGCAACGCGGGACTGCTCGCCGTACGGATCCTGGCCGCGTCGGACGAGAGGCTGCGGCGGCGGATGGAGGAGTTCCAGGCCGCCCTGCGCGACCAGGCGCACGCCAAGGGCGAGCGGCTGCGCGCCGAAGCGGCCCAGCTCGGTCAGTAGTCGGCCCGGTAAGTAGGCGCCTCGGTCAGTAGGCGCCTCGATCAGGGGCGGCCGAGGGCGTGGTAGTCCCAGCCGGCGTCCCGCCAGGTCTCCGGGTCGAGCGCGTTGCGGCCGTCGACGATCGTGCGCGTCGCGACGGCCGCTCCCAGCTCCTCGGGGTCGAGGGCGACGAACTCCTGCCACTCGGTGAGCAGCAGCACCACGTCGGCCTCGCGGGCGGCCTCCAGGGCCGACTCGGCGTACCCGAGGTGGGGATGGGCCGCCCGCGCGTTGGGCAGGGCGACCGGGTCGTAGACCGTGACCTGCCCGCCCTGCTCGGCGATCTTCACCGCCACGTCGAGCGCCGGCGAGTCGCGAATGTCGTCGGAGTTGGGTTTGAACGCCGCTCCCAGCACCGCGACCCTACGGCCGTCGAACGCCCCGCCCAGCAGGTCGCGGGCGAGGTCGGCGGTCCGGGTGCGGCGCCGCAGGTTGATCTCGTCGACCTCGCGCAGGAAGGCGAGCGCCCGGTCGGCGCCGAGCTCGTCGGCCCTGGCCGTGAACGCCCTGATGTCCTTCGGCAGGCAGCCGCCGCCGAAGCCGAGGCCGGGGTTGAGGTACCTGCCGCCGATCCTCTCGTCGTACGACAGCGCCTGTGCCAGCTGGGTGACATCGCCGCCGGCGGCCTCGCAGACCTCGGCCATGGCGTTGATGAAGGAGATCTTCGTGGCCAGGAACGCGTTCGCGGCCGACTTCACCAGCTCGGCGGTGGGGAAGTCGGTCACCACGATCGGGACCTCGCCCAGGGGCGCGTAGACGTCCCGCAGCACCTTCTCGGCCCGCTCCGAGACGACCCCCAGCACGATCCGGTCGGGCCGGAGCGTGTCCTGCACCGCGAAGCCCTCACGCAGGAACTCGGGGTTCCAGGCCAGCTCGACCTGCATGCCGGCGGGCGAGAGCCGTACGAGCTTGTCGGCGAGGCGCTCGGCGGTGCCGACCGGCACCGTGGACTTGCCCACGACCAGGCACTCGCGGTCGAGGTGGGGAGCCAGGGAGTCGACGACCGCGTCGAGGTAGGAGACGTCGGCGGCGTACCCGCCCTTCTTCTGGGGGGTGCCCACACAGATGAAGTGGACGTCGCCGAACTTCGCCGCCTCCTCGTAGGAGGTGGTGAAGCGCAGCCTGCCCGAGTCGAGGTTGCGGCGGAGGAGCTCCTGCAGACCGGGCTCGTGGATCGGCAGCTCGCCGCGCCGTAGCTGCTCGATCTTGCCTTGGTCCACGTCCAGACCGAGCACTTCGAAGCCCAGTTCGGCCATGCACGCCGCGTGCGTAGCACCCAGATATCCGGTCCCCAGCACGGTGAGGCGGTACGGCACGGCATGCTCCCCTCTTACCGACTCTTTGTGATCTGGCATGGTACCGGCCCAACCAACTGCCCAGTGAACCACCTGGGCAAACCGGCACCATGGCCCCCACGGTACGGGTCCGGGGCCGTACGGTCGACGCCAGGACATCACTTCCTCACCCCTGTCAGGGTGATGCGTCAGGGGAGGTGTCGTACTGACTGGTAACTTTCTATTCGGACGTCCTAGTATCGCGCTATGAGCTTCCCTCTCTACGCCCCAGCTGAGGAGCACGAGATGCTCCGCGAGACGGTCCGGGCCCTCGCCGACGAGAAGATCGCCCCGCGTGCCGCGGCGGCCGACGAGAACGAGGAGTTCCCCTGGGAGGTCTACAAGGACCTCGTCGCCGCCGACCTGCATGCCGTCCACATCCCCGAGCCGTACGGCGGGGCGGGTGCCGACGCGCTCGCGACCGTGATCGTGATCGAGGAGGTCGCCCGCGCGTGCGCCTCGTCCTCGCTGATCCCGGCTGTCAACAAGCTGGGCACCGTGCCGCTGCTGCTGTCGGCGTCCGAGGAGCTCAAGCGGCGCTACCTGACCCCGGTCGCCCGGGGGGAGGCCATGTTCTCCTACGCCCTGAGCGAGCCGGAGGCGGGCTCGGACGCCGCCTCGATGAAGACCAGGGCCGAGCGGGACGGCGACCACTACGTGCTGAACGGCACCAAGATGTGGATCACCAACGCGGGCGTGTCGGAGTACTACACGGTCATGGCCGTGACCGACCCGGCGGCCGGCGCCCGGGGCATCTCCGCCTTCGTCGTGGAGAAGGACGACGAGGGCGTCTCGTTCGGGCCCAAGGAGAAGAAGCTCGGCATCAAGGGCTCGCCCACCCGCCAGGTCATCCTGGAGAACGTCCGGATCCCGGCGTCGCGCATGATCGGCGAGCCGGGCACCGGGTTCAAGACCGCCCTGGCCACGCTCGACCACACCCGCGTCACGATCGCCGCGCAGGCGCTCGGCATCGCCCAGGGCGCGCTCGACTACGCCGTCGGGTACGTCAAGGAGCGCAAGCAGTTCGGCAGGCCGATCGCCGACTTCCAGGGCCTGCAGTTCATGCTCGCCGACATGGCGATGAAGCTGGAGGCCGCCCGGCAGCTCACCTACGCCGCCGCCGCCAAGTCGGAGCTGGCCATGAACGGCACCCCGGTCAAGGACCTCACGTTCTTCTCCAGCGCCGCCAAGTGCGCCGCCTCCGACGCCGCCATGGAGATCACCACCGACGCGGTGCAGCTCCTCGGCGGGTACGGCTACACGCGCGACTTCCCCGTCGAGCGCATGATGCGTGACGCCAAGATCACCCAGATCTACGAGGGCACCAACCAGATCCAGCGCATGGTCATGGCCCGCCAGCTCCTCAAGTAGCCCCTGACCGGCGGAAACCCCGCCTCCCCTGGTGGACCGGGCGGGGTTCGCCGGCGCACGAAGTCGATCTGCGGGTCGCCGTGCGGCCGAGAGGCCGGATTCGTGGGCTGCGTGCAACTTTCAGGCTGTCCTCCCGAATCGCGGCCGGGTTGTTACAAGGCGGCCAAGGCTGGACCGGGAGACGCCCGAAGTCAGGGGGCCGGGTTTCTTCGGTTCCGCATGGCCGCCCGCCTCCGCGCGACTGCGGCGCCTTGACTCGGGTGAAGCGTCCGGTCAGGCTCCTCGGTTGTCGACCGGTGGATCGATTGACGGGAGCGTCGACGATGGGTGTTCAACGGCGGCGGAAGCTGCGATCGGCCACGACGCTCGGCGTAGCGGTGTCCTTCGTGGCGGGGACATTGACCGCCCAGGCGGCCCTGAACCCGGCCGCGGCGGCAGCGGGTCCCACGTTGTCGGTGGACCTGTCCGCCGCCCGGCATGCGATCAGTCCGGACATCTACGGCATGAACGGCGCCGACCCGGCGTTCGCCGCAGAGATCGGCCTGCCGGTGGCGCGCTGGGGCGGCAACGCGAGCACGCGTTACAACTTCAAGAACCACACCTACAACACGGGAAGCGACTGGTACTTCGAGAACATCGTCGCCGGGCCCGACAACACGGTCGAGGCGTTCGTCACGACCAACCGGGACCGCGGCACCAAACAGGTCGTCACCGTGCCGATGAGCGGGTGGGTGGCCAAGGACTCGCCCGCCGAGCACCCGTTCGCCTGCGGATTCCCTGCCAGCCGGTTCCCCGCTCAGGACGGATTCGACCAGTGGGACGCCGGCTGCGGCAACGGCAGGCTCAACAACGCGAACCTCACCGGGGCGGTGCCTGAGGACACCTCGATCCCGGTGGGCGCCTCATTCGACGGCGAGATGGTGTCGCATCTCGTGAGCCGGTTCGGCAGGGCGGCGCGCGGCGGCGTGTCGATCTACGAGCTCGACAACGAGCCGGTGTTGTGGAACTCCACGCATCGCGACGTGCACCCCGAGGCGGTCTCATACGACGAGCTGGGCGGCAAGAGCACCGCGACCGCCGCGGCCATCAAGGCCGCCGACCCGAGCGCGGCCGTGCTCGGCCCGTCCGGCTGGGGATACTGCGAGTGGGTCGCGTCCGGGGTGGACGGTTGTGCGCCGGGCGCCGACGCGGCCGCGCACGGCGGGCTCAACCTGTCGCAGTGGTTCCTGAAGAACATGAAGGACTACAGCGACGCGCACGGCCGCAAGCGCATGCTCGACTACTTCGACCAGCACTACTACCCGCAGATCAACGGCGGCAAGGACCCCGAGTCCAACGCGTGGCGGCTGCGGTCCACGCGTTCGCTGTGGGACCCGACGTACGTCGAGGAGTCCTGGATCGGCCCCACGGGCGTGAACGCGCCGCCGCTGCAGTTCATCCGCAAGATGAAGGAGTGGGTCGCGCAGTACTACCCCGGCACGAAGACCGCGATCACCGAGTACAACTGGGGCGCGCTGGACGACATCAACGGCGCCCTGGCGCAGGCCGACGTTCTCGGCATCTTCGGTCGTGAGGATCTCGACCTCGCGACCATCTGGGGCGAACCCCAGCCGACGCAGCCCGGCGCCTACGCGTTCCGGATGTATCGCAACTATGACGGCGCGGGGAGCCGGTTCGGCGACGTGAGCGTGTCGGCGGCCAGCAGCGATCAAGGGCAGCTGGCGGTGTACGGGGCGCAGCGCTCGCGCGACAAGGCGCTGACCCTGATGGTCATCAACAAGACCGGCGGTGAGCTGACCTCACCGTTGTCGATCGCCGGACTGCACGGCAACGCCAAGGCACAGCGATTCACCTACGGCCCGGCCGATCTCGGCTCGATCGTGCGCGGTGACGATCTCCTGGTGCACCAGGGCCGGGTCACTGCGACGTACCCGGCGAATTCGATCACCCTGCTGGTCGTGCCGGGGCATCGGCGTTGATGGTTCCCGGGAGGGAGCGGCCCTGGCCGGCCGACCCCTCCCGGCCCGGACATGTAATCACCTCGCGGGCGCCGCCGGCCGGCAGCGCCCGCGTTCTAGGCGTCGAGCGGGAACTCTCGGTCGAGCGCGTCGGCCGCCTCGACCGCCAGGGACCGGCTGGTCCGAAGGTGATCGGTCGCTTCGAGCGCTGCACGGAGCGGTTTCAGGGCGTCTTCCGCATCCTCATCGCCGCGTCGGATGAGCCACTCGATCCGCTCGGGTGAGAAATCGAGCATGCCGTTCGCCCAGCCGAGAGGTCCCGGATCCGCGAGGGGACGGGTCGGACGGATCTCGATCACCTCCAGCCCCGGATAATCCCGTGCGTTCCACAACGACCCCTGCTGGAGATGCACGACGACGACGAAGCGGCAGTCGGGGTCGGCGGCGATGGGCCCGACCGGCAGGTTGTCGAACAGGCCTCCGTCGCGGTAGCGGATGCCCGCGACCTCCCGGGGTGGCAGGACGGGCGGCAGGGACGCACTGGCCAGCACCGCGTGATGTACCTGCGAGGCCGCCAGCCGATTGACGCAGAGCCATCGTCCCTCCGTGGTGAAGGGCGCCCGGATCACGTCGAGCAGCCAGCCCCAGCTGGGCACGACCAGGTCGTAGCCGGCCGCCGGATAGGCCGACACGTAGAAGCGCGGTCCGGTACGGAGCTCGGCGATGCCGACGTGCCGGACGATGAGGTCCTCGATGAAGCCGTGTCGCAGGACCGGGCTGGCGAAATTCGAGATCAAGCTGCCCAGTTGTCCCAGCGCCGACGGATCCGGCGGCTCCCAGGCGCCGGAAGACGGCGGACCGGGCGGCCCGCCAGGGGGGATCGGGTTGGGCGCTTCGGCTCGTCCCGCCACGGCGCCTACCTCGCGCCACACCGCCAGGAGCCGTTGCGCGCCGTCCTTGAGGGATTTCTCGCAGGCCAGGATCGCGCCGTTCAGCGCTCCGATGCTGGCTCCGCAGATCATTCGGAGCTCCAGCCCGTGACGGGCGAGACACGCCGCGACCCCCGCCTGGTATGCGCCTTTGGCGCCACCCCCGCTCAGCACCAGTCCCACGTGGGCTCGCGGTTCCGGCGGCTCGGGGAGGGACGGCCGGCTGCCTGCTCCGAAAGCATCACTCGTCATCGTCGTTCTCCAGTCCCGCACGGAGAACGTGGGCCGCGTCGGCTTGCTCGTTGACGATGCGCCGGACGAAGCCGATCGGCTCCGCGCTGCCGTCCAGCCATCCGTGCCGCTGCCGGACCAGCTCCAAAGCGATCTTCCCCGGATGCTCCGGCGCGCCCTCGGGGATCGCCGCGAGTTCGAGTGCCGTCACCAACGCCGCGCACAGCGGCCACATCGGCGTCGCCAGTCGCCCGGTCAGCCCGCTGCCGAGAAGTTCCGCGATCAGCAGTCGACGCTCGGGCGTGTGCAGCCGGTTGGCGGCTTCGTCAAGCAGCCCACTCACCGTGAACGGCGCGGGGACCGCCCTGCGGGTCCACTCGTGGCCGAGAATGCTGTTGATCAGCTTGTCGCGGTATCGGTGATCACCGGTGAGATATTCGACCTGGCCCGCGGGGCCGATGGCCACCTCCCAGGCAAGCAGGGCGACCTGGCATATCCAGGGCAGATCACCGTACGTCTGGCCGCTCGCCCATGCGCCGACCGACAGCTCGAAGCTCGCCTGGGCCGTGAAGTTGAGCTCAAGGACGTCCTGCCGGCGTTCGATCCAGTCCAGACGGCGCTCGATCCGGGTAAGCCGGTCGTCCACTTGGCTGAGCGCCTCGTCGAGGAACTCGGCGAGCAGGCGCATGCCCTCGGCGTTCCGCCGGCCCGCGGCGTCGGCCTGCGCGAGCCGGCGCCGGGTGTCGAGGACCTGCCGTGTCACCCGGGCCAGAGTGAGGTTGGTGACCGCGCTGCTCTCGGTCACCTCGGTGACCCACTCCATCAGCGCACGCTGACCACCGGCAAGCGCCCCGAGGGCGACTCGATCGGCCTGTGCGCTCTTTCCGGTGATCCCGTCGATCATGCGGCTGAAGACCGATCTCCGCCGCCCACTCAGGTCCTCGGCGACGCGGATGCCGTTGGCCAGTTCGAGGAGCATCCGATCCGGAACCAGGGGGATCCCCCTCGCTGTTTGTTCCAAAGAGTTCATGTCGGCTGTCTTTCGGTGATCGTCAGGCTCAGAGCGAGTTCAGAGGTCAGTCGAGCGAGCTGGGGATCCGCGACGGACACAGGCGTGAGAGCGGCCAGAAGACGCCGGGCAGTGGCCCGCCCCATGAGGCGTCCACCATCCCGGTGCAGCGTGGTGAGAATCGCCTGGCGTGCCCGCCGGATGCCGGAGCGAGCGAGCAGGCGCGACGCGATCTCCCGTCCGCGATCGGCGTCGAACTCCGTCAGACGCTCCTCCCAGTCTCCCGGGTAGCAGACGGAGAGCAAGGCCCGCGTTCGATCATCTCGTCGCGCGCACTCCTCTTCCGGGCGACCCGCGGCACCGGGCCCTGCCAGATAGGCCAGCGCAACCTCCGCCCGATGCGCGGACATCTCCACGATGTGCTCCTCCATCACACCGATCTCTGCGCGCACGAGCCGGCGCACGCCGGCCTCGTCGCGGTCTCCCGGCCGCCGCTGGTCGACCCGATTGACCACGGCCCAGACGCCCTGGTCACCGACGACCTCGATGAACGCGCGCAGGAGTTCGCGGGTCGCATGGTCGGCCTCGCTGGACAACCGGGTGAAATCGAGCACGAGAATCACCGCGTGCGCCTTGTCCAGCTCGGCCCGGATGAGCGGTCGTAAGTCCCCGGACAGGCCTCCCTCGTCCAATCCCGGCGTATCGACAAGTTGGATCCGGCACCCTCCGGGCGCGCCGTCGCCGTACGGCACGAGGACGTCCACGGGCTCACGCAGGTGGGGAGGCAGGGATTGGCCCGGGGTCAGGAGCAGGCACAGCCGGACGAGGTCGTTGATCTCGGTCAAGGCCTCCCGAACCCGATCGGCGCCGACGTGTTCGGCTCCCATCTGGAAGGCGTTTTCGTGCAGCCGCTGGAGCATGAGAGCGAGATGCAGGTGGCGATCGACCCGGAGACGAGCGGACTCGGGAGGATCGACCACGGAGCGGATGCGGTGGGCGAGCACCTGTAGTCCGTGGCGGAACCGGGTGTCCAGACGCAGCGTGGGAACCGGGCATTCGCCGGGACTGCGGAGCGACAGGTAGGTCGGAAAGCACGTCATCGCGGCATGTCGCGTCGGCAGTACCTCGGCCCCCAGGAGCGCGTTGATCAGCGTGGACTTCCCGGCGCTCATGGGCGCGACGACCACGACCCGGACGTCGGCGGAGCCGTTGGCCAGACGCCTGAGCTCGGTCGCGGTGTCCGCCGGGATCCCAGGGTGCCCCGCGGCCGCGGTCAACGGCCAGCGCAGGATCTGGGGAACCTCGCCGTCGACGCCGGTGATGATTTCCTCGGCGGTTCGTCGAAGTCCGGCGAACTCCGACGCGAGGTCGTGCAGGGCTCGCTGCTGCGTCAGCACAGCGGCGAGTTCATGCCCGATCGAACGCCTCGTCGCGACGAGGACGTCCGCGCAGCGGGACACGTAGGTGTCGCGTGCCGTGAGATAGGCACCGAAGGCCCCTCGCCACAAATTCTTCAGGTGGGTGTCGACCTCGGCACGAAGCGCCTCGGTCACCCGGTGGCATGCCGCGGCCAGCGACGCGTTGACGGCGTCGCGGGTCGCCATGTGACCGCGGTGGCCGAAGAACCTGAGATCACGTGGATAGGAGGCGGCCAGGACGACCCGGCGCACCAGTGACGTCTCGGGGGGTGTGGGGTGAACGGCGTCGCGGGCGACCACCCGGAGCGCCTCCGCTACGAGCTCCGCCCGGGGACCGGCCGGCCGGGCGGGTGTCCTCGGCGGTTCGGCGCCCACGAGTCTCGCGATCCCCCCGGCGGTGCTCCCGCCGATGTCGACGGCGCCTTCCGCTGCCAGGGCGCGTAGCGCCTGGTCTGCCGCTGCGGCTTCCGCGTGACAGCGGCCCACGACCGTGTCGATCTCCAGCAGACAGGTCTGGACGGCGGAGCCGATCGATCTCAGGGCCGGTCGGCAGTGGCGTTCGAGGTATTCCTGTGCGTGGTCGCGTGAGGCGAAGATCCTGGCATGCTCCCGGCCCCAGCGTGTGTCCGCCCCGGGCAACGGCGCGTGACGCAGCGACCGGAGTGCCTCCGCCGAGCTGTCAACGGCGGCAGCGACGGCATCGTGCGCGGCAGTCGTGATCTGATCCTGGATCCGTGTGGCCGGCGGAAGCGTGGTGCGTGCCTCCATGAGCCGCCGCTCCCCGGCGAGCAGCCGGTCGAGAGACTGCCGGTAGGCCTCGGCGCGGGTGGCGAGGCGCGTGTCCGTCGCTCCCACACCACTGTCGACCGCGCTCTGCAGCAGCACGGTCAGATCTCGCACCGCGCGCAGGGTGCTCACGGCGCCGACGGGGGCACCACCGCCCAAGGCCGACCTCACCTCACCGGCGATGCGATCGGCGAATTCGTCCCGGCCCGGCACCTCGCCCCGGCCGTTCGCCGCGGCGTCTCGAAACAATGCGGCCAGCCCGTTCAGGCAGGCGACGAGCCTGGTTCGCAGGCGCGCCGCCGCCGGATCTCCGTCACGCGAGGACGTGATCGCGCCCACTGTGGCGAATCACTTCCCGGCCTTGAGCTGGCGCTGGAAGCTCGCGATCGCGATGAGATGCTCCTCGGCGGCGGTGATGACGGCCATGAGCTTGGCGTGCATCTCCTGCTGCTGCACGTCGCTCTGGCCGGCGTCCTCCAGAGCCTGCTTCAGGCTGGCGTGATATCGCCCGAGAAACGCGTCCAGGCCGTCGTAATAGGCCATGAGCTGCGCCGACAGCTCTCCGACGACGTACTCGCCGAGCTCCTGGGCGATCTGGTCGATCTGGCTGGAGAAACTCATGCTGAGCTCTCGCTTGACCCTCTCCTGGCTGACCAGGAAGACCGACTCCTCGACCTGATACTCCTCAGAGGTGATCCTCTTCCGAGGTATCAGCCTGAGCCAGTACTTCCATTCCCGGACTTTCTTCTCGACGTTCCGCGTCTTCTTGACCGTGTACACCTGCTCCTGCGGGCCGGCCGCGGGCACCTCGATGTCGTGATAGGCGATGTCGAGCTCAGGCACGGTGAGCGTGACGTCGAACGCCGTCGAAAGACGGCGACTGGCCCGCTCGATGATGGGGCGTGCCTTTCTGTCCTCGGCTGCCACGACCTTCGTCGCGATCTCGGCGACCGCGCCGGCGATCTCGTCGCGCCCCTGCTCGAGAGCGGCTCGCAGCGGCTCCATCACCGCCCCTGTCAGGAGGTTGATGTGCAGGTCCGCCTCCGCCCTCGTGCCGAACTCCAGCACTCCGGGTGATCGGTGCTTCTTTCCGCTGATCGCGTCGCCCACGGACTCCCTGGCCAGGTGGATGCGGCGGCCAAGCCAGCCGAAGACGCCTGTGTCCGATGAAGCGGAGCGGGTCTCGCCGACGTCGAGCGCCGACAGGACATGGTCGCCCGCCACGCGCAACCTCGCGATGTGGGCGTTCAACCGGCCCTGAATCTCTTTGCTGAGTTGCTTCGGCTGCGGCATGTCCGACCGCAGCCTCTCCAGCAGTCTCGTCTCCTTCTTCAGCGCCTCCAACTCGTCCTGGATGCGTTTCGCGTCGGCGGCGGCCCCCTGCATGCGCAACCTTGCGACCTCGATCAGCGATTTGAGCACCGCGTCGAGCTGATTCAGAGCCGAACCGATCAGGATCGGCACGGCCTCCGCACGCACCCGGCTGATCCCGTGCTGGAGGAGCTGCGGCAGTCCCGACTCGTCCCATTTGCGGGCCGCACGCCTGCGCAGTTGCTCGTGGCTCCAGGTGCGCAGTGCGTCGTTGCGATCCTCGTCATCCTCGTACTGCTCCCAGACGAACTGGCGGGCAGCATGGTCGTCGGCGATGACCAACCGCTCGCCCTCCCGATCGAGGGCCGCGAGCGCCTTGGCCGCGACGAGGCCGAGACGGCCCTTCGTCTCGAAAATCCGCCGGTCCTCGGAATTCTCGACGAGGCCGAGGTCTACGCGGACGAAACGCTGGACACCTTCCGTGTCACGGTCGCCCGGCCTCCGCTGGTCCACCTTGTTGACGACCGCGTACAGTTTCCCCCGGCCGATCTGTTCGACCACCGGGTCGGTGAGATTCTTGATTTTCTCGTCCGCCTCGCGACCCATTGCGGTGTAGTCCAGCAGAATCAGGACGACATGGCAGTTTTCCAATTGAGTCCGCACCGCGCCGGTGAGCCGGACCGCGGTCCCCGTCTCGTCGGGTCCGGGTGTGTCGATGAGGGAGAGCCGGCCCGTCGTTTCGGCTGTGCCCAGCTCGGGCCGCCGCCAGTACGGCGTGCGCAGTGTCGGGGCGTCGGAGATCTGACCGAGGATATCCGCCGTGGGAAGCAGCATGCCGCTGAGCCGAACCAGATCGTTCAGCAGGATCAGAACTGTGAGCACGCGTGAGTGCCCCCGATAACATTCCTCGATCGGGCCGAGCTTCCTGGCGCGTAGATCTTCGAGCAGCTCCTCCAGGTGAGAGAGTTTGTCGGCCAGCATGGAGAAATGGTTTTCGACCTGGACGGCCAGTTCCTCGATGAGCGAGGAAAAAAGCAGAGCGTCCTCCCTGGCGATGGTCAGCTCCGGTTCGGTCAGACCGTCGACCAGTTCGATCCGGGTCGGCAGGGTGGTCATCGCCTCACTGCGCGCGGGCAGTAGGTCGTATCCGACGATAGCGTTGATGATCGTCGACTTTCCGGCCTTCATCGGCGCCACGATCGGCATTCGCAATTCGAGGTCGACCACCGACTGGCGCCGTCGGCGGAGGTGTCGCAGGGACGCCTCCGAGTCACTGTCGTCGGGCGACCAGTGCAGGGCAGAGGCAGTGGCCTCCTCGAGTAGTTCGATCACGGCCGTGAATCGCGTGACCACATCCTTGTGCAACTGCAGCCAGTAGTCCGACTCCACGATTTTCCCTTCGCCATGGAAGACGCCGGCTCGACTGATTCGCAGAGTAACGTCGCGCTGTCCACTTGTCAGTAATTCGCCGGGAACCGGAAAAATTGACAGCAACCCAATGAATTATTTGAGGGTGCTCGTTAACGTGTTTTTTGGTCAATTCTGATCGGAAAGGTGTGACCTCGCGGCATAGCTGATGTTCTGTCCCTGATGGGCGCTATGTTCTAAATTGCGCCCGGCAATTCGATCTCTGTGCACTGAGCGGTGCCGGCGCCGCTGCTGGAGGCCGTCGATGGTGAGGGTTGTACGGCGTGACCTCGACGGAGCCGGCGGCCGGTCGTCGCGGTGCTGTCCGGGGTGCGCGAGGTGTCCCGATGGCGATGGCTTGATCGCCGGGCGGCGGACGCGGCCCGTCGCCGAACGCCTGAGGTGCGGAAGTCCCGCCTCGGGCAGTGGGGTTTCGTGCTCCGGCGGGCGGGTGGCCCGCGGATCCCTCGATCTTCGCCGATTAGCTCACATCAGAAGATTTCGGGGCAAATGTGATCCCAATGTCATAAAGATCCGACATCGTGGAGGGGTGCGGACGTGGCTCGGTGATCAGGTGAGGAAACGGCTGGGCACGTTCGGCCTGATCGGGCCCTCCATCGTGCAGTGTGCCGTAGGAGCCGCGCTGGCCTGGATCGCCGCCGTTCATCTGCTCGGCCACGCCCACCCCCTCTTCGCACCCATCTCTGTGATGATCTGCGTGGGGGTGGGGCACGCGCAGCGGCTGCGCAGGCTGGCCGAGCTGGTGGTCGGCGTCAGTCTGGGGGTGGGCGTCGGCGACCTGCTGGTGTCCTGGATCGGCTCGGGTCCCTGGCAGCTGGCGCTCGTGATCGCGCTGGCGATGACCGTCGCGGGGCTGTTGAACAGCAGCGAGCTGTTCGTGTCGCAGGTCGGGTCGTCCGCGGTGCTGGTCGCCATGCTGGTGCCGGGCGAGGACGGCGGCGGGCTCGACCGGATGGCCGACGCGCTCACCGGTGGCATCGTCGGCATCGTCGCGGTCGCCTTGCTGCCCGCCAGTCCTCTCACCATCGCGGGCAAACATCTGTCCGGCGTACTGGACGCCTTCTCCACCGTGCTGGAACAGGCGGCGGAGGCCATCGAGAAGGGCGATATGGACCTGGCGGCCGAGGCGCTGGAGTGCGGACGCAAAACCCAGACCGCGGTCGAGGAGTTCGCGGCGGCGCTGGAGAACAGCAAGGAGATCATCAGGATCTCGCCGCTGCGCCGGCACCACCGAGCCAGGCTGGCCAGATATCAGACCGCCGCCCTACCGGTGGACCTGGCGCTGCGCAACGCACGCGTACTGGTCCGCCGCACGCTCGCGGCGATGGGGGAGCCGAGCCCGCCGCCGGTGGCGCTGGCGGAGTTGCTGCGCGAAGTCTCGGAGGCGGCACTGTTGCTCCAGCTCGAACTGGGGGCCGGGCGCGAACCGACGTTGGCCAGGCAGGCGCTGCTCGCCGTCGCCGCACGGGAGCGGCCCAAGACCCTGGGCTTCTCGGCGAACGTCATCATCGCGCAGCTGCGCTCCATCGCCGTCGACCTGCTCGAGGCGACCGGGATGGATCACGACGAGGCCTCGGCGACGCTGACCCCCCTCAACGAGTTGAGCGACGAGAGCATGCGCGGCTGAGGCCGAACGCCCTGCCCGCCGTCACCCTCTGCTCCGCGAGGACGATCACCCGTGCCTGAGCATCGTTACGAGCAGGGGGATCGAGCGGCGGGATCGAGCGGCGCCGGGTGCTGTGGCGGCTCCCATAGCGACTTCACCGCGTCGTCCCGGGAGTAGCGGCGCTTGACCGCTCACCGAGTGGTCAGGGGGGTGGGCAGGCGTCGTGGCAGCCGCCGAAGCGCTCGGTGTCCGGCCGGACGAACCGGGTCTCCTGCGTGCCGCGCAGCGCCTTGCTCATCGCCTTCTTCCAGATCAGGCCGGGAATCGACGTGCCGTCCATGTGCGCGTAGTGGCGGCCGCCGATGGTGACGTCCACCATCGGGTGCCGTAGCGGGCCACGAGAGTCGCCGAGGCTGACGGCCGAGGCCAGGCCGGGGGTGTAGCCGGCGAACCAGGCGGTGCGGGAGGCGTCGCCCATGCCGGGCATGCCCGCCGCCTCGTGGCCGACGCCCTTGAGCGGACTCCTCGCCAGGACGTCCGACAGCACTCCGGTGACGGCGTCGGCGACCGCCGGGTCCAGGACCTGCACGCAGTGCGGTGGGAAGGAGCGGGTGGCACCGGAGCCGTCGCGGATTTCGGCGATCACCCTCGGCTCGCAGAAGCGGCCGCGGGCGGCGAGGCTCGCGTACGAGTTGGCTACCGAGATGGGATCGACCTCGTTGAAGCCCAGTGCGAACGTCTCGAATTCCCGGAGCGGTTCCCCGGCGGCGCTCCTGAGGCCGAGCCGCTCGGCCGTCTTGACGACCTCGCACAGGCCGACCTTCTGCTGCAACTGCATGTGGAAGGTGTTCACCGCGTCCCGGGTGCCCGATCGCAGGGTGACAAACCGGGTCCCGCCCTCCTTCCGGTTGTGCACGGCCATTCTCGTATCGGCGACAAGCCGGCCCGCACAGTCCTTGAACGCCGAGAAGCGGGGGGCGCGGTACTCGTCCGCGACGACGAAGCCGTCCTCGTACCGCAGCCCTGCGGCGAGCGCGGCGGTCAGGGCGTAGGGCATCGCCGTCGTGCCCTGCGCGAAGGCCGGCCCGTCGGCGGGATCACGGTTGGTGGCCATGGCCCTGACGGCGCCCTCGCCGGGAACGATCACGACCTGGGCGGCGAGCTGCGGATCGTCGCGATGGACGTAGGCGTCGACGGCTCGCTGCGCGGCCCGCTGGAGCCGCGGGTCGATCGTCGTCCGGATCGTCAGGCCGTCGCGGGTGAGCAGTTGCGGGTCCTCGGCGAGAAGTCGCTTCCTGACCTGACGGCAGAGATAGGGATGTCCGCTGCCCGCGCAGTCGCCGGAGAACTCCTCGATGACGGTGCCGTCGACATCCAGCAACACGCTCTTCCGGGCCGCCGCAGGGGAAGCGGAGGCCGCGGAGGAAACGGAGGCCGTGCCGGTGGAACTTGACGCCGCGCGCTCCTCATTCGCACCGCCGTCCGGCGCCGTCCGCAATAACAGGAGGACCGCGACAAACGCCCCCACTGCGGCGGCGCCCAGGAGTGCGAGCATTGTCTTCATCGTTGCCCTTCGGGTGCACCTTTTCGAGAGATGATCCGGGAACGGCGGAGTTCAGACAACTGGCCGGAAAGACGACATCGGCCCGCGGACGCCGGCCGGGGTGATCCGGCAAGCGAGATTTCCCGCATGAGGATCTTGTGAGCGCGTTGCGGGTGGGATAAGAGTGGTAACGACATCACCGACCCTTGTGGGGTTGGTCGACGCCATCACGGGGATCGCGACGGTTCGTGGATGCCTATGGCCATCCGCGGCGACTTTCAAGGTCGTGGCGGCCGAACCGGCATCCATGAAAGTCATGTTCGCCCGAGCGTCACACGGGGAAACGGGCACGGGCCATCTCGGCGGGGAAGCATCCTGGCGGCTATGGGGATAGTTCACGCCTGCTCGCTTCGGTGAAGTTGACGACGACAGGTGTGCCGACAGCGGCTCGGAGCTGCTCTATAGTGGGATTTTCATGATCAAAATGATCATTGCGGACAGTCAGCCGATATTTCGAGAAGGGTTGCGTGCCGTCCTCGCCGCCGACTCCCATATCGCGATCGCGGGCGAGGCGTCCTCGGGGGAGGAGGTCGTCGTCCGGGCGAGGGAGTTGCGGCCCGACGTCGTATTGATGGATCTGCGGATGTCATCCGGAGGCGGCGCCGACACTGTCGCACGCATCCTGGACGACCGCCCTGAGACGCGGGTGGTGGTCTTGACCGGTGCCGCGGATGATCGGGACATCTTCGGGGCGATCGCGGCAGGAGCGGCCGGCTACCTGTTGAAAGAGACCAGCGCCATCGAACTGCTCGCGGCGATTTTCACGGTCGTCGAGGGAGGCACGGTTCTCGCTCCGCCGGTGGCCACGAAACTCGTGTCCAGGATGAGCATGCCGGACATGCAATCCCTGACTCCTCGCGAGGCGGAGGTTCTTTCTTTGGTGGCGAAGGGGCTGTCGAACGCCGAGATCGGACGGTCGCTGATCATAGGTGAAAGCACCGTGAAGACGCATTTGAATCGCATCTTCGGCAAGCTCGACGTCTCCGGCCGGACGGCGGCGGTCACCACTGCGATGAGGTGGGGCTTGATCGAGTCTTCGGCCGGTTGATTCCCGCCGATATCGAGCATGCCGCGGTGCCGTCCGGAAGGTGACGGCGGTGCCGGGCCACCAGTGCGTACACGACGATCGCCAGCCATGACACGGGCGGGTGCGCCTGGGGCCAGGTGGAAGCGCCCGCCGCAAGGCGCGGGGCGAAGTGGTGCAGAAACCGCAGTCGCTTCTAGCGATCATGCTCGTTGATTCCGGCTCCGGCGGGGGAACATCGGTCATCGCGTCGAGCACCGGCCGAGGCGATTCAATGCACTCGAAACCCGAGCGGCCCCGCCGGCTTCTGTTGACGATGTTCCGCCTCCTGGTCTAACTTCGTCTCTAGGAGGGACGAGGTTAGACGCATCGGTGATGCGGGACTCCGTCCTGGGCGTGGTAGTAATGAGATCCGCGGAGGAGGCCCGTACAGACAGAGTTGGTGCACCATGACCGAGCGATACCTCGGCGTTCTCGGTATCGGCGAGGCGCTGGGCGTGAGCCGGCACGCGGTGCACAAGTGGCGCTCCCGCTATCCCGGTGATTCGGAGCACCCGTTCCCGGAGCCCGATGTCGAGGTCGACGGAACTCCCGGCTGGCGGCCTGATCGGCTGGCGGAAATCACCGAGTGGCGCAACGGCCTGCCGGGCCGTGGCGTCGGCGGCGGACGTCCTACCGCCGCCCGACAGGAATACCTGAAAGAAGCGGCGGCGCGAGGCATGGACCGGGATGAAGCGCTGCGCGCGCTCGTCACCTTGTCCGAAGAGTTTCCCGAGATGACCGAGCAGGAGATCTGCGCCTGGCTCATCGGACACTGGCGGAGATAGCACTTTCCCCGATCAATTCCATTTCGAAGGCGATGACGCATGCCCGAAATCGGTGGCGAGACCGCACCTGGATTCGAAGCGGTACGTGAGGCGTTCGCGGTCAATCTGTCCGGCGGACAGGAAACGGGGGCCGCGGTCGCCGTCTACCTGCATGGCCGGAAGGTCGTCGACCTGTGGGGCGGCATCGCCGACCCCGGCAGCGGCCGCCGCTGGGAGCACGACACCCTGCAGGTGGTGTTCTCCACCACCAAGGGCGTCACCGCCGCCTGCGCGCACCTGCTGGCCGAGCGCGGCGAGCTCGACCTGGACGCGCCCGTCGCCGACTACTGGCCGGAGTTCGCGGCGAACGGCAAGGACCGCGTCCCGGTCCGGTGGTTGCTCACTCACCAGGCAGGACTGCCCGCGCTCGATCACCCGATCACTCCGGCGGAGGCGATCGCCTGGCACCCGATGGTGACCGCGCTGGCCGCTCAGCGGCCGTTCTGGGAGCCAGGCACCGATCACGGCTACCACGCCCACACGTACGGCTTCCTGGTCGGCGAGGTGGTCCGCCGGGTGACCGGCCGCAGCCTCGGCACGTTCCTCGCCGAGGAGATCGCCGCGCCGCTCGGCCTGGACCTGTGGATCGGGCTGCCGGAGTCCGAGCAGCACCGGGCCAGCCGGATCGTCGCCGACCCGATCGACCTCGGCGCACTGGCCGGGATCGACCTCGACGCCCTTCCCGAGCCCGCGCGCGAGGTGATGAGGGCCTACGCCGATCCCACGTCGCTGACCATGCGGGCGATGACCGTCGTCACGCCGATGCCGAACCACGACGACCCCGCCGAGCAGCTCGCGGAGATGCCGTCCACCAACGGCATCTGCACCGCCCGCTCGCTGGCCCGTTTCTACGCCGCGCTCATCGGCGAGGTCGACGGGCATCGCATCCTCTCGCCGGACACCTTGGCGGCGGCGACCGCCGAACAGGTCAGCGGCGTGGACCGCGTCCTGCGCGTGCCCGTCCGGATCGCCACCGGTTTCGGCCTGCCGACCCCCGACGCCTTCTGGTACAGCCCGACCGCCTTCGGTTTCCCCGGCTACGGCGGGTCGCTCGGCTTCGCCGACCCGGCAACCGGCCTGGCCTTCGGGTACGTCATGAACCGCATTCAGGAAGGCGTACCGGACCGGAGAGCCGCCACGCTCCTCGACGCGGTCCGCGGCGCGATCACGGCGCAGGCCCGGTAGCACCTCCGCGACAGCCCCGGCCGCAGGTCGGACCAGATCACTCATCCGCTCAACGTCCTCGAGGACTGCGCGCTGGTCGCCCGCGAACCGGACGTCTTCCGCCAGGGCCGTTCCCGCTACCGCATCGTCGAGCCACTGATCACCTTTTACGAGGGCGTGATGCGGCGGCGCTGGCCCGAGCTGGAGGCGTACCGCGGTGAGACTGTCTGGGGCTCGGTACGTGAGACCTTCCTGGCCCAGATCGTGGGCCCGCACTTCGAGGCTCTGTGCCGCGACTACGCCCGGGGCGCCGGCGAAGAAGTGTTCGGGGGCTTCCCCGCCATAGTGGGGGCGGGCACCGTGAACGACCCGGAGAACCGTACGCGGATAGAGATCGATGTGGCGGTCTTCTCGCCCCCTGACGGAGGCCGGGCGGGCAGGCTGCTGTCTCTGGGGGAGGCGAAGTGGGGAGAGACGATGAGCCACCACCACGTGGGGCGGCCGGCCCGGGCCCGCGATCTCCTCGCCGCCAAGGGCTACGACACCCGCGACACGATTCTGGCCTGCTACGGCGGCTCGGGCTTCACGGCCGAGCTGCGGGCGTCGGCAGCCGAGGACCCCGGTATCCGCCTGATCGGCCTGGACGACATCTACGCCCCGGACGCTATCGGCTGAGGCCCGGCTGCGGCAGTTCTGCCGCAGCCGAAGGCGAGCCGGCCGGGGCGGTTACTTCTTGCAGATGTTCTGCGTCGCGGTGCGGGCCGTGGGAGTCGCCTGCGCAGCGGGCGTCGCCGATGCGGCGGAGCCAACCGGCTCGCCCACCGGCTCGGCCACCGTCACCTTCTTGACGTCATGGTTGTTCTGGCCGACGACGACCTCGATGCCGGCGACGTCCGGCTGCTCGCGCAACTCGGCGCCGGGGATGGCGGCGGCCACCGTACGCGCCGAGTCCTCGCGGCCGGGCGGGTAGCGGATCACCGTGGTGGCGAAGTCGCGGCGGGGCGTGTCACCGGGAGGCGAGGGCACCATGAACCCCGCTTCGACGAGGCGGGCCTTCGTGGTCGCGCCGAGGCCGGTGATGAGCGTCCCGTTGAGCACCTTGACCGAGATGCGCCCGGGCGGGATCGTGAGCGCCGTCGGCGAGGCGGACGGCGAGCCGGCCGCCGAGGGCGAACCCGAAGGGGACACCGAGGCCTTCGCGGAGGCACTCGCGGACGGTTCGACGAGGGGCTGGTCCGCGTTGATGCGGCGGAACAGGTCGCGGGCGGCCTCCTTGTCCCACAGCACCGCCGACTCGCCCGTCGGCGCGTGGTAGTTCACGTCGGCCAGCGGCACGGTCGCGAACGACACGTCGTCGGTCGAGACGTCCTTGAGTTGGTTGGCCAGGCCGAGCAGGTCCTTGGCCAGGGCGGTGTCCACGGTGAGCGTCTTGAGCGTGGAATCGACGAGCCCGGCGAGTTTGGCGGGGTTGGTCAGTGTGCCGCCGCTGAGCGCCTTGCTGAGCAGCGCGGAGATGACCTGCTGCTGCCGGTCGATCCGGTCGAGGTCGGACCGGGCCGTGGCCCTCGTGCGGGCGTACGCGAGCGCCTTGACCCCGTCCAGCGTGTACGTCCCGGGCTGCAGGGACAGTTTGGTCTTCGGGTCGTCGATCGTCACCGGAGTGCAGACGGTGACCCCGCCGAGCGACTCCACCACGTCGATGAACCCCAGCACGTTGACTTCGACGTAGTGGTTGACGCGCAGTCCCGTCGCCTGCTCGACCGTCTTCACGGCCAGCTTGGCGCCGCCGAACTGGTACGCAGAGTTGATCTTGTGCTCGCCTTTGCCGGGGATCGTCGTCCAGGTGTCCCTCGGCAGGCTGACGACGGTGACCTTGCGGTGGTCCTCCGACAGGTGGATCACCATCATCGTGTCGGTGCGCTGCCCGACGTCGCGGCCGAGGTGGAGCTGGTTCTGCTGGCGCCTGCTCAGGTTGTCGCGCTTGTCCACGCCCACCAGCAGGATGTTCATCGCGCCCGTGGATTCGGCCTCGCTCGTGCCCGCGTCCACCGACTGGATCTTTCCGGCGGCGTAGTTGGGCAGCAGCCACAGTGCGCCGGAACCGAGCAGCACGACTCCGGAGAGCGAGCCCGAAACGACCAGGGATCGGAGGCTTGTTCTCCGACGGCGGGCGCGTTGCGCCGTCACTCTCACGCCGCCGTTCCCGTCGCCCCCTATACGGACGCCGGAGTCCTCCTGATCCTCGCCGGGCATTCCCGTCCTCCGGTTGCCGTCTCCACCCCTCCGTACAGTAGCGTGAGCGCCGCCATGAAGCCCTTTCCCGACTCGCGACAGTCGAGCCAGAATCCCGCGCGGAGCTGGCCGCCGATCTCGGTGATCATGCCGGTGCTCAACGAGGAGCGGCACCTGCGCGACGCCGTACGGCAGGTGCTCGAACAGGACTACGAGGGCCCTCTCGAGGTCGTCATCAGCGTGGGCCCCTCTCATGACCGCACCCAGGAGGTGGCCGACGCCATCGCGGCCGCGGACCGCCGCGTCGTCGTCGTGCCGAACCCCACGGGCCGTACCCCCAACGCGCTGAACGCCGCCATCGCCGCGTCCCGCAATCCCATCATCGCCCGGGTGGACGGGCACGCCATCCTGCCCCGCGACTACCTGCGTACGGCCGTGGAGACGTTGGAGCAGACCGGCGCCGACAACGTCGGCGGCATCATGGCCGCCGAGGGGATCACGCCGTTCGAGCAGGCGGTGGCCTGCGCCATGACCTCGAAGATCGGCGTGGGCAACGCCCGGTTCCACACGGGCGGGCAGGCCGGTCCGGCCGACACCGTCTATCTGGGGGTCTTCCGCCGCAGCGCCCTCGACCGGGTGGGCGGCTACGACGAGCACTTCCTGCGGGCGCAGGACTGGGAGATGAACCACCGCATCCGGGAGACCGGCGGGCTGGTGTGGTTCCAGCCGAGGATGCGCGTCACCTACCGTCCCCGGCCCAACGTGCGCGCGCTGGCCAAGCAGTACTTCCACTACGGCCGCTGGCGGCGGGTCGTCTCCCGCACCCACCAGGGCACGATCAACCTGCGCTATCTCGCCCCGCCCGCCGCCGTCGCGGCGATGGCGCTGGGCCTGGTGGTCTCGCCGTTCTTCTGGCCCGGCCTGATCATCCCCGGCGGCTACCTCGCGGCGATCCTCGCGGGCTCGGTCCTCACCGGCCGCGGGCTGCCCGGCGCCGCGCTCGTGCGGCTCCCGCTGGTGTACGCCACCATGCACGTCTCGTGGGGGACGGGCTTCCTGACCAGCCCCCCGAAGCTCAGCAAGCCCCGTCCCAAGCCCGAACGGGCGAGGCTAGAGGACCTCTTCGAAGACTGAGGTGTCCAGCGTGAAGCCGATCGGGTGGGGGACGTGGATCTCCCGCCCGAACGGCACCGCCGAGATCACCTGGTACTGGCCCTCCTTGGGGTCGCTGTAGACCGTGACCGACGCCGGCTTCGTCAGCGGGTCCACGAGCAGCATCACCGGCACGCCGCCCCCGGCGTAGATCGCGGGCTTCTTGAGACGGTCGTCCTCCGCGCTGCCCTTCGATACCACCTCGGCCACCAGCATCAGTCCCGAGGACAGCCCCACGGGGCGAGCACGAGATCCGGCACCACCGGCTCGTTGGTCTCGTCGAGGCACACGCCCACGTTTCCCGCCCACGCCTGCCAACCGCGGTCGTCCATGAGCGGCAGGAGCGCCTCGAACAACTGCATCGCCGCCGACGCGTATTCGGGAGCGTCCCGTAGGCGGGTGACGAGCCGACCGTCGATCACCTCTGTCTGCAGGCCGGGCAGCGGAGGCAGCGCGTCGTACAGCTCGCGCGGCGTCCTGGGCAGAGGCCGGCCGGGCACCGGCGCCAGTGCGGGCGCGGGCGGGGCTTCGACAGCGTCCATATGGCTCTCCTCGGCTTATTCAGTCGCGGGCGGAAGGGGTGAGGGCTTCGAGGCCGAGGGAGCGGGCGCGGGCCTCGGCCCGGGCGGCGGCACGCCGTACGGCCTCGTCGAAGCGGGCCAGCGGGTCAGGGTGATCGGGACCGAGCAGGTAGGCGCGCTGCGCCCGCCGGGCCTCGGCCATGTCGTCGCCTCCCGGCGCGTCGAGACGGCGCAGGATGCCGGGCAGCTCCGCCAGGCCGGGCCCGAGGAGGTACGCCGCACCGGCGGCCGGGTAGCGCCGGCGGAACCGGTCGGGCGGCAGGTCCGCCACGTTGGCGACGACGTACGGCTTGCCGCTGGCCACGAAGTCCGACACCACGCTGGAGATGTCGGAGATCAGCACGTCGGCCTCGTTGAAGCACTCGTACAGCGACGGCTCCCGGCCCGTGACCGCGACGTGGGGCATTCCCGTGCTCTCCTGCAGCAGGGCCAGGATCTTCCGGTGCGCCGCCCGGGCCGCCGGTGAGCGGTGGCCGGTCAGCGGGTGGGGCTTGTAGATCACCCGCACCCGCTCGCGGAGCAGGGCGCGCACGATCGCGGGGCCCATGGCGACGAGCGAGCTGTGGAACAGGTCGTCGCTCCAGCCCTCCCACGTCGGCGCGTACAGGACGGTCCGGTACGGCGCCGCCCCCTCGGCGTACGGGCTGGTGCGCAGCACCCCGGCGAGCTGGGGGCGGCCGACCTCCTCGACGGCCTCGTCCCGCACACCCACCTGGGCGCGCAGGTAGCGGTCGCGCCCGGCGGGCCCGGCCACCCAGACCTCGTCGTACACCTTGGTGTACGGGTTGAAGGACGCCTCCTTGTCGCTGTCGCCGTGGCCGATGAACACGCTCCGCACGCCGGGCACGCGGAGCATGTGGATGTTGTTGCCGACGTTGGCGGGAAACAGCGCGACCCGCACGCCGTCGAGCGCGCGGAAGTTCATGAGGTCGACCGACGAGGGGATGCACACGACGGGCAGCGTCGTCGCGCCGAGGGCCGTGGCCAGCGGCCGGTCTCGCAGCACCACCAGCGTCCTCGGCGTGATCCGCTCCAGCGTGCCGAGCCACATGCTGGCTTGGTAGGCCGCGGTGACCGGCCCGGAGAAGTACATGACGACCTCGGGCCGGTAGGCCGCGACCCAGTCGTCCACGGCGGCGAGAACCCGGCGCCGGTCGCCCAGGTGCCTGGCGCGCCGCGCGTGGGCGAGCAGCGCGGCGACGGCGGCGGTCTCCAGGGCCAGGGCCACGACGGCGCCCGCGACGCCGGTCCAGCCCGCGCCCACCCAGCCACGGCCCGTCCAACCCGGGCTCATGGGCGCCGTCACCGCGGCGGGCACGACCGCGAGCGCGTCGAGGTGGAGCAGCCGGGCGCCCCGGGTGAGCAGCACACCGGGCGGCGCGGGCGGGATCCGCAGCGCGGGCAGGTCGATGTTGCGGGTCATCACCGGCATCTGGTTGTGCCGGCGGTCGACGTGCTCGGCGAGCCACGTCTGCACCGCCCGCAGGCCGTGGAACAGGAACAGCCCGGCCGCGAGCGCCGCGAACGACCACGGCCGCCCCGGCGCCAGCCGCGCCAGCAGCACGACGGCCGCCGTCTCCCGTGACAGGAAGCGGACCGTGGCCCCGAGATGGGCCCGGCTCAGCGCTGCCGCGGCCCGGCCGGGCAGCGCGGCCTCCGCCGCGTACGACAGTGGCACGAGCACCGCGAAGGCCACGGGCAGCGGCCACACGGCGGCCGCGACCAGGGCCGGGTACGACGCGAGCGTGAGCGCGGTGAACGCGCCTCTGCGTCCCCCGGCCAGGCCTCTCAGGGCCGGCCTCCGGGCTATCGCGACCAGTGCGTTCGGGGCCCTGCGCCCCGTGATGTTTCCCCCCATGGGCGAGCGCCCGTCCCTCCGTACATGGTTGCGGTCATCGGCTGAGCCGTACGTCCACGACCTGTCCCGTGAGGCGGGACAGCAGCACATCGAGGCTGGTGTGGGCGACGGCGGCGGGGGAGAGAAGCGTTCCGGCGGGTTCGTCGCCGAACGCGCGCAGCCGCATGGGGGTGGCGGTGCGCTCGGGGTTGACGCAGTTGACGCGGACACCCTGGCAGGCCCACTCGTCGGCGAGCGCCTGGGTGAGGTTGACGACGGCGGCCTTCGTGGAGGAGTAGAGGCTGTAGTCGGCCCGGCCGCGGGTGTAGGACGAGGAGGTGTAGAGCAGCAGGTGGCCGCGGGTTTCTATCAGGTACTTCACGGACGCGCGGGCGATGTTGACCGGTCCGAGGTAGTTCACCCCGATGGTCTCCTCGATGGTGTGCTGCCCGGACTCGCCGAGCTTGCCCATGTGCAGCACGCCGGCCGTGTTGACGACGTAGTCGATCCGGCCGGTCTCGGCGTACACGCGGGCGAGCGCGTCCTCGACGGCGGCGACGTCCTCGACGCGCACGCCGTTCTGGCTGCGGGAGAACGAGTGGACGCTCGCGCCGTAGCCCCTGGCCAGCGCGACGATGTCCGCGCCGATGCCGTAGCTGCCGCCGAAGACCACGAGCGTGCGGCCTTCGAGCCCGGCCCGGTAGGCCTCCTCGTCCAGCGCGGGCGCGGTGTTCTCGGCGAGCTGGAAGAGCTTGTCGGCGATGAAGACGTCGACGGGATGGGTGACCTTCATGTTGTGCTCGCTGCCGGGCACGATGTAGATCGGCACGTCGGGCAGGTAGCGCAGCACGACGCCGCAGTCGTCGGTCGTCGGCAGCGAGGGGAACTCGGGGTCGGCCAGGGCGCGCTCGTACGCCGCCCGGATCACCGACAGCCGGAAGCACTGCGGGGTCTGCCCCCGGCGCAGCCGGGAACGGTCGGGGATGTCGCGGATGATGTCGCCACGAGGGCCGGGCGCGGCCACCACGATCGTGTCGGAGGACGGGATCGCCACCTCGACCGCCTCGTAGCGTTCGAGGGCGGCGACGCACTCGCTGATGATGCGGGGCTCGATCAGCGGCCGCACCGCGTCGTGCAGCAGCACGTCGCACTCCTGCTCGCCCAGCGCGCTCAACGCCCGCCAGGTCGTCTCGGTACGGCTCGCGCCTCCTTCGAGCACCCCGCGGACCTTGGTGTAGCCGTTCCTCCTGACGAGCTCCTCGGCCTCGAAGACGAAGCCGGGTGCCATCAGGACGACGACCTCGTCGATCTCCGGATGGCCGTCGAACACGTCGAGGGTGTGCTCCAGGATCGTCTTCCCGGCGATCTTCAAAAGCTGTTTCGGGGTGTTGAGGCCCACGCGCTGGCCGACACCGCCGGCCAGCACCACCCCCACCCTGCGCAGACGCGATTCGGCGATCATGTTGTCCTCCCCGGAGGAGACCATACCCGTGCCGGAAGCCGGAGAAGGTGATTGCCACCTAGTGATCACTCGGTTACTTTGCGAGGTGAGCACGTGCGGTCGACGTGAAGCGGGTTTCCATATGGGGGCGGATCCGAGCAAGCCCGGTACGTCACGGGACACAGAGACGGTGGCGGTCGTCCTCGCGACCTCGCCGGCCGCCGGGCTGCCCTGGTCCGACGGCGCCCGGTCGGACGGCAGCCTCCTGGAGCGGCTCGCCGCACAACTCCTCACCCTGCCGGTCCGCGAGGTGCTGATCGTGGTGCGCGCCCAGGACGCCCAGGCAGGGGGGTGGGAGAAGGGCGCGGAGACGGGCGGCCCGCGCCGGCAGATCTGCGTCAGCGACGGGCTCGCCGAGGACCTGCGGATCGTCGCCAAGACGGCCCGCGCCTCGACCTCCCCGGTCGCCGTGCTGGCGGCCGACGTGGTCGCGCACACCGAGGCGCTGTCGCTGCTGCTCGACCATCCCGCGCGCCCGACCGGCGCGATCGTCGCCAGCGGCGACCCCGCCCCGCTGCGGCCGCCCGTACGGACCGAGTGGGGCCGCGTCGTGTCCGCGGGCACGTCCTTCCACGAGGTCGAATGGGCCAACGGCACCTTCCGCGGCGTCCTCCAGGTCGGGGAGGCCCACCTGGCGGGGCTGGCCGACATCGCCGAAGACCTGGCCGATCTGGCCCAGCGCCGCCATCTCGGGCGCGTCGGCGACGGCGAGGTGCCCGAACTGCTGCTCACCGGGCTGGTGCGGGCCGGCGTCCAGGTGCACGCCGTCGCCCTGGGCACCCTGCACTGCGGGAGAGCCGGCACGCGCCCGGCCGCCGAGCGCGCCGTGCGCGAGCTGGCCGACGTCGACGAGGCGCAGGCCAGGCTCGACGCCGCCGTCAAAAGCGGCGACGGCTTCTTCACCACCTACTGCGTCAGCTCGTGGTCGCGTCACCTGATCCGCCCGGCCGCCCGTCTCGGACTGACCCCCAACACGGTGACCGGCATCTCGGTCGGGTTCGCGGCCATCGCCGCGATCTGGTTCTCCGACGGCCACCGCGCGGGGCTCGTGGTCGGCGCCGTCGCGCTCTACCTGTCGTTCGTGCTCGACTGCCTGGACGGCCAGCTCGCCCGCTACACGCGCCGGTTCTCCCCGCTCGGGGGCTGGCTCGACGCGATCTGCGACCGGCTCAAGGAATACCTCGTGTACGTCGGGCTGGCGGCCGGATACGTGACCCTGCCGGACAAGGCGTGGGAGATCTGGGCCCTGGCCGTGGCCGCGATGGTCCTCCAGACGATCCGCCACATGGTCGACTTCTCCTACGCGGGAGCCGTGACCGACCGGGCCAGGGCGGCGGGCCTGCGGGCGGCGGCCCCGCGTCCGATGGCCGTGCCGTGGGACGAGGCGCCCGCGGCGGCGGCCGTGAAGGGCACCGGATCGGTGCTCGCGCTGTCGCGGCGGCTCGACGCGCTGAGCGGCGCGAGGGGTGTGGCGTACTGGGCCAAGAAGATGATCGTGCTGCCGATCGGAGAACGGATGGCGCTGATCTCGGTCACGGCCGCGCTGTTCGACGCGCGGGTGACGTTCCTCGCGCTGCTGGGCTGGGGCGCGGTGGCGCTGGCCTACACGGCCGCCGGGCGGATGGCGAGGTCCTTCGCATGAGCGAGCGTAGCGAGCGAATCGGTCGACACAGTGCCTGGCGCATGCCGCTCCGAGCCGAAGGCGAGGAGGTGGCATGAGCGAGCGTAGCGAGCGAATCGGTCGACACAGCGCCTGGCGCATGCCGCTCCGAGCCGAAGGCGAGGAGGTGGCATGAGCCGCCGCCCTCGCGAGGCCGGAGGGAAGGGCCGCGGCGCGATCTCCGTCCACATGACCCCGGTGCCGCGCGGCGTCGTGGCGGCCTACCGCGACGACGGCCCGCTGGCGAAGGCGATGGGGCTGCTCGTCGCCGGGCAGCTCCCGCCGCTGCCGCCCGCGGTCGCGGGGGCTTTCGTGACCGCGGTGCTGCTGGTGCTCGGCGTCGCCGGAGCCGACGACTTCGCGGTCTTCGCCCCGGCGGTGGCCCTGCTGCTGGCTGGGGCGGGCAGCGCGCACCGCCACGACGGCCGGCTCGACTGGCTGGCGCCCCCGATCCTGCGCCTGACCGAGTACGGCTTCATCGCCTCGGCCGGGTTCGCCCGCTCCGTCCCTCCGGTGCTCGTCGTCGCCCTGCTCGGCGCGATGGCCTTCCACCA
The DNA here is from genome assembly GCF_040685655.1 of Microbispora sp. NPDC088329. Classification (NCBI taxonomy): domain Bacteria; kingdom Bacillati; phylum Actinomycetota; class Actinomycetes; order Streptosporangiales; family Streptosporangiaceae; genus Microbispora; species Microbispora sp. NPDC088329. Next base: position 338,548 of record NZ_JBFBIP010000005.1, read on the forward strand.
CTACGACACGGTCTATCGGCTGCGCCAGCACGTGTATCCGCCGCCGTGGCTCGCGACGGCCGGGCTGGGCTGGGACGGCCGGATGCTCGTCGTCGCCCTGGGCGGCCTGCTGGGCCTGGTGCCGGTCGTGTTCGTCCTGCTCGCCCTCTACCTGTGGTGCCTGTTCGGCTGGGAGAGCCTGACCTGCTGGCTCGCCGCCCCCCGCACACCCGACGAGTCCGTGGAACCGGCACCCGCCGATTAACGTCAGACCAACGGTGGATTACCCAACCGGGGTGCCGAGCCAACTAACCTTTGGGGTTACTGTCTGACGCTCGACCTCAAGGAGTGCGGGAAATTGCTCGGAATGGTGCTGGCCGCCGGAGCCGGACGTCGCCTGCGGCCGTACACCGACACGCTGCCCAAGGCGCTGGTGCCGGTCGACGGTGAGACCACGATCCTCGACATCGCCCTGCGTAACCTGGCGGCCGTGGACCTCCGCGAGGTCGTGGTGATCGTCGGCTACCAGGCCCAGGCCGTACGGGAGCGGCAGGCCGACCTGGAGCGGCGCCACGGGGTGAAGCTCACGCTTGTCCACAACGACAAGGCCGAGGAGTGGAACAACGCCTACTCGCTGTGGTGCGCGCGTGACTACTTCTCGCAGGGCGCGTTGCTGGTGAACGGCGACACCGTCCACCCCGTGTCGGTGGAGCGGACCCTGCTGGCCGCCGAGGACACCTCCGACATCCTGCTCGCCGTCGACGACGTGAAGTCGCTGGCCGACGAGGAGATGAAGGTCACGCTGGAGGACGGCCGCCTGAAGCGGATCACCAAGCTGATGGACCCCGCCGAGGCGTACGGCGAGTACATCGGCGCCACGCTGATCCGGCCGGGGGCGGCAGAGCGCCTCGCCGACGCGCTGAAGGCGACCTTCGAACGCGACCCCCAGCTCTACTACGAGGACGGCTACCAGGAGATGGTCGAGCGCGGCGAGAAGATCGCCGTCGCGCCGATCGGCAAGGTCGAGTGGGTCGAGGTGGACAACCACGACGACCTCGCGAAGGCCCGTGAGATCGCGTGCCGCTACTGATCCCCGCGGCCATCTGAGGAGTTCGCATGCCGATTCTGGCAAGGATGCTCCCCGCCCCGCTCACGATGGAGGTGCGGCGGGGCGCGATCGCGCAGCTCGGCACCCTGCTCGCCGACAGCAGGGTGGCCACCTCCGGCCGGGTCGCGGTCGCGGTCGGCGTGGGGCAGGGCGACCGCATCGCGGAGGTCATCGCGCCGTCGCTGGGTGAGGCCAAGGTGCTCCGGGTGGCGGACGGCAGCGTGGACGCGGCCGTGTCACTCGGCGCGGACCTGCGTAAGGGCAACTACGAGGCGGTGGTCGGCGTCGGCGGCGGCAAGACGATCGACGCCACCAAGTACGCCGCGTCGCTGGCCGGCATCCCCATGGTCGCCGTCGCCACCAACCTCTCGCACGACGGCATCTGCTCGCCGGTGGCATCGCTGGTGTACGAGGGCGGCAAGGGCTCGTTCGGCGTGCCCATGCCGCTGGCGATCATGGTGGACCTCGAGTTCGTCCACGACGCCCCGCCCTCGCTCGTCCGGTCGGGAATCGGCGACGTGCTCAGCAACCTGTCGGCCATCGAGGACTGGCAGCTCGGCAACACCGAGCGGGGCGAGCCCATCGACGGGCTGGCGATCTCCATGTCGCGCACCGCCGCCGAGGCGGTGCTGGGCCGGCCGGACTCGATCGAGGCGGACGCGTTCTTGACCGTGCTCGCGGAAGCGCTGATCCTTTCGGGGATGTCGATGGTCATCGCGGGGTCAAGCCGTCCGGCGAGTGGTGGCGATCATGAGATCCTTCATGCTGTGGATCAGCTTTTCCCCGGCACCTCCAATCACGGTGAGCTGGCCGGCATCGGTGCGGCGTTCTGTTACTTCCTCCGGGAGGACGCGCACCGTCTCGGCCAGGTGACCGCCTGTCTCAGACGGCACGGCCTGCCCGTCGTGCCCGGCGACGTCGGCCTGACGACCGATCAGTTCACGGCCGCGGTGATGCTGGCCCCCAGCACCCGGCCCGGCCGCTACACCATCCTTGAGCACCTCCGCCTGTCGGAGCGCGAGGTCCGGGGGAGAGTTGAGGACTATGTCCGCGCCGTCGGTCGCTGAACTCCGCGCGGTCGCCCAGCCGCAGACCACGATGGATCGCCGCAGCGGCGAGCACTGGGCCGGCCTGCTGTACATGCGGCGTCTGTCCATCTACGCCACCTGGCTGCTGGCCAAGACCCCCATCTCGCCGAACCAGGTCACCGGCCTGATGATCGTGTGCGGGGTGGCGGCGGGCGCCGTGCTCGCACTCCCTGGCTTCTGGGCGGCGCTGGGCGCGGCCCTGCTCATCCAGATCTACCTGCTGCTCGACTGCTCCGACGGGGAGCTGGCCCGGTGGACCGGCCGCACCTCGATCACCGGGGTCTACCTCGACCGGGTCGGGCACTACTTCGCCGAGGCGGCGCTGCTGATCGGGCTGGGTTTCCGGGCCTCGGAGACGTTGCCCGACTGGTACACGGTGATGGGCCTGGCGGCGGCGCTCGGCGCGATCCTGATCAAGTCGGAGACCGACCTGGTCGACGTCGCCCGCGCCCGGTCGGGCCTGGTCGCGACCACCGAGACGGCGGCGCAGCAGTTCACCTCGCCCCGGCTCGCGCTCGCCCGCAGGGCCGCGGCGGCGCTGCGGTTCCACCGGGTGATCCAGGCCGTCGAGCTGTCGCTGATCGTCGTGGTCGCGGCGGCGCTCGACAACTGGTTCTCCGCCACGCGGATCCTCGTGGTCGCCTGCGTCGTCATCGCGGGAGTCCAGCTTGTGCTGCACCTGGTCAGCATCCTCGCCTCGCGGCGGCTCTCATGAGCGCGCCGGTTCCCGCGCGAGCTTCTGTTAGAGCGATCCGGAGGGACGTGCCGCCGGTCTGGACTGAGGAGCGCGCGGGAGCGAAGCGACCAGAGCGCGACGAGGGGGGTTCATGGCGCGCCTCCGGCACGACCGAGCGGATATGAGCGCCGCGATGGTGAGCGGGAGACACTGCCGACCGGCCGTACATTCGCGGTTGGGTAGGGGTTTGGTGGCAGTTCCGATACCCTTGTGCCACGGTAAACCAGGCAGATTCCGGATTGCCCGGCCATACAGACTCGGTGATCATGAAGTCGTGTGTAGTGCGCCCAACGTCGAGGCGATGACGCGGTGAAAATCTCCTGTGTCATCCTCACCATGGGCAACAGGATCGCTGAGCTCGACCGGGCGGTGGAGTCCGCGCTCACCCAGACCGACGGCGACATCGAGGTCGTCATCGTCGGCAACGGCGCGGACGTGCCGGAGCTGACCGTCCGGCCGCTCCCCGGCTCCGCCGCCACGATCAAGACAGTGCGGCTGGAGCACAACGCCGGCATTCCCGAGGGCCGCAACCGCGGTGTGCAGGAGTGCTCGGGCGACATCGTCCTGTTCCTCGACGACGATGGCTGGTACGCCAACCCCAAGGTGGCCGCGCACGTCCGTGAGCGGTTCACGCACGAGCCCGACCTCGCCGTGATCAGTTTCCGGGTGATGGACCCCGAGGGCGGCTCGGTGCAGCGGCGGCACGTTCCCCGCCTGCGGGCCGGCGACCCCGAGCGGTCCTCCCCGGTGACGACCTTCCTGGGCGGCGCCTGCGCCATCCGAAAGTCGGCGTTTTTGCAGGTCGGTGGGTTGCCGGAGAAATTCTTCTACGCCCACGAGGAGACCGACCTCGCCTGGCGCCTGCTGGGCGAGGGTTACCGCATCGAGTACGACGCCGACACGGTGATGTACCACCCGCTGGTGCTGCCGTCCCGTCACACGGACTTCTACCGGCTGAACGCACGCAACCGGGTGTGGCTGGCCCGGCGCAACCTGCCGTGGCCCCTCGCGCTGTTCTACCTGCTCAACTGGGTCGTGCTCACGCTCGTACGCGAGCGCTCGGTGCCCGCGATCAAGGCGTGGTTCCGCGGCTTCTTCGAAGGACTGCGCGAGCCGGCGGGCGAGCGCCGTCCCATGGCCTGGCGCACCGCCTGGCGCATGCTCCGTCTCGGCCGCCCGCCCATCGTCTAGGGCGCGGCCGGGGTGTCGGCGGTGACGCTCCCCGGAAACCGAGGTCAACCCCAAACTGTAAGATTTCGGGCGTTTGGTCTGCCTGATCTTCTGAGGTGTGGGATTGCCCGTTTTCCACCGCGAACGGCTCCGCGTTTTCGTCGACTCTCCGGTCTTCCAACGTGCGGTCATCGCCGTCATCGCGCTGAACGGGATCGCGCTCGGGCTGGAGACGTCGCCCGAGCTGGCCGACCGCCACGCCACGACCTTCCTCGTGATCGACCGGGTCATCCTCGGCATTTTCGTCGTCGAGATCATCCTGCGGATCGTCGTGCACCGCAAGGCGTTCTTCCGTGACCCCTGGAGCTGGTTCGACCTGATCATCGTCGCCGTGGCCCTCGTGCCGGCCTCCGAGTCGTTGTCGATCCTGCGGCTCTTCCGGTTCCTGCGCGTACTGCGGCTGATCTCCGTGGTGCCGGGCATGCGGCGGGTGGTCTCGGCGCTGTTCGCCGCGATTCCGGGACTGGCCTCGGCCGTGGTCCTCCTGCTGCTGTCGCTCTACACGGCGTCCGTGATCGGCGAACAGCTCTTCCGCGAAGCGGCCCCGCAGTACTTCGGGGATCTCGGGAAGTCGCTGTTCACCATGTTCACGGTGCTCACGGTCGAGAACTGGCCGCAGGTGGCCGAGGACGTGATGGCGAAGGAGCCGCTGGCGTGGATCTTCTTCGCCACGTTCATCGTGATCACGGCGTTCTTCGTGCTCAACCTGCTCATCGGTGTGATCGTTTCCGCGATGGAGGCCGAGGTCAACGCCCAGCGGTGGAAGGACGACCAGGCGTTGGAGCTGGAGCAGCACATCGCGGTCATGAACGAGATCAGGGCGCTGAGCGAGAAGGTCGACCGGCTGGCGGCCGGCCTGCCGGTGACCGTGGACGCCCGTCCTTCAGAAGCCGACGCCCCCTCGGAAGCGGACCGCTGCTCCTGCCGTCACGACCCGTGAAGCCGGGCACCACTTCTCCGGCGAGCGCCTTCGTGTGGCTCTCGGTCACGCGTCCCAGGTGACCGGGAGGCTCTTCACCCCGAAGATGTCCGCGGTCTCCGGACGGAGGCCGACCTCCTCGGCCGGTACGGCCAGGCGCAGCGTGGGGAAGCGGTTGAGCAGCGCGGGGAACGCCACCCGCATCTCGACGCGGGCCAGCTGCTGACCCAGGCACTGGTGGATGCCGTGGCCGAAAGCCAGGTGCCCGCCGTCCTGCCGCCGGAGGTCGAGCAGGTGGGGATCGGTGAAGCGCTCAGGGTCACGGTTGGCGGTGTTGTACGACAGGATGACCGTCGTGCCGGCCTCGATGGTCTGGCCGCCCAGTTCGACGTCCTCCAGCGCGGTCCTGATGAACGTCTTGGCGACGCTCAGATAACGCAGCAGCTCCTCCACGGCCCGGTCGGTGAGCGCGGGATCGGCACGCAGTGCTGCGAGCTGCTCCGGGTTGCGCAGCAGCGCGAAGGTGCCCAGCGCCAGCATGTTCGCGGTGGTGTCGAACCCGGCCGCCAGCAGGATCAGGCTCATCCCCCTCAGCTCCTCATCGGTGAGATCGCTGCCGGTGAGGTCGCTGAGCACGTCGTCGGTGGGGTTCGCGCGCTTGGCGGCCACCAACTCCGCGAGGTAGTGCTGGGTCGCGGTGTAGGCCGCTATCAGGTCCTCGTCGCTGGTCTCCCCGCCGAGGAACGTGTCGATCTGGTCCTGGAAGCGGCCCCGGTCCTCGTATGGCACGCCCAGCAGCTCACAGATCACGATGGAGGGGATGGGCTTGGCGAACGCGGTCACCAGGTCCACCGGCGGCCCGGCCTCCTCCATGGCGTCCAGGTGGTCGGCGGTGATCTGCTCGATGCGCTCGGTGAGCTGCCGCATCCGCCGTACGGTGAACTTGCCCACCAGCGGTTTGCGATAGCGCCCGTGCTGCGGCTCGTCCATGAGGAGGAACTCGCCGGGCGGCGCCGGAGGGACCTCCACGCCGGTGTAGTCGATGGACGGGTGGTGGATCATTAGTTCCTTGCGCGAGCTGAACCGCGAGTCGGCCAGCACCGACCGGACCAGGTCGTATCCGGTGATCAGCCAGCCCTGGTGCCCGTCAGGGAAGGGGTAGCGGCTGATGGGGCCGTGCCGGCGGGCGTCGATCAGCTCGGCCGGCGGGTCGAAGGGGCAGCCGGGCTGACGTGCCGTCGGCAGGGCGGTGACGGTGTGGACCATGGTCATTCCTCTTGTGGGCCGGGGTTTCACTCGCGAGAGTGCGTGTTTCCACGATCGCCGACCGCCCTGACACCGCGCCGTCGTCGAGCTGATACGGGGCCGTCGCCGTGTCAGCTCGGTGACGGCCTGGTATCAGAGCCCTCCGCGATCGTGAACGCCATGAACGGCTCAGCCATAGCGGCCTCGGGGCTGCGGAAGGCATATAAAGACAAGATCGTGCTCGACGGCATCGACCTGGATGTGCGGACCGGGACGATCTTCGCCCTGCTCGGGCCCAACGGCGCAGGCAAGACCACGACGGTGAACGTGCTGACCACGCTGCTGACCCCCGACGCCGGCCAGGTGGTCGTCGCCGGGCACGACGTGGTCACGCAAACCAGGGCGGTGCGCGCGGCGATCGGGGTCACCGGGCAGTTCGCCGCGGTGGACGCCCTGCTGACCGGCGAGGAGAACCTGCTGATGATGGCCGATCTCCTGCACCTGCCCAAGGCGCAGGGCAGGCGGATCGCCGGCCGGCTGCTCGACCGGTTCGAACTGGCCGAAGCGGCGGGCAAACCGGCGGCGTCCTACTCCGGTGGGATGCGCCGCAAGCTGGACCTCGCCATGACGCTGGTCGGCGAGCCGCGGATCATCTTCCTGGACGAGCCCACGACGGGCCTCGATCCGCGCAGCCGCCGCACCATGTGGGAGATCATCCGGGAACTGGTCGCCGGCGGTACGACCGTCTTCCTCACCACCCAGTATCTGGAGGAGGCCGACGAGCTCGCCGACCGCATCGCGGTGCTCGATCAGGGCCGGCTGGTCGCGGAGGGCACCGCCGACGAGCTCAAGCGCAGGGTCCCCGGCAGCCACGTCCGGCTGCGGTTCACCGGACGGCACGAACTCGACGCCGCGGCACGCATCCTGCCCGGGTCCGCGAGGGACGACGAAGAGCTGACCTTGCGTGTGCCCGGCGACGGCGGGGTGAGGTCGTTGCGCGCGCTGCTCGATCGGCTCGATCGGCATTCCATCGACGTCGAGGAACTGTCGGTGCACACACCGGACCTGGATGACGTCTTCCTCGCCCTTACCGGCAACGCGAACAAGGAGGTCAACGCCCGATGAACGTCATCGCGGATTCCGGGACCATGCTGCGGCGCAACTTCCGGCACACGATGCGGAATCCGATGGCGCTGTTCAACGGCGTCGTCATGCCGGTCTTTCTGATGTTCCTGATGGTCTACGTGTTCGGCGACGCGTTCAGCGTCGGCGTCGACTACGCCGACTACGCGACACCGGGGTTGATGCTGACGACGATCTGCTACGGCATCGGCGCCACCGCGATCGCGGTGAACTCCGATATGACGACCGGATTCATCAACCGGCTTCGCGTCATGGACGTGTCCCGGGCCGCGGTGCTGAACGCGCACGTGATCGTGACCATGCTGCGGAGCCTGGTGGCCATCGCGTTCGTCACCGGGGTCGCGTTCCTGATGGGATTCCGGCCGTCGGCGAGTTTCGCGGAATGGCTCGGCGTGATCGGCATCGTCGTGCTGACGGTGTTCGCGATCGGCTGGCTGACCGTCGCGTTCGGACTAGCGGCGAAAACGCCGGAGAGCGCGGGCCTCGCCGCTGTCCCGCTGATGCTCCTTCCCTTCCTGAGCAGCGCGTTCGTGCCGGCAGGCAAGATGGGTCCCGGTGCGCGGCAGTTCGCCGAATACCAGCCGTTCACGCCGATCATCGAAACCCTGCGCGGGTTGCTGACCGGCGCGCCGTCGGCGGGCTCGGCCATCACGGCGATCGCCTGGTGTGCGGGGCTGGCGTTGGTCGGCTACCTGTGGGCGCGCGCGTCGTTCGAGAAGCGAGCGTGATCTCGGCCAGCTCGCGCCAATCCCGCCTCCCGCCGTCACGGGTCGCCTCGGTGAACACGGGTTCACCGAGGTGATTCCGTGCATCCGCGGCGATCCTGGCGGCGTCCGGCTGCGAAAGATCCGGCGTGCCGCGCACGGCGTCGCTCGCCGCGAGCAGTCGCGCGGCCTGCTCGTGGTCCCCCTGCCGCAGCGCGAGATCCGCGATCCCGATCAACACCTCGGCGATCATCGGCGGGTACATCACCTCCACAACCGCGCAGAAGGCCTCGGTCCGATATCCGCGGGCCTCTGCGAGATCCTCGGCGAGGTAGCCGAACAGGTCCATGGTCCTGGCGCGGGCGGATTGGTCCATCGCCCTGTTGTCCGGCGTCGCCCGCACCTTGGCCAGATGCCGGCGTGCCTGGTCCGGCTCGCCGCGCCAGCGCGCCAGTTGTGCCTGAGAGAACGCCAGCTCGCCGAGCACGCCCGGCCAGGTGATCCCGCTCGCGCACCGCTGCGCTTCGGCCATCGCGGAGGTGCTGGACGGCTCGTCGCCCAGCAGCCAGTACAGCTGAGCCTGCCGCGCCCGCAGAACGACCACGTCCTCGGTCGCACCCACCTCGGTCAGCGCCACAGCCGCCTCTTCGTAGTGTTCGCACGCGCGCGCGAACTCACCGCGCATGGCGAGCCGATCGGCCAGGAAGGTCAGCGCCAGCGAAGTTCCCCATCGGTCGCCCAGCGTACGGAACTCGGCGAGGCCGATCTCGGCGTCGATGTCCACATCGGTCTCGTCGCCGCCGAGCGTGAGCCGCAGCCGGCCACGAGCGAGCCTGGCCTGTGCGCGCACCCACGGATCGTCGTCGCCGATGAGCGGCTCGAACGCGGGCAGGAACTCCGCCGGCCCCTGCAGCATCCGCTCCAGCGGCGCGACGAACCCGAGCAGCGGATTGCGATACCCGCTGCGCTGGGCGAGCCGGTGCGCCTCCTCGATCCACTCCCGCGCCTGAAACTGATCACCGCCGATCCTGGAGGTCACGAACACCACCACGATGGTGTACGCCATCGCCCGCACCTCGTCGGGCACCTGACCGGGCAGCGAGGCCGCCGCGACGCTCAACTCGGTGCCCTCGGCCCTGTGCCCGCTGAGGTACCAGTACCAGCCCGCGGCCCCGACGAGCCGCATCGCCTCCTCGGCCCATCCCTCCGCGATCGCCCCGCGCAGGGCCGCACTGATGTTGTCGTGCTCGGCCTCGAGCCTGGCCAGCCATTCCAGCTGCTCGGCCCGGCGCAGGTGCGGATCGGCCGTGTCGGCCAGTTCGGTGAAGTAGGCGAGGTGCGCCCGGCGCGCCTGCTCGGTCTCCCCGGCTTCGGCGAGCCGGTGCGCCGCGTACTCCCTGATGGTGTCGAGCATCCGGTAGCGCGGCGTGCCCTCGCCGTCGGCGAGCAGCAGCGACTTCTCGATCAACGCGGTCAGCAGGTCGAGCACCTGCTCCCCGGCGAACGCCTCATCCCCCGCGTCGTCCCCGCACACCCGTTCGGCCGCTTCCAGGCTCGCCCCGCCGGAGAACACCGAGAGCCGCCGCAGCACGCGACGTTCGGCCTCGGTCAGCAGATCCCAGCTCCAGTCCACGACCGCGCGCAGCGTTTTGTGCCGGGGGAGCGCCGTACGGCTGCCGCTGGTCAAGAGGTGGAAACGGTCGTCGAGCCGGCGTGCCAGCTGCTCGACGGACATGGTGCGCAGCCGTGCCGCGGCCAGTTCGATCGCCAGCGGAATCCCGTCGAGCGCCCGGCAGATCCGTGCGATGGCCGACAAGGTGTGCGCGTCGGAGCCGATGTCCTTGCGCACCAAACCCGCGCGGTCCCGCAGCAGCCGCACGGCGGGCGAGGAGCCGACCTCGGAGGGGTGTGCTCCCTTCGCGGGCAGCGCGAGCGGCTCGACCTGCCACAGCACCTCCCCGGTGATACCGAGCGGTTCCCTGCTCGTGGCCAGAATACGCAGCCTCCGGCACTCTCCCAGAAGCCGATCCGCGAAAGCCGCGGCCTCCTCGATCACGTGCTCGCAGTTGTCCAGGATCAGCAGGATCGCGCGCTCCCGGACCGCGGCGACAAGCTGATCCATCGGTTCCCCACCCCGGGCGGCGCCGAGCAGCGCCTGGTCGCGCAGGCCTATCGAGGTGAGGGCGGCCTGCGCCAGCTCACCGCCCGCCCGCACCGAGGCCAGTTCGACCAGCCACGCCCCGTCCGGCAGCTCGGCGAGCATGGTCCGCGCGGTCTCCGTGGCCAGCCTCGTCTTGCCGGAGCCGCCCGCCCCTATCAAGGTGACCAGCCGGTGTGTGACGGCCAGACCGGCGACCGCGGAGACGTCGTCGTCCTTGCCGACGAAACTCGTCAGCTCGGCGCGCAGGTTCGTCCTGCCGTTCTCCGCCCGCTCACCCAGCTCGCCCCGCAGCAATGCGGTGTGCAGCGCGGAGAGCTCGGCCGACGGATCGGTGCCCAGCTCCTCGGCGAGCCGCTCGCGCGTCCGCTGATACACGGTCAACGCTTCAGCCGTACGCCCCGCTTCGGCGAGCGCCCGCATCAGGGCAGCCACGAACCCTTCCCGTAGCGGAAACGCGGCGACCACCTCGGTCAGCTCGGAGACCAGTTCCGAGCCGCGGCCGAGGCGGATGTCGGCGTCCACCCGATCCCCGAGCGCGGCGACGTGGAGTTCGTCCAGACGCGCGATCGCGGCGTCGAACGCGTCGCTGTCCCGCAGTGCGATGTCCGCCATGGCCGTGCCGCGCCACAGTGCCAACGCCGACCGCAGCAGTTCGGCCCGCGCTGCGGGCTCGGCGGTGCGGGCCTGACCGACCAGGTGCTCGAACCGGCACACGTCCACGGCGTCGGGAGCCACGGCCAGCCGATAGCCGCCGGAATCCGCCTCGATCGCACCGTCGGGCAACACCCTGCGCAGCCTGGACACCAACGCCTGCAAGGCATTCACTTCGTCGGCGGGCGGCCGTTCCCCCCAGATCCAGTCCACCAGCCTCGCACGTGGGACGATCCGGCCGGGCTCGAGGGCGAGTGCGGCGAGCAGCGCGCGCAGCCGGATCCCGGGAACCTCCACCACGGCGCCATCGCCGTTCCGGACCTCGAACGGCCCGAGCAATCCGACTCGCACATCAGTGATTGTCTCGCACACCACCGGTGTTCGGCCGGGACCGCATACGCCGTCGCCCGTCTCGCGGGCTGCGGCTCGTGACCATAGGTGTCAGCGGCTCGGGTGGCGGGGCGTCACGCCGGTCCCGGCTCCTCGAACGCCATCGACACGTGCTCGGCCGTGGCCGTCATCAGGGCCCGCCGGGGCAGGCCGAGCTCGCTGAGCTCCTTGGCGATCGGATGGTTGCCGAGCCGGATGAGCGCGCCGCCCGGCCGCCAGCGGATGCCCCGGGCGCGGGCCGTCCAGGGGATGCGGCGGGTGACGCCGTCCAGGTGGGCGTAGGCGTCCGGCGCGGCAAGGGCCGCGCCGAGCAGCGGCGCGGGCGCCGCCGGAACGCCGGGCCTGACCAGCAGATCGACGACCATCCGGCCGTCCCTGCGGAGCAGACACCGCTTGTACGGCGAGCCGAGCCGCAGGTCCACGTCGGCCAGCTCCTTGGGGAAGCCCCAGATAACCCGCCCGGCCTCCAGCGTGAACGCCTGGTCGACCGGCAGCCAGTGGACGAAGGCGCCCGACCCCGCCCCGCGCAGGTCCCTCAGCCCGGCCAGCGGACCGCGTCTCGGCGGAGGGCCCGCGTCGGCCGGCCGTACGAGGAAGGTGACCCCGAACTCGTTGTAGGAGCCCAGGTCGGAGTCGTGGTAACGGACGAACACCAGCGAGCACAGGGCCTTGCCCGGCAGGACCTCGGTGACGTCCATCCTGGAGTACGCGAGGACGGCGCGGGCGGCGTCGGCCCGCACCAGGAAGGCGGCGAGGCAGACCGACGCGTCGCGGACCTCCACCGGCGTCTCGACCCTGCGCCCCTGGACGACATGGCTTGCCATGGTTCCAGTACAGCAAGCCCGGCGGCCGGGCGACAGCCGTACGGCGGCAAGGTTGTGCCAGTCCTGATGTCGATTTCCGGGGCGGCCGTTCGTGTAGAAGGTGAACGGGCCCGCGCCGGGCGGGCCTCGCCGAGGAAGCGGACGAGACCATGAGGCACTATCTGCTCAGCATCCAGCAGCCCGACGGCGGGACGCCCCCGCCGGAGGTCCTGGAGCCGATCATGCGGGACCTGGCGGTCCTCAACGAGGAACTGCGCGCCGCGGGGGCGTGGGTCTTCTCCGGCGGGCTGCACGACCCGGCCACGGCGACCGTGGTGCGGGTGCGCGACGGGGAGGAGCTCGTCACCGACGGTGGCCGCGCGACGGGACACCGCCGAGCCCGGCCGGCTGGATCATCACGACCGCCCGCAACCGGGTGATCGACCGCCACCGGCGTGAGTCCCTGCGTGCGGACCGGCACGCGCGGGCGGCCCTGCTGCACGCCCCTGACGACCCCGACGACGAAGCGGCCGAGGAGGGTGCCGTGCACGACGACCGGCTCCGCCTGATCTTCACCTGCTGCCATCCCGCGCTCGCCCCGGCCGCCCGGGTCGCGCTGACGCTGCGCCTGCTCGGCGGCCTCACCACGGCCGAGATCGCGCGGGCGTTCCTGGTCCCCGAGCCGACCATGGCCCAGCGGCTGGTCCGGGCCAAGGCCAAGATCCGCGACGCGGGGATCCCGTACCGCGTCCCGCGGGAGGCCGACCTGCCGGAGCGGCTCAGGGCCGTGCTCGCCGTCGTCTACCTGATCTTCACCGAGGGGCACACGCCGAGCGCGGGCGACCGGCTGGCCCGCGACGACCTGTGCGCGGAGGCCATCAGGCTCGGCCGCCTGCCGGCCGCGCTGATGCCCGACGAGCCGGAGGTGATGGGGCTGCTCGCGCTCATGCTGCTCGTCCACGCGCGGCGCGACGCCCGCACCACCCCGTCCGGCGGAGCAGGACCGCGGCCGGTGGGACCGCGCGCTCGTCGCCGAGGGCCAGGACATCGTGCGGGCGTGCCTGCGGCGCGGCCGGCCGGGGCCCTACCAGATCCAGGCGGCGATCAACGCGGTCCACGCCGATCGCCGCCGCCACCGACTGGAGGCAGATCCTGAGCCTGTACGACCACATGCTCGCCCTCGCCCCGAACCCTGTCGTCGCCTTGAACCGGGCCGTCGCGGTGGCCGAGGTGGACGGGCCGGAGGCCGCGCTCGCCCTCGTGGACGGTCTCGACCTGCACGGCTACCACCTGTTCCATGCCGTCAGGGCCGACCTGCTGCGGCGGCTCGGCCGGGGGAGGCCGCGCGGGCGTACGAGACGGCGATCGCCCGCACCCGGAACGCCTCCGAGCGGGCCTTCCTCGAGCGGCGGCTGCGTCAGGTCCGGGAGTTCAGGTAGAGCAGGACGGCCAGCACGCGGCGGTGGTCCTCCTCAGTGCCGGGCAGGCCGAGCTTGGCGAGGATCGAGCTGACGTGGGTCTCCACCGTCCGGTCGGTCAGGTAGAGCCGCCGGGCGATGCCGACGTTCGTCCGGCCCTCCGCCATCAGCGCCAGCACCTCTCGCTCGCGCGCGCTGAGCGACGCGAGGGGGTCGGCGGCCCGGCGTACGCCGATGAGACGCGAGACGACCTCGGGGTCGAGCGCGGAACCGCCCGCCGCCACCCGGCGCAGCGTGTCGAGGAAGTCGTCCACGTCGAAGACCCGGTCCTTGAGCAGGTAGCCGAACCCGCCGCGGGACACCAGATCGACGGAGTGCCGGGTCTCGACGTGCTGGGAGAGCAGGACGATGCCGAGGCCGGGGTGGGCGTCGCGGATCCGCCGGGCCGCCCGCGCGCCGTCGTCGGTGTGGTCGGGCGGCATCCGGATGTCCGCGATGACCAGGTCGGGAGCGGCGGCGTCCACGGCGGCGACCAGCCCGGGGGCGTCATGGGCCTTCGCCACGATCTCGTGCCCGGCGTCGGCGAGCAGACGGGCCAGGCCCTCCCTGAACAGGGCGGAGTCCTCGCCGATCACGACGCGCACGGCAGCACCGCCTCCACCGTCGTCCCGCCGCCCTCCGGGCTGGACAGTCGCAGCGCGCCGCCCGCCGCGCGTACCCGGTCGGCCAGGCCGGCCAGCCCGGCCCCCGGCCGCATCTCGGCCCCGCCCCGCCCGTCGTCGCTGATCCGTACGGTGACCCGGTCGGCGGTCCGGCTGACGCGGACGCCGATCGCGGCGGAACCGGCGTGTTTGACGGCGTTCGTCATCGCTTCACTCGCGACGTAGTAGGCGGTCATCGCCACGTCGTCGGGCAGGTCGCCGGCCGACACGTCGAGCGCCACGGGCACCGGGACTTTCCCGGCCAGCATGACCAGCGCGTTGCCGAGACCGTCGTCGAGGCTGCTCGGCCGCAGGCCGTGCGCGATCTGCCGCAGCTCCGTGACCGCGGCGGCCAGCTCGGCCACCCACTCGTCCAGCAGGGCGTCGACGCCGGCCGTGCCGCCGCCGAGGTGACGCTGCGCGAGCCGGATCGCCATGCCGAGAGACACCAGGCGCTGCTGGGCCCCGTCATGCAGGTCGCGTTCGAGCCGCCGCCGCTCCTCGTAACCGGCGTGCAGCAGCCGGGTCCGGCCGGCCTCGGCCTCGTCGAGCGCCCGGCTCACCTCGATCCGCAGCCGCACCACCTCGATGAGCAGCGCGCTCGCGTCTGCCGCCTCGCGCAGCAGCTCCCGGCTTCCGGCTCGTCCGCGCACGAGCGCACCGATCTCGTGGCCCCCGAGCCGCACGGGTGTCACGGGGGAGTCGCCGGGATCGACGGGGGCGCCGCTCGCGTCGACCAGCCCGGTCGCGCCGGGCAGCCGGTAGCCGACGCGCAGGTCCGGGTCGCGCAGCGCGTCACGCAGTGCCGCCTCCAGCTCCTCCGGCCGGGCCTGCCCGGCGTGCATGCGGTCACGCAGCCGCGCGACGGCGGTCAGCACGGCCTGCCTGGCCGGGTAGAGCCGCCGGTCCACCCGGCGCTGGAGCCGTACACGCAGGGGAGAGAGCGCGGCGGCGCAGACGGCGGTGGCGGCCGCCGCCACGACGGGCGAGCCGCGCCCGGCGCCGAAGCCGACGAGGAACGAGGCGGCCATGTAGAAGGCCAGCAGGACCGCGGTCACCAGGCCGTAGGTGACCGCCGCGCTGATCGCCCGGTCGACGTCGTAGAGGTCGTGACGCAGCACCGCGATCGCAGTCGACACCGGGATCGCCACGGCCGTCGCCGAAAGGCCGAACACCGCCAGGTCGGGGCCGCCGAAAAACAGGTAACCGGCCCAGCACAGCAGCAGCGTGAGCGGCAGGAAACCGGCACCGAGGGCGAACCACTTGACCCGTGCCCGGCTCACCTCGTCGGCCGCCCGCCGGTAGCGGATGACCATCGCCGCCGCCGACGTGATCAGCAGCCCGAGGAAGACCGGCAGCAGCGTTACCCCCACGACCTCCAGGACCGGCAGGTACGCCCGGGGAGGCCGCAGCAGGTGCGGCGTGTTCTCGAACGGCGGCTGATACGCCTCGGGGACGCATGCCGCGATCAGCATGAACAGCACGGGCACGACCAGCAGCCCGGCGACGGCCCAGCGCCAGCGCCGGCCCGGCAGGCGTCCGTCGGGAAAGACGAGCATGAGCAGCGCCGCGGGCACATACAGGAACATCCAGTCGCCCTGCGACAGCGCGGCGTAGACCTCGGTGAACAGCCCCCGCCGCACGGCCAGGCTCGCGTACGACTCGCCCACCGCGACGTACACGGTCGTCGCACCGGCCAGCACCAGCAGCAGGCCCACCACACTGCGCGGACGCCGGGCGGCGACCAGCATGCCGAGCACGACGGAGGGCAGGGTGAGCGCGACGCCGATCACCAGCGCCATGCCGTCCGGCGCCACCGTCCCGTCGCCGGCGACGGCGAGCACCGCCGGGGCGCCCATCAGCGCGCACACCAGCATCGCGGCGGCGTAGGCGAGCAGACGGGGGAGTGCCACGAGCACACCGTAGGCCGCGGGGCGGCCGGGGTGAATACGTGCCAGCACGGAGATCGGACCGGGGGCGGCCCGGATCCGCCGGCGGGGCCGGCGCGCGCACACTGCGGACATCGGTATCCCGCAGCTCAGGAGAAGCCCATGAAACGCTCCGTCCTTCTCGTCGCCGGCCTGGTCATCGCCGGCCTGTTCGGTCTCATCGACGTGATCTCCGTGCCGTTCGGCGACGGCGAGCACCCGCCGTTCGCGGTGGCCCTGGCCGACGGCGTACTCGGCCTGATCACCGTGGTGGGCGTCGTGCCGGCCTGGCGCGGCAGCCGCGCCGGGGTGGTGGCCGTGATCGTCACCAGGCTGCTGTCGGCGCTCACCGCGGTGCCGGCGTTCTTCGCCGACGGGGTCCCGGCGCCGGCGATCGCGGTGGCCGCGGCCGGGATCGTGCTCACCCTCGCATGCGTCGCGTTCCTCGCCCCGGCCCTGCGCTCCCACGCCTGACCCCGTCCCGGCCCAAGGAGAGTCATGGACACGGCTCCGCCGCACACTCGTCATGCGCCGCTCGCGTTGGCGCTGTTCACCGCGCCGTTGGGTTTCGTCGTCGCCAACGCGACGTACGCCTGGGCCACACGCCACGGGGGAAGCGACGCCACCGGCGCGCAGGCGCTGGCGCTGACGGCGGCTCACCCCGGCGAGATGCGCCTGGCCACCGTCGCCGCGATGCTGGGCAGCCTGCTCATGGTCCCGGCGGTCCTCGGCGCCAGGCGCCTCATCGGAGACCGGAGCAGCAGGCTCGGCTTCCTCGGCGCGACCCTCATGGCGGCCGGATACATCTGCTACTTCGCCGTCGCCTTTTCGGGGATCACCGCCACCGTCATGGTCGAGCGCGGGGGTCCTCTCGCTGATTACGCGGCGGTCCTCGACGGCGCCCAGAGCGACCCGTCGGCCGTCTGGGTGTTCCTGCTCTTCGTGCTCGGCAACCTGGTCGGCACGCTGCTGCTCGGGCTGGCCCTGCTCCGTGCCCGCGTGGTGCCGCTCTGGGCCGCCGTCGCGATCATGGCGTGGCCGCCGCTGCACGTGATCGGGCTCGTGGCCGGCACCGAGTGGTTCGAGGTCGCGGGCGCGCTCACTCAGGCCGCCGGCCTCGCCGTCGCCGGGCTGCGCCTGCTGGCCGCGTCCCGCCGGCCCTGAGCGGCGGTCAGGCCGGGACCGTACGGCCGGGGCTCAGGGCCGGAACGTGGTTCGGCGCCTGGGCCCAGCGCTCCAGCAGGGCGACGAACTCCCCGGCCACGGCCGGCCAGTGGTAGTGGTTCAGCGCCTCGACGTAGCCCCGGACGCCCATCGCGGCACGCCGTTCGGCATCCGCGCGCAGGCGGAGCACGCACTGCACGACCGCGTCGGCCACCGCGCCGACGTCGCCGAACGGCACGATCGTCCCGCAGTCGACCCGGCCCACCAGGGACGCCGCCCTCGGCAGCGGGGTCGTGACGACGGGGACGCCGCGGGCCATGTATTCGACGACCTTCGTGGGCGTCGACTCGCGGTAGTTCGGCACATCGTGCAGCAGGGACAGCCCGGCCAGGGCGCCCTCGGCCATCCGCAGCGCGTGGGTGTTGGGGACGTATCCGAACCAGTCGAGCAGCCCCGCGCGCTGCGCGTCACGCAGCATCGGACGCACCGCGGCGTCCGCCGGTCCGATCAGGTCCAGGCGGACGCCGTACGGCCGGAGCCGCCGGGCGATCTCCACCATCTCGGCCGCGCCGCGCGCCAGGGAGATGTGACCCACGTAGACGATGCGGGAGTCCCCGGGCGGCGGGGGCGGCGCCGGCGGTACGTACGTGTGGTTGGGCACCACGGGATGCGCGCCGGGGAAGCGCTCACGATAGGACTCCTCCGCGAGGATGAGGTGGAGCCGCTGCTCCGCCCGGCCCTCCACCGCGCGGATCAGCGGCGGCAGGACGCTCCGCAACGGCCCGGGCAGGTACGTCTTGGCGCCCAGCGCGCCGATCGTGTCCTCGTGGACGTCCCAGACCGTGGGAGGCCGCCTGCGCGGCAGCGCGAGCAGCAGCTCGATGTCGTGCACGAGCAGCAGGTCGGCGTCCCGCGCCGCCGTGCGCAGGGCGGAGGCGGCGGCCCGCAGCGCCCTTCCCCGGCGCAGGCCCACCGCCCGCGGCACGTCGACGGCCCGGATGCCCGGCCGCGGCGTCACGTTACAGTGCGTGAACGGCGCGACGAAGGTCACCTCGTGCCCCGCGTCGAGCAGCGCCCGGATCTGCCGGTGGGTGATCCGCGCGTCCTCCGGGTGATGGACTGTCGTGCCGACGCATACCCTCATATGGGGAGGCTGACCGCGTCATCCGAAGTGACCGGATGTGCGAAGTGAATGCCTCCCGAAATGAGGCTTAACTTCCGGTGTTCGCCGGCTGCGGCACCTGCCCGCTCGGCCTTCTGTACAGCCAGACCAGCCGGGGTTCGAGCAGCCACTTGAACGCCTTACGGGTCACCGGCAGGCACAGCACGATGGCCAGGGCGAAGCAGGAGCACGCGATGGCCGCCACCCCGAGCGGGCCGTACAGCCAGGAGAAGCTGAGCCAGCCCATCTCCTTGGCGATCATCACGGGCACGCCGTGCAGCAGGTAGCAGTAGAGCGTGCGGGTGCCGAGGTCGGTGAACCAGGTCTGGCGCCGGGGGACCAGCGACATCACGGCCGCCGACATGGCCAGCGCGGCCACCAGCAGGCCGGTGCGCAGCAGCATGCCCTTCCACCAGACCAGGTGGAGGTCCTTGTAGCTGTCCTTGTAGTAGATCGGGCCGAGCTTGATCGAGTAGTTCTTCACCAGGAAGATCGCCACGCCCGCGGCGCCCACCAGCACGAACACCGACAGCACCCTCACCCAGCGCTGCTTGAGGAAGTCGAAGACTTCCGGCTTGAGCACGAGGCCGAGGACGAAGAACGGCAGCAGTCCGAAGAAGCGGTCCATGCTGAAGTCGCCGGACAGTTCGGAGAACCCGGCGAACAGGTACACGGCGATCGAGATGACGAACGGGTACTTCATCCGCTTCCACACGGGTGTGGACAGCCGCCAGAACAGCAGCGCGAGCAGATACCAGTTCAACCAGGCCGGGTCCATGATCGTGAGGCTGAACTTGTGCCCGAAGGCGGTGCGCAGCAGGGCGTACCCCAGTTCGACGATCACGTACGGCACGAGGAACGTGTCGACCAGCTTGTTGGTCTTGGCGTTGGAGTTCCAGAAGTTCCTGGAAAGGTAGCCGCTGACGATGACGAACAGCGGCATGTGGAAGACGTAGATGAATAGATACGCCGCCCGGGAGGAGTCGGCCGCCAGCGTCGGGACCAGCGAGTGCCCGATCGGCACCAGGGCGATGCCGACGAACTTCACGTTGTCCAGGTAGGGGTCGCGGGGCTTTTTGGCCCGGGGAGCGGGCTCCGGCTCGGGCTCGTCCTCCAGCCCGTCCCGCTGTCCCGTGCCTCGCGCGAACGGGTCGTCCGGCCGGACGGGTGCCTCGGCCCAGGCGGGCAGCGGAGCGCGCAGCGGCCTGCCGAGCGGACCGGTCTGGCGGGGATCGTTCACACCGTCGGCGCCGTCGGGGGAGGAGCGTCGCCAGGGATCCCACTGCGCGGGATCGGCGTCCTGGCCAGGCCATGCGTGGGCCGGTGCGTCCGGCGTGGGCGCGGGGCTGAAGGCCGCCGGGGCGGCCGCGTGGAAGGCGTCCGGCACGCCGCGCCCGCCGCGCGGGCCGGGGGCGGTATCGGGGAACGGAACGGCGCCGAAGGGATCGTCCGGCGGGAAGGCGGGGCCCGCACCGGACGGGGGGGTGTCCAGGAAGGGGTTCGCCGTCCTGCCGGCCGCGGACGCCGGAGGCTCGGGGAAGGCGGGCGGTTCTGGGAAGGCGGGCGGTTCGGGGAAGCCGGGGGGTTCTGGGAAACCGGGGAACCTCGTTCCCAGCGGCTCGGGCCCGGCACCGAAGGCCGGCGAGGGGAAGGCGGGAGAGTCACCGAAGGGAGGCGTGGGAACGTCGGCGCCGTCCTGGGAGCCGAAGCCGTCTCGTGCGCCGCCCGGCGACCGCCGGCCGACGCCGGGAAAGGCGTCGGAGAGGTTGCGGGGACCGTTGTCGGGGAACGCCTGCGGCCATGCGGGGCCCTCGGCGGCGCTCATGGGCGGTGTGCCCTGCGGTTCCGCGTTACGCCGGTCCAGGTCCCGGCCCGCGGAGAAGTAGTCGAAGCCGTCCGGCTGCGGGGCGGACGCGGGCGGCATGCCCAGGCGGGAGGCACCCGGCTTGCGCGGCTTCCGTACGGGCAGGGGCTGCTTCTCGTACGGCTTGTCCTGCGTCCCGGAGCCGGCGGGCGCCGAACCGATGGACGCCGAACCGATGGACGCCGCACTCCGGTCCCCCGCGCTCCGCGGCTTGCGCGTGGGCAGGGGCGGCTTCTCGTACGGCTGCTCGTACGCCTTGTCGTGCGGCGCGGCCTCGGCGGGGGCGGAACCGGTGAACGGGGCACCCGGGCCTTCGGCGCTCAACGCTTCCGCGGCCGCGGCTGTCGCGCCCGCCGCGCTTTCTTCGGCCCTCTCGCCGCTCTCATGGCGCCCGTGCGGCGGCGCGGCCGGGCTCTCGTCGCCGGCCGCCGGGAGACCGCCCTCGTGTCGCCCGTGCTCATGCGGCTCGTGTGTCTGCGGCTCGTGTGTCTGGCGGCCGTGTGTCTGCGGGCGGTCCGCGGTCTTCGGCTCCCGCTGCGGCAGACCGCCGCCCGGGGCGGGCCACTCTCCGGTGATGCGGCCTATCACTCCGGTGGGAGCCTCTTCGGCATCGGGGTCGACGCCCTGGGGGAAACCGGGAACCGGGGATTGATGGCGGGGGTCACTCACGGGAGAAACGCTCAGCTATCTGTTGGAGGCTCGGGGAACGGCTACGACCTGGGGTGCGTCGCCGCGTCCTTTCGGACACTAGCGAAGGCGCCCCGGCGCATCAGCCCGAACGGGCGAACAGGGCGCGTTCGCCAGGTGCTCACCCTAACGTTCTTGAACGCTGATGTCGCCTCTGGGGCCGAACGTAACCAACGTGACACCTGTCGTGTTCCTCTGTCAGGCCGCCGGACGCGGACCGGGCCAGGGCTCCGCCGCCAAGGTGGTCGGCCTGGAGCCCCGGCCGGGTGGTGGGCAGGGCGCGACGTGGGTCAGCTCGCGCAGGGGTTGGTGTCGGAGGTGACGACGTTGTCGCCCAGGTTGATGGGGGAGCGGACACCCTTCCAGTCGGCGCCGATGACGAGCTGGATGATCGGCCCGCGCACCTTGCCCTTGGGTGCGTCCGGCGGAGGCGACGACGGGGTGAACGGCGTGACTATGCCGCTCGCCACCTTGCCGGTCTCCGGGCTGACGGGGTTGACCAGCTTGCCGACGAGGATCTTCGAGTAGTTCCAGCCCTGACCGGTGTAGCGGACCATGGTCTTCGGCTGGTCGATGCCGCCGGGCTTCCTCGCGTCACCGACGCCGACGACGTTGAAGCCGAGCCCGGTCAGCTCCTCGGCGACCTCTTTGGCCAGGTTGTTCGTGTTGGTGCCGTTGAACACCTGCACCTTGACCTGCTGCGGCTTGGTGACCACCGGCCCCGAGGGCGCGGCGGACGCGGCCGGGCTCGCGGAGGCGGTGGGGGCCACCTCGGTGTCGTTCGCGATGGCCCTGAAGAGGTTGCCCGCGGCCGGCTGCTTCCACTGGACGCGGTTCTTGTCGGCGACGTACGGCTCCCACGGCACGGTGGTTGCTTTGAAGCCCTTCGCCGAGAGCTTCTGCGCGCTCTGCGCGATCTTGAGGAGCTCCTCGGTGTTGAGCGCGTCGTCCATGGTGACGGACCTCGCCGCGGCGGCGATGAAGTTCTGCAGCTTGCCGAGGTCGGTGAGCAGGGCGCTGCTGGTCGCCTTCTTCACGACCTGGGAGATGAAGACCTGCTGACGCTTGATCCGGGAGATGTCGCTGCCGTCGCCGAGGCCGTAACGCAGCCGCACATAGCCGAGCGCCGCCTCGCCCTTCACGGTCTGCTTGCCGGCGGGGAGCGTGAGCTTCGACTTCTTGTCGTTGACGGCCTGCGGCAGGCAGATCTCGATGCCGCCGAGCGCGTTCACGATGTTCTTGAAGCCGGTGAAGTCGACCTTCACGTAGTGGTGGACGCGGATCCCGGTGAGGCTCTCGATGGTCCGGCGCGTGCAGATCATCCCGCCGTCGGAGAACGCCGAGTTGATCATGCCCAGATGCGCGGGGACGACCGTCCTGTTCCTGTTGTAACAGGCGGGGATCATCACCATGGAGTCGCGGGGGAAGCTGAGCAGCGTCGCCCCGTCACGGTTGGGCGACACGTGCAGCAGCATGATCGTGTCGGTGCGCTCGCCGTCGTTGACCAGGTGCTGGCCGTACTTCTTGTTGTCTCCCGCACGGGTGTCCGAGCCCACGAGCAGCACGTTGATCGCGCCGGTCTCGTTGACGGGGCGGTTCTTGTCGAGGTCGTCGCCGGACTTGCCCACGTTGAACAGGCCGATGGTGCTCCGGTAGACCTTGTAGGCCGTCAGCGTGCCGATCACCATCACGCACGTGAGCACGACGCTGATCCATCCGCCGATCCCGAGGCGGGACCGGCCGCCGCCACCGCCTCCGCCACGCCGGCGAGGCGGCCTGCCGTCCGGAGGGAGAGCGCCGCCCCCGGCCGCACGGCTCGCGACGGTGGGTGCGGTGGGGACCGGGTTGCGGCCGGTCTCCTCGTCGCCGCCGCGCCTGCGGCCGCGTCGCCGCGGCGGCTCCTCCTCGTACGAGGGGTCGTACGGGGGCTCGGGCGGACCGCTCGGCTCGGCGCGCCGCCCGCCTCGGCGGCGTCCCTCGTCGTAGACCTCCGGAGGGTGGTCGTCCCGGGGCGGGCGCTGCCCGCCTCGCCTCCCCGGCATCTCGGCGTAGCCGGCGGGGGTGGCGGCCACCGGCATGTCGGCGTACCCGGCGGGCGCCGGGGCCGATCCGCGGCCTCGCGGGGGCTCGAAGGCCCCGTCGTACGAGCCGGCGTCCGGGGGACCCCAGACTCTCTGGTCGGACGGAGCCTGCGGAGGACTGGTACGCGCGGCGACGCGCCTGCGCTCGCTCACCGCGCGCCCGCCCGGGAATCGGCAGCCGGACGCCGGTGTGTGGTGACCGGAGGAGCGGGCGAGAGGCCGGAAGGATTACTGGTTCGCTCGCACACTTGTCCTCCTTGCCTGGCGATCACACGTCGCGCTCCGAGGGTAGGTCACGAGAGCGTCTGCGGGCGCCGCGATTGGGAGGATCCGGGCCGCGATCACGCCGTGCCACGCCCCCCTGATCCAGGGGCAGAGCATACTAAACGCCGACATTTTGGGTATGAGAATGAGTTTGCCTTTACCTGAATTTGATGTTGTGTGGGCCGTTTGGCCAGGTCGTAGCCGTCAGGTCCGTCGGTGGAGCCCCCGAACGGACAGGGCGGCGGCCAGGCAGGCGAGCGGCACCGCGGGCAGGACGTAGCGGTAGTCGAACTGGGCCGTGGCGGGCGGGACGAGCAGCAGCGCCCAGGCCGTCACCCAGGCGATGCCCCAACTCCCGGGGGCGTACCTCGGCGAGGCCCGTCCCGAGGAGGGCCGGTCCTGAGCGCGCCGGTTCTGAGAGGGCCGGCTCGCGGGCTCTGGACCCGCGTACGCCGCGCGGGTCGTGCGTGCCCTCCGGGACACGCGCGCCGGCAGGGCCCTGACGGCCCAGGCGGCCGGGGGGACCAGGAGGATCGCCAGCAGCAGCGTGCCCGGCAGTCGCGCGACGTCCTGATAGGCCCGCATCGCGCCCGCGAACGGCTCGGAGATGCGCACCGTGAGGGAGCCACGCTCGTAACGCTGCGCGAACTCCTTGCCCACCACCGCGGGGTGCCGCCCGGGCGGCGGCGGCACGGTCGCCGGAAACTCGTAGTACCCGTACGTCTCGGCATCGGGGTAGACGGGCCGGCCCGGTGTGAACGACCTGCCGAGCTCGGCGAGCGTGCTGCCCAGATAGTCGAGCGGCTGGCTGCGGATCGCGAGAGAGGCGAACCTCCCGGCCAGGGCGTCGGTCTCCTCGGTGAACGTGATGCCGGGCAGCCGGACCAGGGGGGACTGCGCGTTCCAGATGTACTCCTGGGACGCGGGCCGGGACGCGGGAGGCCGGGAGTCGCACAGCACGGCGAGGTCGGCCGGCGGCTTCATCACCGAGCAGTCGGCGAACGACATCGTGCGGGCGTAGAGGAAGACACCGTTGGAGCCGACCAGCCCGACGCGCTGGTAGGTCGCGTAGAACCAGCCCGCGTAGCCCGCGACGGGCAGCAGCGCCGCCACCAGGAAGGGCACGGTGAGCCTGGCCACCGCCCTGCCCGGGCGCATCGCTCCGCTCGCCCGGCGCACGCCGTACGCGAGTAGCAAGAGCGCGAAGACCGCGATCAGCGGCAGCCCGACGGTCCTGGTCAGCGTGGCGGCGGCCAGCACGAGACCGAGCGCGGCGGCCGAGCGCGGCGTCAGCGGGCGGCGCATCGCCAGGCACACCGCACCCACGACCAGGAACGTGAACAGCGAGTCGGAGACGAGCAGGTGCTCCAGCTCGATCTGATACGCGTCGAGCAGCACCGGGACGCAGGCCAGGACGGCCGCCCACCGGGGGCCGCCGCGTCGCAGGACGGTCACGTAGAGCATCACGCCGACGAGCAGACCCAGCATGTGCTGGACGGTCACGACCAGGGCGAAGCTGTGGAACGCCTCCAGCAGCCTCAGGAACATCGAGTAGCCCGCCGGGCGGACGAGGTCCGGCCTCGGCCGCATGGCCGTCACGACGTACGTGTAGGAGTCGGGGAACCACAGCGCGGGCCGGTACCCGAGCGCGGTCACCAGCCGCAGGAGCGCCCCCAGCCCGAAGACCACGAGGAACCACCGATGCCGGCGCGCCCACATGGGGAGATCCGCACGCGCCCAGGCCAGAGGGTGGAACGGGTCGCGGGGCGCCAGACGCCCGCGCAGCCGGTGTCGGGCGGGGCCGGGGCGTTCGCGCGGGGGCCCGTGCGGGGGCTCGTCCCGCTCCGGCCAGGGCGCCGAGCCCCGGCTGTCCGACACCCTCATGCGCCCCCCCGCCTGCCTCCCGGCGTACGCTACCGGCTCCCCGGAAGCCCCGTGCGAGCCCCGCCCCTGCCTGTGGACAACCCGCGCCTGTGGACGACTCATGCCTGTGGACGAGGGCGACGCGCGCGGCGGCCGGGTCGCCCGGTGAAGGCCGGGCTACGGGACGGACCGCTAGTCTCGGGTGCATTCCAGTGCACAGATCCGGCCACTCACGGCTGCCACGGGAGCAGGAGGCGGCGGGCAGGACGCTCGCGGCCGTCTCCGTCGTGCCCGCGCTCGCGCTGAACGGGTGGCTGCTCGCGGGGCTTCCGCTGCTGCTGCTCGGATGGTTCCGGCCGTTGCCCATGGCGCTGCTCGGCGGCGCCGCCGCCCTCCTGCTGTGCGCGTACGGCCTGCGCGGCCTGCCCGGGAGCGCCGCACGGCACCGGTGGGCGACGGCGGCCACACTCGCCGTGGCGCTCGGGTCGGGGGTGTTCAACGGACTCCTGCACGGCGAGCAACTGATCATCCGGCGTGATCCGTCGACCTACGCGCAGTACGCCGTGTGGCTCGCCCGGCACGGGTCGCTGCCGGTCCCCGTGGGGGACTTCGGCGGCCCCGACCCCTCACTGCGCTTCGACAGCATGGGGTTCTACGCGGTCGACGGCGGGATCGCCCCGCAGTTCATGGCCGGGCCGCCGATGATCCACGCGATCGGCCACTGGCTGGGCGGCGTCCCCGGCCTGCTGCTCGTGCCGCCCGTGCTGGGCGCGCTCGCGGTGCTCACCGTCGCCGGGACCGCCGCGCGGCTCGTGGGCGCGCGCTGGGCGCCTCTTGCCGCCCTCGTGTTCGCGGTCAGCCTGCCGATCCTCTACACGTCGCGGACGACGTTCAGCGAGATCCCTTCGCTGATCCTGCTGTTCGGCGGGATGAATCTGCTGCTCGACGCGCGGGCCCGGCTCCGGGCCGCGCTCGGAGCGGCACCACCCGCCGCGGGCTTCGCCTCCGCCGCGCTCGCGGGGCTGTCGTTCGGGCTGGCGCTGCTGGTGCGCATCGACGGACTGCGCGACGTGCTCCCCGTGCTCGCCTTCGCGGGGGTGCTCATCGCGCTCCGGCGGACACCCCGCGCGAGGTCCTTCCCCGAGGGGCGGCTGGGCGTGCCCCTGCTGGCCGGCCTGGTCGTGGGCGGTCTGTGGGGGTTCACCGGCGGCTACGTCCTCGCCCGGCCCTACCTGGAGTATCTGTCGGGCTCGCTCATGCCCCTGCTCGCGATCTGCGCCGTCGTCGTGGTGCTCACGGTCGCCGGCACGGCTCTCGCGCCCTGGATCGCCGCCCGCGCGCGCCGGCTTCCTACGGGAGCCCGGTGGCTGCCGGACGCCGCCGCGGCCCTGGTCGTGCTGGTCCTGGCGGGCTTCGCCGTACGACCCTGGGTGCAGACCGTGCGCCGTGTCGCGGTCACGCCCGAGGACCGGCTCACGGCCGACTTCATCGAGAAGACCCAGGTCGCGAACGGCCTGCCCGGCGACGGGTCGCGGCTGTACTACGAGCACTCCCTGAATTGGCTCTTCTGGTACGCCGGGATCCCCGCCGTCGTGCTGGCGACCGTGGCGGCGGCCGTGCTCGCGCGCCGTTTGATCAGGGGTGGGGAGTTCGGCTGGCTGCTGCCGCTGGCCGTGATCGGGTGGACGACGGTGACGACGCTCTGGCGTCCGGCGATCACCCCCGACCACCCCTTCGCGTCCCGCAGGCTGGTGCCGATCGTCATCCCCGGGCTGGTGCTGCTCGCCGTCTGGGGCCTGCGGTGGCTCTCGCGGCGGCTCGCGCGCACGGGCTGGTTCACCGCCCGTCCGGGACGCTCGCGGGCCGCCGTCGCGGTGGGGGCGCTGCTGCTGGCGGTCCCGCCCGCGATCACCTCGATCGGCACCGCGTTCTCGCCGGTCAACCGGGGGGAGGCCGCAGCGGTGGCGGGTCTGTGCCGCGCGATCCCGGCGAACGCCTCCGTGCTCGTCGCCGAGCGCGTCACGGGCGACCGGCTGACGCAGGTCGTGCGTGGCCAGTGCGGGGTGCCGACGGCCCGGGTGGTCCACGTTCCCGGCCGCGACGTGCCGCGTCCGGCCGACGTGCTGCGCCTGGTCGAGGGCGTCCGGCGCACCGGCCGCGTGCCCGTGCTGCTCGCCGCCGAGCCCGAGCAGCTCATGGCGTACGGCCCGGCGACCCGGGTGATGAGCCTGCGCACCCGGCAGGACGAGCGCTCCCTGGTGGACCCGCCCAACGGCACCTGGTCGCTCGCCATCGACGTCTGGATGACCGTACCCACCGATTAGATCCAGGGCGCGGCTAGATCTAGGGTGCGGCGTGTGGATTCCCCTGCGATGGAGGAATTGTCCTCCGGTGACGAGCGGCCGGAGCCGGCATTCCGGATGTACGCCCTCCGGAAGCCGCTCGTCATCGCCGGGCTGGTGGTCGTGCTCCTCGCCGGCCTCATCGCGCTCGGGATCGCCGGGTGGCGGTTCTACGAGCGGTCCGGCTGGCCGCTGCCCCCGCCGGACGGTTCCCGGCCGCAGAGCGGGTCCTTCTCGGCCTACCTCTGCGACCGGAACAGCACCGAGGTCTGGCCGAACTGCCACCACCGCACGGCCACGACCGAGGACAGGCGGGCGATCGAGGCCGCGCTCCACGCGCTTCCGCAGATCCGGGACTTCCACTTCGAGTCGAAGGAACAGGCCTTCGAGAGCTTCCGCGAAGGCCTGTCCGACGACCCGTCGGGCCTCAAGGTCGCGAGCGTGACCGGAGTCGACGACATGCCGGAGTCCTATACCGGCCATCTCGGTCCCGGGGACTGGGACGCGCTCCGGCGTCGCCTGGAGGCGCTGCCCGGCGTCTCGAACGTCTACATCTTCGGTGACAGCCTCTGGTGGGGGATGGCCGACATCGGGATCAAGCTCTGCCCTGAGGAAAGCGACCTCTACGAACCGTGCCGGGGGCGTACGAAGACCTCCGAACGCGAGAAGGCGGCCGTGCTCGACAGCATCAAGGGCCTCGACGGAGTGGAGGCCGTCTACTTCGAGGACGCCGCCCACGCGCTCGAGGACAGTCGGCGGATCCTCTGGAACGGGCTCGGAAGCGGCGTCGGGCCGCGAGCCCTGCCCGAGGCGTTCTACGTGAAATTCGACAGGCCGCCCGCAGGGGCCGATATGGAGAAGCTCTTCGGCCGGATGCCCGGCGTCGCCCAGGTGGTGTCGGTGCGGTGACCCTTCCCGAGGCGCCGCAGGGCGGGTCCTCGGCGAGGTGCAGCGGCTGCCCGGGGTCTTCCATGTCGAGTCCTACCGGGACGACCCCTGGTGGGGCAGGGCCGACGTGGCGGTCCGGCTGTACCGGAAGGACTGCGAGGGCGGCCCGGCCGACCGGCGGGCCGTGCTCGACCGCGTCCGGGCGCTGCCCGGCGTCGACGAGATCTACTTCGAGGACGCCGGGCACGCCCTGGCCGTCATGCGTCACGTGCACTGGGTGGACCGGCCGGAGTTCTACCACGTAGAGCTGATGCCGGAGGCCTTCCACGTCAGGTTCGCCGGCTCTTGGGACCTCGCCCGGGTGCGGCGGGCGCTCGCCGGTGTGCCGGGTGTCGTGAAGGTGGTGCGGCATGCGCCCCCGTGAGGACTCACCGAGTCTCCCGGTCGCGGTATGACGGCGGCGCACCGTTCGGGAATCCGCGGATCGGAAGGTCAGGGCTTCGAGGCCTCTCGCGCGCGGGCGCGGAACACCCGCTCGGTCGGATCTGGCGCTCCGTCGTCCCGAAGGCGATCGCTGAGAAGGAAACCGTCCAGTTCGAACTCGCCGGCGTGTTCGCTCTCGCTCAGGAAGAAGGTCCCCCCGACGAGGTCGGGGTCCCATCCATGCGTCAAGGCGTGATCGACGATCTTCCGCACATCCTTCGGAGTCGGATAGGCGGAGTCGGTCGCACACCCCCAGGGCAGGACCGCCGTGGACAACAGATCCACGTGGAGCACGCGGCCGTTCTTCCCGGCACCGGCACCCCATACGCGAAGGCGGACGCATCTGTGGCAGTCACGCTCGCCTGTCACGTAGTCGATCCGGGCCGTCCACACGAACTCTCGCCCGTCCGCGTACAGCCTCCGCAACCTCGCCCGCGCCATGCGCACCCCGCCCCGTCGTTTCCATCGGCTGTCGCCGCGCAGATGACCACAAGGAGTATTCGCGGCCCTCGGAGCGACTGGCAATACGATTTCCGGACGGGCGGGCAGGCAGGCGGACCCGAAGTCAGCCCGCGCACCCGTGACGGCGGGGCAGGTGGCTGTGCGGGCGTCCGCGAAGTGAGACCGCGATTTGGCGGGGCAGAGTACCCTAGCCGGACGTGACCACGCCCGAGACCTCTGGAAGCGCCGTGACTCCCGCAGAAACCCCGTACGTCACGATAGTCCTGCCGTGTTACAACGAGCAGGACCACGTCATCGACGAGGTCGAGCGCATCTGCGCGGCCATGGACGCGAGCGGATACACCTACGAACTGCTGGCCGTGGACGACTGCTCCACCGACCAGACGCTCGCGCGGCTGCAGGAGGCCGCGCCGCGCTTCCCGCACATGCGGATCAGGGCGTTCCACCGCAACGGCGGCTCGGGCACCGTACGGCGCATCGGCAGCCAGGAGGCCCGCGGCGAGATCGTCGTGTGGACCGACGCCGACATGAGCTACCCGAACGAGCGCATCCCCGAGCTGGTCCAGATCCTGGAGAAGGACCAGACGATCGACCAGGTCGTGGGCGCGCGCACCACCGAGGAGGGCTCGCACAAGGTCCTGCGGGTGCCGGCGAAGTGGTTCATCCGCAAGGTGGCCGAGCGGCTGGCCGGGCAGAAGATCCCCGACCTCAACTCGGGCCTGCGGGCCTTCCGCAAGTCGGTCGCCAAGCCGTACCTGCGGCTGCTGCCCCCCGGCTTCTCCTGCGTCACGACGATCACGCTGGCGTTCATGTCGAACCAGCACGACGTCTACTACCTGCCGATCGAGTATGCGAAGCGGGCCGGGAAGTCGAAGTTCAACTTCGTCTCCGACGCCTACCGCTACATCCTGCAGGTGCTGCGGATGGTCATGTACTTCAACCCGCTCAAGGTGCTCATGCCGCCCGCGCTCTGGCTGGTCGGCATCGGTTTCGTCAAGGGCCTGTACGACGTGATCCGCTACGGCTTCTACCTCACGAGCAACGCCATCGTGATCTTCATATCCGGCATGCTGATCGGTGCGGTGGCCCTGCTGGCCGACCTGATCGTGCGATCTCGGGGTGATGTGTGAGGATCGCGATCGTCGGCCCGACGTATCCGTACAAGGGCGGCGGGGCGCAGCACACCACCGAGCTGGCCCGCCGGCTGCGGGCGCGGGGCCACGACGTGGTCATCGAGTCGTGGCGGGCGCAGTACCCGTCGTTCCTGTATCCCGGGCAGCAGACGATCGACAGCCCCGAGGGCGAGCCGTACGCGAACACGCGCCGCGACCTCGACTGGCGGCGGCCGGACGGCTGGGTGGCCTGCGGGCGGCGGTCGCGCGGGGCCGACCTCGTCGTCCTCGCCGTGCTCAGCCCGGTGCAGGTGCCCGCCTACCTCGGCATCCTGTACGGCCTGCGCCGCCGGGCCCGCGTGGTGGCGCTGTGTCACAACGTGCTGCCGCACGAGACCAAGCCGTACGACAGGCCGCTGATGAAGGCGCTGCTGCGCAGGGTGGACGGCGTGCTCGCCCACTCGGAGCAGCAGGCGGACCTCGCCCGCGCGCTCACCGCCGCGCCGGTGCGGGTGGCCGCCCTCGCGCCGCACCTGCCCGCGCGCGGCGCGCGCGGGACGGCGGGCCGCGAGCCGCGGGACAGGCTGCTGTTCTTCGGCATCGTCCGGCCCTACAAGGGGCTCGACCTGTTGCTCGAGGCGCTCGCGCAGGTGCCCGGCGTACGGCTCACGGTCGCGGGCGAGTTCTGGGGCGGCCTGGAGGACACCCGCGCCCTGATCGCCCGGCTGGGCCTCGCCGAGCGGGTCGAGATCCGGCCGGGATACGTGGCGGCCGAGGACGTGCCGGGGCTGTTCGCCGCGGCCGACGCGCTGGTGCTGCCCTACCGGTCGGCGACCGCCAGCCAGAACGTGTGGCTCGGTCACGAGCACGGAGTGCCGGTGATCGCCACCCGGGTCGGGGCGCTGCCCGACAACGTACGCGACGGCGTGGACGGCCTGCTGGTGGAGCCGGGCTCGGCCGGCGCGCTGGCGGAGGCGATCAAGCGGTTCTACGAGCCGGGGACCCCCGAGCGGTTGCGGGCGGGCGTCGCGCCCGTCGACCCCGACCCGCACTGGGCCGCCTACCTCGACACCCTCCTCGCCTGATCGAACCCCCGTGATCACGAGACGTGGGCGGGGCGGGCACGGGTACTGTTGTGCAGCGTGACGACGAGAGCGAGCGGGAGACGAGGGTGAGCGGGGAACGCGCGGCCCAGCTGGAATACTCCGAGCTCCAGGCCGCGATGCTCGACGAGGACAAGCGCCGGCGCAAGGCCGCGAAGATCATCGCTGTGCTCGCGCACTTCCTGGGCAGGGACGCGGCCAAGCCGGGCGAGGTGCTGTCGGGGCTGACCGTCGGCGACGTGGGGTGCTCGGCCGGGTTCATCGCCGACGAGCTCGCCGCCGCGGGCGCGCGGCACACGCTCGGGCTCGACATCGACGTCCCCGGCCTGCGCAGGGCGTCCGACCGCTTCGGCGGACGGGTGGGCTTCGTCTGCGCCGACGGCTCCCGCCTGCCGTTCCCGGACGGCTCGATCGACGTGCTGGTCTTCAACCACATCTACGAGCACGTGGTGGACCCCGACGCCGTGATCGCCGACATGCACCGGGTGCTGTCCGACGACGGCGTGCTCTACCTGGGCCTGGGCAACCGGCTCGGCGTCATGGAGCCGCACTACAAGCTGCCTTTCCTGTCCTATCTGCCGCCCGCCGCGGCCGACCGGTACGTGCGGGCGTTCGGCCGCGCCGACCATTACTACGAGCGCTTCCGCACCCGTCCGGGGCTGCGGCGGATGCTGGCGGACTTCCACGTGTGGGACTACACGTTCCCGGTGCTGGCCGCGCCCGAGCGGTTCGCCGGGGGCGAGCTGTTCCCCGGCGCGGCCGGCCGCGCCGCCAAGGCCACGCTGGAGCGGACCCCGCGCCCGGCCCTGCGGGCGCTGCT
This sequence comes from Microbispora sp. NPDC088329, assembly GCF_040685655.1. Lineage (NCBI taxonomy): Bacteria > Bacillati > Actinomycetota > Actinomycetes > Streptosporangiales > Streptosporangiaceae > Microbispora > Microbispora sp. NPDC088329. Next base: position 371,047 of record NZ_JBFBIP010000005.1, read on the forward strand.
GCCGGTCGTCCCCACCTACCTGTGGGTGGCGACCAAGACGCCCCGCCGTCCCCTCGGCGCGCCGCTCCCGCAGCCGCCCGAGCCGGTCCGTACGTCCCGATGAGCCGCCGCAAACTCCTGCGCGCGCTGTTCCTGCTCGTGGCGCTGGGATTCGGCGTCTGGGCGGTGGCGGGCAAGTGGACCGACGTGGCGGACGGGTTCGCCCGGCTGTCGTGGGCGGAGCTCGCCGGCTCGCTGGTGGCGGTGCTCGGCGCGCTGCTGTCGGGGATGCTCATGTGGCGGGCGCTGCTGACCGACCTGGGTTCCCCGCTGGCGTTCACCGACGCGTCCAAGATCTTCTTCGTGGGTCAGCTCGGCAAGTACATCCCCGGGTCGGTGTGGCCGATGCTCGCGCAGATGGAGATGGGCCGCGACCACGGCATCCCCCGGCCGCGCAGCGCGGCCGCCTTCTTCCTGACGTATCCGATCTACCTCGGCACCGGCCTGCTGGTGGCCGTCGTGACGCTGCCGGTGCTCGCCGGGCAGTCGGTCGCCCGATATGCCTGGCTGCTGCTGCTCGTGCCCGTGGTCGTCGCCGCCCTGCATCCGAAGGTGGTCAACGGCGTCATCGCGTTCGGGCTGCGCAAGCTGCGCCGCCCGCCGCTCGAACGACCGCTCACCCGGCGCGGCGTGCTCGTCGCGTGCGGCTGGGCCCTGGCGGGCTGGGCGGCCTACGGCGTGCACCTGGCGCTGATCGTGCACGGCCTCGGGGCGAGCGGGCCCTCGGCCGTGATCCTCAGCTTCGGCGCGTTCGCGCTCGCCTGGTGCCTGGGGTTCGTGGTCGTGATCGCCCCGGCCGGCGTGGGCGTGCGGGAGGTCGCGATGGTGGCCGCGCTCGCCCCGGTGCTCGACGGGCCCAAGGCCACCGCCGCGGTGCTGTGCTCCCGGCTCATCGTGTCCGTCGGCGACCTCGTGTGCGCCGGCGCCGCCGGGCTGGCCTCCCGGCGCTCGGTCCGTACGCGGAAGGAACCCGTAGTCCCGGCCTGAACCCGTGGAATCGGCGCGGGTGGCGCATCCGGGGACGACCCTCATGTGATATCGCTCACGTTTCGGGGGACGCCGGAAATAGAGTGACAGGGAGGGATGCGGGGGAAGGCGTCAGTTCATGGCGTGGGCCCCTGGCCCCTGCCGGAAACACCGCCGGAACCAGCGGGACCGCGCGGGCGGGGAGTGATCCTCCCGGCTCGGCGCGGGCCCAGTGAGGGGAGCGATTCACTTGACACCCCGGGTGCTCGTCGACGCCGCCGCGGTCCCCGCCGATCGCGGCGCCCTGATCAGGTATGTCGATGGACTGGTCGCGGCCCTGCACGAGGCGGGCGCGGACATCGCGGTGGTCTGCCAGCGCGCGGACGCCGAGCGGTACGCGGCGCTGGCCCCCTCGGCGCGGATCCTCTCCGGACCGCCCGCGATCACCAACCGCAACAAGCGGCTGGCCTGGGAGCAGACCGGCCTGCCGGTCCTGGCCCGGCACGCCGGCGCCCAGGTGATCCACGCCCCCTACTATTCGATCCCGCTGGGCTCGGGCCTGCCCACGGTGGCCACCGTCCACGACGTGACCTCGTTCACCGACCCCGACCAGCACGACCCCGTCAGGGCCTCGTTCTTCCGGTCGGCCACCCGCACCGCCGTACGCCACGCGAACCGGGTGATCGTGCCCTCGAAGGCCACCATGGACGAGCTCGTCCGGGTGCTGGCCGCCGATCCCACCCGGATCGACGTCGCCTATCACGGGGTGGACCCCACGTTGTTCCACCCGCCCACGCCCGAGGACGTGCGCCGGGTGGCCGGGCGCATGGGCCTGCACGGGCGGCCGTACGTCGCCTATCTCGGGGCGCTGGAGCCGCGCAAGAACGTGCCGAACCTGGTGACCGGGTTCGGGCGCGCGGTCGCCGACCTGTCCGTGCCGCCCGCGTTGGTGCTGGCGGGCGGCCCGGCGTGGGACGAGGAGGTCGACGCCGCCGTCGCCGCGCTGCCGCCCCGGGTGAAGGTCGTGCGCCCCGGTTTCCTGCCCTTCGCCGACCTGCCGGGCTTCCTCGGCGGGGCGCTCGTGGTCGCCTCCCCGTCGCGATGTGAGGGGTTCGGGCTGCCGGTGCTGGAGGCGATGGCCTGCGGGGCGCCCGTGCTGACCACCCACCGCGCCTCCCTGCCCGAGGTGGGCGGCGACGCGGTGGCCTACACCGAGCCCGACGCCGACAGCATCGCGCGGGCGCTGCGCGCCCTGCTGCAGTCGCCGGAGCGGCGCGAGTCGCTGGCACAGGCGGGGGTCACCCGGTCACGCGAGTTCACCTGGCGGCACTCGGCCGAGGCCCACCTCCTCGCCTATCAGCGCGCCGTCGAAGGCTAGGGCCAGGATTCGTCGGGCACGAACTGAGGAGGCGTACGCCATTCCTGCCGGTGGTGTGCTTCGCGGGCGGCCTACGCTTTGCGGCCCACGCCGCCGTACTGGTACACCTCGCGGTGACGGAAGCTCGTGGTGGCTTCGGGCCGCCACTTCGGCAGTGACACCAAACCCGGCGGCAGAAACTCCAGCCCGTCGAAGAACTCCTCCAGTTCCTTCGGCGTGCGCAGAGTGAGGGGGCTGGCGTTGCTGGCGTTCCATCTGGCGGCGGCCTCGTCCATCGAGGGGCTGCGGACGCTGTGCGCGATCGCGAGGTAGCTGCCCGGGGGCAGCGCCCCCAGCAACGTGCTCACCGCCCTGTGCGCCTGAACGGCGTCGGGTACGAACTCCAGCACGCCCATGAGCATCAACGCGATCGGGCGGGAGAAATCCAGCGTCCGCGCGGCCTCCCGCAGGATGGGCGCGGGTTCGCGCAGGTCGGCGTCGAGGTAGGCGGTGGCCCCCTCGGGCGTGCTGCGCAGCAGCGCGTGAGCGTGAACCAGCACGATGGGGTCGTTGTCCACATAGACGATGCGTGCCCTGGGGTTGACGCGTTGCGCCACCTCATGGGTGTTGTCCGCCGTGGGGATGCCGGTGCCCACGTCCAGGAACTGGTCGATCCCGGCCTCGCCGGCCAGATGGCGCACGACGCGGCCGATGAACTCCCGTTCGGCCCGCGCGTTGACCGGCAGGTCCGGCATGACCTTCACGATCTCGTCCCCTACCGCGCGGTCGGGGGCGAAGTTGTCCTTGCCGCCCAGCCAGTAGTCCCAAACGCGGGCCGAATGCGGAACGGAGGTGTTGATACGCGCCGATCTCTGCTCAATCGAAGCGTCCTCACTCATCGGATCCTCCTAAGGCACACCACGAGACACTGTCTGACACGCGGTCCCCAATCTAAACGATCAACGCACCGCGCAATGGCAAACCGCCGTAAAAGGGCTATTTCTCTCCAGTCCCTGAAATGGTCCCGCATATCGCCGGTTCGAAGTTCGTGAACGGAGGTTGCGCGCCCGTCGGGAAACGTCCGCGCAACGGTCGGCGGCGGCGAGCCATGCGGAGGGCGCGGCTAGGCTACCCTCGCGGCTGTGAGGGAGAGTTCTGTGCGGTCGCCGGATGGTCTCGAGGCGATCCTTCTCGTGGGCGGCCAGGGCACACGTCTGCGACCGCTGACGCTCAGCACGCCCAAGCCGCTGCTTCCGACGGCGGGGGTGCCCTTCCTCGCGCACCAGCTGGCCAAGGCACGGGCGTACGGGGTGCGCCGGGTGGTCTTCGCGACGTCCTATCGGGCGTCGATGTTCAGTGAGGCGTTCGGCGACGGGTCGGGCTTCGGCCTGGAGATCGTCTACATGACCGAGGAGACCCCCCTCGGGACCGGTGGCGCGATTCGCAACGCCGCGCGGGCCCTGACCTGCCCGCCCGGGGCGCCGGTGCTCGTGCTGAACGGCGACATCCTGTCGGGTCACGACATCGCCGCCCAGGTGGAGTTGCACGTCGCGCGGGGCGCCGCGGTGACCCTGCACCTCACCGAGGTGGACGACCCGTCGAGGTTCGGCTGCGTGCCGACCGACGGCGACGGCAGGGTCAGCGCCTTCCTGGAGAAGACGCCCAATCCCGTGACCAACCGGATCAACGCCGGGTGCTACGTGTTCCAGCGTTCGGTCATCGACACGATCCCCGAGGGCCAGGTGGTCTCGGTGGAGCGTGAGACCTTCCCCGGGCTGATCGCGGCCGGTGAGCTGGTGCTCGGCTTCGCCGACAGCTCGTACTGGCTGGACGTGGGCACGCCGGCGGCGTTCGTGCGGGGCTCGGCCGACCTGGTGCTGGGCAGGCTCGGCTCGCCCGCGCTGCCCGGCCCTGCGGGCGAGCGCCTCCTGCTGGACGGGGCGGTCGTGTCGCCCGAGGCCAAGGTCACCGGCGGCACCGTCGTCTGCGCCAGGGCCACGGTCGAGGCCGGCGCGAGCGTGCGCGGCAGCGTGCTGTACGAGGACTGCCACGTCGCGTCCGGCGCGACCATCGTGGACTCGGTCGTCGGCGTCGGCGCCCGCGTCGCCTCCGGCGCCGTGCTGCGCGAGGTCGTCGTCGGCGACGGCGCGCTGATCGGCCCGGGCAACGAGCTCATCTCCGGTATGCGCGTCTGGCCCGGGGTAAATCTGCCCGAGTGCGCGGTCCGCTTCTCAAGCGACGTCTGAAACGGCCAGTGACGTCTGACATGGTCCGTGCGGCTTCCACCGAACGGCGAAGCGAGCGGCGGTGGCGGCCGTCCGGGCCGCTCGACGTCGTGCTGACGCTGTCCCCACATCGGCGCGGAGGAGGCGACCCGGCCTGGAGGCGTACGCCTGACGGGGCGATCTGGCGCACCTCGCGCACCCCCGAAGGGCCCGGCACGCTGCGCGTGACGGTGAGCGGCGACGAGGTCCTCGGGCAGGCGTGGGGGCCGGGAGCCGGCTGGCTGCTGGAGACGCTCCCGTCGCTGCTGGGCGCCGACGACGACGTGGCCGGCTTCGCCGCGATGCTCGCGCGGCTCGCCGGCTCGGGCGACGACCGGCACGCCGGCGTCGCCGCGTTCGTCGCGGGCCTGGCCGGGAGGGCCGCCGGGCTGCGGATCGGGCGCTCCCTGCGGGTGTTCGAGGCGCTCGCGCCCGCCGTGCTCGAACAGAAGGTGGTCGGCAGGGAGGCGTGGCGGGCCTGGCGGTTCCTGCTGCGCCGGTACGGCGAGCCGGCCCCCGGCCCGGCCCCCGAGGGCATGTACGTGGTCCCGCCGCCGGAGGTGTGGCGGGCGATCCCGTCGTGGGACTGGCATCGGGCGGGCGCGGAGGCCGTACGGGCCAGGACGATCGTCAACGCGGCCCGGCACGCCGAGAAGCTGGAGCGCACCGCCACCACCATCACGGAGGCGTCGGCGGAGGCGGATCGCCTGCTGCGGGCGCTGCCGGGGATCGGCGTGTGGACCTCCGCCGAGGTGCGCCAGCGGGCCCACGGCGACCCGGACGCCCCGAGCGTGGGCGACTTCCACCTGCCGGGCATCGTCGGCTACGCGCTGACCGGGCGGAAGACCGACGACGACGGCATGCTCGAACTGCTCGAGCCGTTCCGGGGGCACCGCCACCGCGTGGTCAGGCTGATCGAGCTCAGCGGCCTCAGGCCGCCGGCACGCGGCCCGCGCATGGCGGCGCGCGACTACCGGGCCTTCTGACCGCGTCCGCCGTGCCGGGGGTGACCGGCCTCGTGCGGACGCAGCTTCTGGTTGATCTCGCAGTCCGCGACCCCCTTCTTGCAGTTGCCGCTGAGGGTGTCGGTGAAGAAGCTGACGCTCGCCTCCTGCTGGAGGCCGGTGACCGCGACACCGTTGTTGCCCGCTGCGGCGTTCACGTTGCGCCTGCCCGTGGACACCTGGTGGACGGCGCTGGTGATCGTGGGGGCGTTGGCCGTGTTGCGGCCGTCCGTGACCTGCTTGGCGTGACCCTTGCCCGATCCGCCGCCGTGCCCCGCGTGCGGCGCCGCGAGCACGCCGGCCGCCGCCGGCGCCGGCACTCCGATGAGGACCGCCGCGATTCCCGAGGCTAGACAAAACGCACTATTTGCCCTAATAGCGGCCATAAATTCCTCGCCCATTCGTCGATCTCGCTCACCGCTCATACCCTCCGGCCGCAAAGGCCCCGATGGGCGTACGCCATGACTTCTTCCGTTCGGACCGCCGGGGGCTGGGTACGGCGGACGGACCCACGCCCCGTAGGGTGCGGCGTATGACGGCGAAGCGACCCCCGAACGTCAGCTCCGACAGCGGCACCCGCCGGGCACTCGCGCGGGCAAGGGACGGCAAGGCCCTCGACCTCGCCGAGGCGGCGATCCTGCTGCGCGCCCGCGGCGACGACCTCGACGCCCTGCTCGCGCACGCATCGCGGGTCAGAGACGCGGGCCTGGAGGCCGCCGGACGGCCAGGCGTCGTCACCTACAGCCGCAAGGTGTTCATCCCGCTGACCCGGTTGTGCCGGGACAGGTGCGGCTACTGCACGTTCGCCACCGCCCCGCACAAGCTGCCGAGCGCCTTCCTGTCCCCGGACGAGGTGCTGGAGATCGCCCGCCAGGGCGCGGCGATGGGCTGCAAGGAGGCGCTTTTCACGCTCGGCGACCGGCCTGAGGACCGGTGGCACCAGGCGCGCGAGTGGCTGGACGCCCACGGGTACGACGACACGTTGTCGTACGTCCGGGCGATGGCGATCCGGGTGCTGGAGGAGACAGGACTGCTGCCGCACCTCAATCCCGGCGTGCTGACCTGGAAGGACCTGCAGCGGCTCAAGCCGGTCGCGCCTTCGATGGGCATGATGCTGGAGACCACCTCACGGCGGCTGTTCACCGAGAAGGGCGAGGCCCACTACGGCTCTCCCGACAAGGACCCCGACGTACGGCTGCGCGTGCTGGAGGACGCCGGCCGCTCCAGCGTGCCGTTCACGACGGGCCTGCTGATCGGCATCGGCGAGACGATCGAGGAGCGGGCCGAGTCGATCTTCGCGATTCGCCGGGTGGCCAGGGAGTACGGCGGCGTCCAGGAGGTCATCGTCCAGAACTTCCGCGCCAAGCCCGACACGGCCATGCGCGGCATGCCCGACGCCGACCTGCACGAGCTGGCCGCGACGATCGCGGTGACACGGCTGGTGCTCGGGCCGAAGGTCCGCGTGCAGGCGCCGCCCAACTTGATCGGCGAGGAGTACGCGCTGATGCTGCGGGCGGGCATCGACGACTGGGGCGGGGTCTCCCCGCTCACGCCCGACCACGTCAACCCGGAGCGGCCGTGGCCGCAGATCGACGACCTCGCCGCGCGGACCGCCGCCGCCGGGTTCACGCTGCGCGAGCGCCTCACGATCTATCCCGAGTACGTCCTCGCGGGGGAGCCGTGGCTCGACCCCCGGCTGCGCGAGCACGTGGCGGCGCTGGCCGACCCCGCCACCGGGCTCGCCCGGGAGGACGCGGTTCTCCTCGGCCGTCCCTGGCAGGAGCCCGACGGCGGCCTCGGCGGCCTCGTCACCGGCGGACGGGCCGATCTGCACACGGCCGTCGACGCCGAGGGCCGTACGAGCGACCGCCGCGCCGACTTCGACAGCGTGTACGGCGACTGGGACGCCCTGCGCGAGCGCCTGCCGGGCGCCCGGAGCCGCACGGTCGGGGCTGACGTGCGGGAGGCGCTGCGGCAGGCCGAGAAGGACCCCGCGCGGCTGACCGACGAGCAGGCGCTGACACTGCTCGACCTCGCCGGGGACCAGTCGGGGGCGGGCGCCGACGACGCCGGCCTCGACGAGCTGTGCCGGATCGCCGACGGGCTGCGCCGCGAGGCGGTGGGCGACGACGTCACCTACGTCGTCAACCGCAACATCAACTTCACCAACGTCTGCTACACCGGCTGCCGGTTCTGCGCGTTCGCCCAGCGGCGCACCGACGCCGACGCCTACACCCTGTCGCTGAGCGAGGTGGCCGACCGGGCGCAGGAGGCGTGGGAGGCCGGGGCGACCGAGGTGTGCATGCAGGGCGGCATCCACCCCGACCTGCCAGGCACGGCCTACTTCGACATCGCACGGGCCGTCAAGGAGCGCTGCCCCGAGATCCACGTGCACGCGTTCTCGCCGATGGAGGTCGTCAACGGCGCGAGCCGCACGAACCTGTCGGTCGAGGAGTGGCTGCACGCGGCGCGGGAGGCGGGCGTCGACTCGCTGCCCGGAACGGCCGCCGAGATCCTCGACGACGACGTCCGGTGGGTGCTCACCAAGGGCAAGCTCCCGGCCAGGGAGTGGATCGAGGTCATCACCACGGCGCACCGGGTCGGCATCCCGACGACCTCGACCATGATGTACGGCCACGTGGACACCCACGAGCACTGGGTGCGCCACATCCGGCTGATCCGGTCGATCCAGGAGGAGACGGGCGGGTTCAGCGAGTTCGTGCTGCTGCCGTTCGTCCACCACAGCGCGCCGATCTACCTGGCGGGGATCTCCCGGCCGGGGCCGACCGCCAGGGAGAACCGCGCGGTCCACGCGCTGGCGCGGATCATGCTGCACGGCGCGATCCGCAACATCCAGTGCTCCTGGGTGAAGCTGCGCGACGACCTCTGCCGTGACGTGCTCGTCGGAGGCGTGAACGACCTCGGCGGCACGCTCATGGAGGAGACGATCAGCCGGATGGCCGGATCCGAGAACGGCTCCTACAAGACGATCACCGAGATCGCGGCCATGGTCGCCCCGACCGGCCGTCCGCTGCGCCAGCGCACCACGTCGTACGGCCGGCCGAGTGAGGAACGGGCCGAGGCCGCCAGGCGCAGCGACGGCGTGTGCCAGTCGGTCGTCCGCCCGGGGGTCACCTCGTGACGTAGAAGTCGGCCGGGTCGCGCGGCGGCCGGTCCTTCGGCGGCGCGGCGGGATGACCGACGGCCACGGCGCCCATGGGGTCCCAGTTGTGCGGCAGGCCGAGCACCTTGCGCACCACGTCGCGGCAGAACATCGTGGACGACACCCACGCCGAGCCCAGGTCCTGCACGGCGAGCTGGACCAGGAAGTTCTGCACGCCGGCGCCGGTGGCCACCACGAACATCTCGCGCTCGGCGGCGTTCCTGCGGTCGTTCCTGTAGGTGTGCGAGCCGTCCATCACCAGGCAGGGCACCGCCAGGTAGGGCGCGTTCCTGAGCACGTCGCCGCGCCGGATCCGCCGGGCGATCGACTCCTCGGAGAAACCGTCGGAGCGCAGGTCCTCGATCCACGCGTCCCGCATGGCGTCGAGCAGTTCCGTACGCGCCGCCGGCGTCTCCAGCAGCACGAACCGCCAGGGGGTGGTGTGGTGCGGGGCGGGCGCGGCGACGGCGGCGGCCACGGCCCGCCGTACGGCCGCGGGGTCGACCTCGCGGCCGGAGAACTCGCGGATCGTGCGGCGCGCGAAGACCACGTCGGCCGAGCCGAGCCGGAACATGTCCTCGTCGGCGGGGCGGACGAGGGCCCGCCCGCCGGGGCCGTCCTCGTCCGTCACCAGGTCGCCCAGCCCGCGGACGACGGCCACCGGCACGCCGGACAGCTTGCCCTTCGCCAGATCGCCCGCCGCCGCGATCTCGTCGGCCAGCGCCGTGACGGTGGCGTTGAGCGGGTTGCCGTAGCCGTCGGCGCCGCCGCGCAGGTCCTCCACCGGCCGTACGCCGGCCGCGCCGATGGCGACGTCTGTCAGGCCGTGCCGCCAGGGCCGGCCGAAGGTGTCGGAGACGATCACCCCGACCCGCACGCCGAGCCGCTCGCGAAGCCCCCGGCGAATCCGCGCCGCCGAGGCGTCCGGGTCCTCGGGGAGCAGCAGCACCGTGCCGGGGGAGGTGTTGGAGGCGTCGACGCCGGCCGCGGCCATCACGAAGCCGTGCCGCGTCTGCGCGATGACCGTGTCGCCGCGCCGCGCGACCACGCGCTCGGTCTCCTCCTCGATCGCGGCCGTACGGCTGCCGTCCCGGCGGATGCGGCCTTCGGCCTTGCTCACGATCTTGGAGGTGACGACCAGGATGTCGCCGTCCTCCAGGTCGGGCGCGGCCCGTGCCACGAGCAGGGCGATGTCGTCGCCGGGCGCGACCTCGGGGATCCCGGCGACGCCGCTTACGGTGATGTGGGCCATTGGTCCTCTTGGTCTACGAGATCACGGGAAGGGGGTCAGCGGAGGGATTCGGCGAGGGCGAGGGCCGCGGCGGCGATGTCCCTCGTCGCCTCGGGGTCGCTCATCAGGAGCGGCCTGGCCTCCACCACGACGCCGTCGAGCGTCACGCCCTTGTCCTCCTCGGCCACGAGCCAGCCGTCGAGCAGCGCGGAGCCGTACAGCTCCAGGACCGCCTGGGCGCTCGTCTCCACGCCGATCGCGGTCAGGCAGGCGTCGGCCATGCCGCGCACCGGCGCGCCGCCGATGATGGGGGAGACGCCGACGACGGTCTTGTCCTCCAGGGCCGCCCGGATGCCCGGGATCTGGAGGATCGTGCCGATGCTGACGACCGGGTTCGACGGCGGCAGGATCACGACGTCGGCCGCCGCGATGGCGTCGAGCACACCCGGCGCGGGACGGGCCTCGTCCGCGCCGACGAGCACGATCTGCTCGGCCGGCACCGAGGCGCGCAGCCGCACCCACCACTCCTGGAAGTGGATGGCCCTCCTGCCGGCCTCGTCGGAGACCACCACGTGGGTCTCGGTGCGGTCGTCCGACATCGGCAGCAGCCGCACCCCGGGCCGCCACCGGTCGCACAGGGCCTCGGTCACCTGCGAGAGCGGATATCCGGCCGCCAGCATCTGGGTGCGGACGATGTGGGTGGCGAAGTCCCGGTCGCCGAGGCCGAACCACTGCGGCTCCATGCCGTACGCCGCGAGCTCCTCCTTCACCGTGAACGTTTCACCGGCCCGTCCCCAGCCCTGCTCCTCGTTGATGCCGCCGCCGAGTGTGTACATGACGGTGTCGAGGTCGGGGCAGACACGAAGGCCGAACAGGGTGATGTCGTCGCCGGTGTTGCCGATAACGGTGATCTCGGAATCGGGGGCCGCGGCCTTGAGACCTCGGAGGAATCGGGCGCCGCCGATTCCTCCGGCGAGGGACACGATGCGCATGCCGTCAGTCTTCCACCGGCCGCCCGAGGCATCGCCGACCCCCCACCCCGAAAACGGGATGAACAGCCAAATGTAGGGTGTGTTCGTCTTGTGAGGTTCTTGGGTCTGCCAACACATAAGTCAGGCATGTGCGAAACTTCCCCGAGTGCCTTTTGGACCGATGGGGGTAGTCGTGCTCAAGGTCGATACCGGCCGGCTCCGCGAGCCGGCCGCATGGACGATGCTCGCGGTGGTGATCACCACCGTCCTCGTGAGCATCGCGCACTTGCTGATCGGCTCCTCGTCGAGCAGCACGTTCGGCCTCCGCGCGGCGGCGAACCTGCACTCCCTCGTGTCCCCGGTCTCGAGCGCGCTCGTGGCCGGCGCCGTGCTGCTCGTCGCCAAGGCCGGCGCGCCCACCCCCCGGGCCCGGCTGGTGGCGCTGGGCGCGGCCGGGTCGCTCGGTCTCGGCGTCGTCTTCGGCGTGATCGCCCTGTTGGGCGTGCTCGTGGGCGACCTGCCCACGTTCCGCGACCGGTTCGAGCTCCTGATCACCGGACTGCCGATGATCGCGCTCGCCGTCCTCGGCGCGCTGTTCGCGCTGAGCACGGCCTCCGCGCTCCAGCCCGCCAGGGAGCCGGCGGGAGACTACTTCGGCAGGCGCGAGGACGCCTACCCGCCCCAGTCCTACGCGCCCGCGCCGCCGCAGGCACCCCAGACGCCGCATGCCCCCCATGCGCCGCAGGTGCCGCAGGGGTACGGCGAGGCGCCGGGAGCGGGCATGCCCGTGCACAACCCCAGCACCGGTCAGCAGGGTCTCGGCCAGCAGGGCCCCGGTCAGCAGGGCCCCGGTCAGCAGGGTCCAGGCCAGCAGGGTCCAGGTCAGCAGCAGTTCGGCCACCCCGCTCCGGGCGACCCGCGCAACGCTCCCCAGGCCGTTCCTCAGCCGGGTCAGTACGACGCCCCTCACCACAGCCAGCCGCAGGGCCAGCCCCAGCCCCAGCCCCAGCCCCAGAGCCAGAGTCAGAGCCAGGGACAGCCCCAGGGCCAGCCGCAGGGGCCCGCGTACGGGCAGAGCGCGCCGGCCCACCCCGCGCCGGCCCACCCCGCGCTGCCGCCCGCCGAGCACCGGTACGCCGAGCACCAGCAGCAGTACGCCCAGGAACAGTACGCCCCAGAGCAGCAGTTCGCCCCGGAGCAGCAGTACGCCGCGCAGGAGCGGAGCCAGGGCGCCTTCGGCCAGGAGCGGCCACAGGACGTCTACAACCCCGCACCAACCGCCCCGCAGCCTCCGCCGTACGGCCAGCCCGCTGCTTCCGTCCCCGCCCCCATCCCCGCCCCCGCCCAGGGGCATGGTCAGGGACAGGCGCAGCAGCCCGCGCCGTCACTGCAGGACGTCCAGACCGGCGCGCACTACTCCGACTACGGTCAGCAGGGCTACCAGCAGGAGCGGCCCCCGACCGGCGCGTACGGCACGCAGCCCGAGGCGGCGCCCCAGCGGGCCGATTACTCCCCGCCGCCGCAGGGCCCGGTGTTCGACCAGTACGGCTACGCGGGCCAGCAGACCGACGGCGGCGGCTACGGCCAGTTTCCGAGCGCTTCCCCCGGCGCGCCGGGCGGCCCCGGTGCCCCCGATTACGGCCAGCCCTCCTACGACCAGGCCAGGCCGTACGAGCAGAACCAGCAGTACGAGCAGAACCAGCAGTATGGGCAGGGGTCGCCGTTCTCCGGGTACTCCGGTCCGGAGTTCGCCCGCCATGCGGCCGACCACACGCCCGGTCACACCCCCGGTCACACCCCCGGTCATACTGCCGGTCATACTGCCGGTCACACGCCCGGCCACGCGGCCGGTGGCCCGGCCTTCGACGCTCCCCCCGCGTACGAGGGCCCGGCCGACCCGAGGGAGCAGCAGCTCGCGCAGGCCTACCAGCAGGCGCAGAGCTACCGGCAGGGCGCCCTGCCCGACCACCCCACCGGCCCTCAGGACCTGCCGGAGTACTACGACAACCCGCTCGGCCACCCCCAGTCCGAGCCCGCGCCGTTCCAGCCCCCGGCAGCCGGTCCCGCAGAACAGACCGTCCGCTTCGACCCCTCCGCCTACCACGGGGACCCGCTCAGCGACCCGCTGCGCAGGGAGGAGCCACTCGACCCGACGGCCATCTACACGCCGGATCGGTCGCAGGCAAAGTATGAGGAAGGTTCCGCCCCCGATCAGGCAGGCCGCGGAACCGACCCCAACCTGCCTTGGTATGGTTCCGAACGCTGATAGGACCGTAGATCGGGGCGTACGAACCGGGGCGAGCAGGTCTTTCCCCGGGTATCGGTATGCCGCTTGACGCCACACGCGCCACGCGCGTGTAATTACAGACATGTTGTTACGCCTTCCCAAGGGTGGGTACAGGGCAGGCGTTTTATGGGGGGCTCCATGTGGGCGGGCGAGCGACAGGGAGGTGTGCAATGACCGATCTGGTCATGGCACAGGCGCTCGATGGTGAAGATCTCGGGTGGCAGGAGCGCGCTTTGTGTGCGCAGACCGACCCTGAAGCGTTCTTTCCTGAGAAGGGCGGTTCCACCAGAGAAGCCAAGAAGGTGTGCCGCTCGTGTGAGGTGCGCGCCGAGTGTCTCGAATACGCGCTGCAGCATGATGAGCGTTTCGGCATCTGGGGCGGCCTGTCCGAGCGGGAGAGGCGCAAGATCAAGCGCCAGGCCGTCTAGGTCGTAGCCCGGCACGGGGCCGTGCGCTTGGCGCGCGGTCCCGTATTCATGTCTGGGGTGCTGCTGACAGTCTGTTTCGCCTGGATGTGATCGGGTGAGTCCGGGTTGCCGTATCGTTGTCGGCGCTCAGCCGTACGACCCCCCTAGGACTCGACGTGCACTCGGTGACCGCGATCGTCGTCGCCCACGACGGCGCCCGCTGGCTCAAGGAGACGCTGGCGGCGGTGCTGCGCCAGACCCGGCCTCTCGACCGTGTCGTGGGCGTCGACAACGGCAGCCGTGACGGCAGCGGGAAGCTGCTGACCGAGGCGTTCGGCGCGGGCAACGTGCTCACCCTGCCTCGGTCCACCGGGTTCGGCGAGGCCGTCCACGAGGTGCTGAGGCGGCTGCCGCCCGCGCCCGGTCAGGAATGGGTCTGGCTGCTCCACGACGACTGCGTGCCCGACGGCGGTGCGTTGCAGGCCCTGCTGTGGGCCGCCGAGCAGGATCCCAAGGCCGCCATCCTCGGCCCCAAGCTGCGCGACTGGCTCGACCGGCGGGTGCTGCTGGAGATGGGCGTGACCGTCAGCAGGTCGGGGCGGCGCGACACCGGCCTGGAGCCGAGGGAGTACGACCAGGGCCAGCACGACGGGATCGCCGACGTCCTGTCGGTCTCCACCGCGGGCATGCTGATCCGCAGGGACGTCTGGGACGAGCTGTCCGGCCTCGACCCCGCGCTGCCGCTGTTCCGCGACGACCTCGACCTGTGCTGGCGGGCCCGTACGGCCGGGCATCGCGTGCTCAACGTGAGCGACGCGGTGGCCTGGCACGCCGAGGCGTCGGCGCGGCGGCGCCGCAGGATCGCCACCAGCGACGAGCATCCGCGCAGGCTCGACCGGCGCAACGGTCTGTTCGTCCTGATGGCGAACCTGCCGTTCGGCGCGCTCGTGCGGTCGGTGCTGCGCAACGTCTTCGGGTCCACGCTGCGGGCCCTGCTGTTCCTGCTGGCCAAGCAGCCGGCCAACGCGCTCGACGAGCTGGCCGCGCTCGGCTCGGTCATCGGTCATCCGATGCGCCTGCGCCGGGCCCGCAAGGCCAGGAAGAAGGGCAGGAAGCAGGGCTGGCCGGCGATCCGGCGCAAGCTCACTCCGCCGGGCGCCGCGCTGCGGCGGCTGGCCGACATGGTGCAGGGTTTCCTCGCCGGAGCCGGTCCGGTGGACTCGGCGGGCCGCCACCACGCGGGCGCGGATCGCGCCCAGGAGGACGACGGCGACGAACTGCTGACCGACTCGGGCGGCGTCCAGCGCGTGCTCAGCAGCCCCGGCGTGGTGCTCTGCCTGATCCTCATCGTGATCACGCTGGCTGCCGAAAGGGCGCTGCTGCCCCAGCTCCTGTCCTCCGGCGGACACCTGGGCGGCGGGGCTCTGGTGCCGGTCACCGGAGGTGCGTCCGACCTGTGGCGGTTCTACGTCGAGGACCATCACGCCGCCGGGCTCGGCTCGCAGACCTGGGCCCCGCCGTACGTCGCCGTGCTGGCCGGGCTGTCGGCGGTCGCGCTGGGCAAGACGTGGCTGGCCGTGGCCGTGGTGCTGCTCGGCTGCGTGCCGCTGGCGGGGATCTCGGCGTACGCGGCGACGAAACGGATGATCTCCTACACGCCGGCGCGCGTCTGGCTGGGCGCGACCTACGCCCTGCTGCCGGTCGCGACGGGCGCGGTGGCGGGCGGGCGCCTCGGCACCGCGATCGTGATCGTGCTGCTGCCCGTCTACGCGGCGCTCGCCACGCGGGTGATCGCCGGATCGCGGCGGGCGGCCTGGGGTTTCGGCCTGCTGCTGACCGTGGGCACGGCCTTCGTGCCGCTCGTGTACGTGCTGGTGGCGATCCTCGGCGGGCTCGCCGCGGTGTCGTTCGGCGGCATCCGCAGGGGCGTCAGGCGGTCGCTCGTGATCGGTCTCGGCACCCCGGTCGTCCTGTTGTTCCCGTGGCTCGCCCAGATCGTCAGGGAGCCGGGACGGATCCTGCTCGAGTCCGGCCTGCATGACGCGCGGCTGATCGACCCCCGCCTCGGCGCCGACTCCCTGCTCATGCTCAGCCCCGGCGGGCCCGGGGTGCCGCCCATGTGGGCGACGGCGGGCCTGATCGCGGTCGCGCTGGCCGCGCTGCTGCTGCGGCGTCACCAGATGGTCGTCGCGATCGGCTGGGGCGTCATGCTCTTCGGGCTGCTGGTGGCGATCGTGGTCAGCCGGATCGACGGCGCGGCCTGGCCGGGGGTGCCGCTGGCGTTCGCGGCGACCGGCCTGTTGGTGGCCGCGGGACACCAGGCGCACCGCATCGCCGAGTTCCGCGCCGCGCGCGGGCTGCGCCGCCTGGGAGCGATGCTGATCGTCGTGGTCGCCTTCGCGACCCCGCTCGCCGCCGCCGGGCTGTGGGTGACCAGGGGCGCCGGCGACCCGCTGCGCGGTGACCTGAGCGACCCGGTGCCGGTGCTCGCCGCGCTCCAGTCGGCGCCCGGCGAGGGCACGCTTCTGCTGCGTCCCAGGGACGGCAGGGTCGGCTACACGCTGCTGCGCGGCCGGGGCCCGTTGATCGGCGAGTCCGACCTCGAACCGCCCCGGGACGCGATTCCCCGTTTCGCGACCGCGGTCTCCGGGCTGGCCTCGGGCCGGGGAAACACCTACGTCCAGACGCTCGCGTCGTACGGGGTCCGCTTCGTGACGGTCCCTGGCCCCGTCGACCCGGCCCTGCAACAGGCGCTCGACTCCCAGCCCGCCCTGGCCCGGCTGAGCCTCTCGGAGACGGGCGGCCTGTGGCGTGTGGCGGGCCAGGTGACGGTGCCCCCGCCGCCGGCGACCGCCGGGGCGCTGCACCGGGGCTGGCTGTGGGCCCAGGGCGCGCTGCTCGTGCTCGTGCTGATCCTGGCCTCGCCCGGAGCCCGCACGAAGGAGCCGGAGGGCGACTACGGCGACGCGCCGGTGGAGGAAGGGCCGCGGGGCCGCCGGCGAGCGAAGGAAGACAAGGGCAGGAAAGATCGGGTGCCCGCGTGAGGAGACTGATCGAGAACCGCTTCGGCCTGCTCGCCCTGGTGCTGGTCGCGCTGGGCGCGCTATACGGCGTCGCCTTCGTCAGCCGTCCCGCGCCGGCCGCGCAGGCGCGTCCTCAGGCCGTCAAGGTGCCGGTCGAGTCGGTGACCGCCGTGTGCCCGGCGCCGTCCGGCAGCCGGGTGAGCGTGGTGACCCCGGCGGACCCCGAGCGTGCCCAGACCCCCGGGAGCGCCACCCTGTCGGCGATCAGGGCCCCGGGGGAGGAGAAGAGCGGCGGCAAGGACGACGTGATCGACAGGCCGGGCCTGCTGTGGCAGCGCGAGATCGCCGCGGGTGGCGGCCCCCTCGTGGTCGACGCGACCGGTTCGATGGCCGCGGGGCTGGAGAGCGCCCAGACCGCCCGGGAGACGTCGGGCACCCAGCGGGGGCTCGCCGGGGTGCGGTGCGTCGAGCCCGGCGCCGAGAGCTGGTTCGTCGGGCCGGGGCCGGCCGCGGCGGAGATGACGCTCTACCTCGCCAACCCCGACTCGGCCCCGGCCAACGTCTCGTTCATGGTCTATTCCGGCGAGGGCCCGGTGCTGAGCGAGCGTGGCAACGGCGTCGTCGTCAAGCCCGGCCAGCATCGAGTGATCAGGCTGCGCGACCTCGCACCCTCCCCCTTGATCATGGCTTTGCAGGTGAGCACCCGGAGCGGCCGGGTGGCCGCCGCGGTGAAGGCCGTGCTGGGCGAGGGCAGGGGCGTCGACTGGCTGCCCGTCGCCGCCGCTCCCGCCACCCGGGTCGTCGTCCCCGGCATCCCCGGCACCGCCGGTCAGCGGGAGCTGTACGTCGCCGCGCCGGGGGAGCAGGACACGGTCGTGCGGATCAAGGCCGTGCTGGAGGACGGCTCCTACGCCCTGAAGAACAAGGAGACGATCGAGGTGCCGGCCGGCTCGGCGGCCTCGCTCGACCTGTCCACGGGCATCGGCGGGCAGCCGGCCGCACTGGTGCTGGAGTCCGACATCCCGATCGTGGCGGGCATGAAGATCACCGGAACGGGGACGAGGCAGGACGTCGCCTTCGCGGCCGGCGCCGCCTCCGTCGACCTCGGCAGCGTCGTCGCCGACGGCCGGGCGGAAGGCAAGCAGACCTCGTGGCTGGTGCTGTCGGCGCCGTTCGGGGCGGCCACCGTGGAGGTGCGGCTGCTGCCCACGAAGGGAGAGGCGCCGGCCCCGGTCGAGGTGAAGGTGCCCGCCGCCCGCACCAAGGAGATCAGGCTGACTCCCCCGAAGGGCACCAAGGGCGGCTTCAGCGTCGTCGTACGGCCGATGCCGGGCTCCGGGCCGGTGTACGGCGGGCGCGTCCTCGACGAGTCGGTCAAGGACGGCCAGATGGTCACCACGCAGCCGCTGGCCATGGCCAGGACCTGGGCGCTGGTGCCCCCGACCGTCGACGCGCCGGGCGTCGTGCTCCCGTGAAGCTTCAGTGGCGGTCGTCGTAGCCGGGGTCGATCGTCTCCGGTGTAAGGCCGAGCAGGCTGGCCACCTGTTCGACGACCACGTCCAGGACCAGCGTGCCGAGCTGGTCCCGGTCGCGGGCCCGGGCCTCCAGAGGGCGGCGGTACAGCACGACGGTGGCCGGATCCTCCCCGGAGGCCGACTCAGCCCGTCCCAGCGGGATGGGATCGGAGGACAGCCGGGCGGGGCCGTCCACCAGCTCGGCCGCCGGCGGCACCTCCTCCACCGCGAACTCCACCGACGCGAGCTGGGTGCCCCACCGCGGCTTGAGCCGGTCGACCGCGTCGAGCACGAGGTCGTCGAACCGCTCGCCGCGCGACTTGGCGATGGGAACGTGCGAGGGTGCGAGAGGGCCGCGCATGCCGCGGCCGTGCCGGTCGCGCCGGCGCACCCGCCGCACAGGATCCGGCCTGTCACCGCTCCGCTCGCTCACGCAGCCAGCTTAAGGCGTGTGCCGCCGGTGCGGTGGATCCCCGCGGGTGTGTCCGCTTTGCCCGTCAACGTCATGTCGACTTCTGAGAACAGTGAATTGTGGCGACACGTTCAATAAGAGCGGCGGGGTGGTGGCAATGTGAACGCGGACCGGATACGGTCCCTCCGTGAGCCCCGTCCGCAGCTGTTCCCGTACCGCCTGCAGGCAGCCTGCCGTCTTCACACTCACGTATGTCTACGCCGACTCGACCGCCGTACTCGGCCCCCTGGCGACGTACGTCGAGCCACACTGTTACGACCTGTGCGCGGAGCACGCGGAACGGCTCACCGCGCCCAGGGGATGGGAGGTCGTGCGCCTTCCGTCCGAGTCCGTCTCCCCCAGCGGGGACGATCTGGAGGCCCTGGCGAACGCGGTCCGGGAGGCCGCGCGCCCCGCTCCCGCCGCCGGCGAGCCCGTCGGCCAGGCGGTCGAGGTGGGCCGCCGGGGGCACCTGCGGGTGCTCAAGTCCGCCCAGCCCAACAGGGAGCGATGAGCCCGGGCGAAATCGCGCGTTGGAGGGCTCGTTGGGTGGGCAATCAGGCGCTATAGGCTCAGGTGCGAAACTTAACGACTTTTAGGGGCGTGCAGTGGCCGACCTCAGCAGGATCTTCAAGGCGTACGACGTGCGCGGCGTGGTGCCGGACGAGCTGAACGAGGAGATCGCGCAGGCCGTCGGGGCGGCCTTCGTGGAGCTGACCGGTGCGACCTCGGTGGTGATGGCGCACGACATGCGCGCCTCCTCCGGCCCGCTGGCCGCGGCGTTCGCCCGTGGCGCGACCTCCCGGGGCGCGGATGTGATCAACGCGGGTCTCGGCTCGACCGACATGCTCTACTACGCCAGCGGCAGTCTGAACCTGCCGGGCGTCATGTTCACCGCCAGCCACAACCCGGCCAAATACAACGGCATGAAGATGTGCCGGGCGGGCGCGGTGCCGGTGGGCACCGACACCGGCCTGCTGGAGATCCGCGACCGCGCGGCCGAACTGCTCGACAGCGGGCTGGGCGGCGAGCCCGGCAAGGGCACGGTGACCGAGCGGAACCTGCTGGAGGGCTACGCCGCCCATTTGAAGACGCTGGTCGACCTGTCGGGCATCCGGCCGCTGAAGGTGGTCGTGGACGCCGGCAACGGCATGGGCGGCTACACGGTGCCGGAGGTCTTCAAGGGCCTGCCGATCGAGCTGACCCCGCTCTACTTCGAGCTCGACGGCAGCTTCCCCAACCACGAGGCCAACCCCATCGAGCCGGAGAACCTGCGCGACCTGCAGAAGGCGGTCGTCTCGCAGGGCGCGGACATCGGCATCGCCTTCGACGGCGACGCCGACCGGTGCTGGGTCATCGACGAGCGGGGCGAGTCGGTCCCGCCGTCCACGATCACGGCACTGGTCGCGGTGCGGGAACTGGCCAAGAACCCCGGCGCCACGATCATCCACAACCTGATCACCTCCAAGGGCGTTCCGGAGATCGTCGCCGAGCACGGCGGCAAGCCCGTCCGCACCCGCGTCGGCCACTCGTTCATCAAGGCGGAGATGGCCCGCACCGGCGCCGTCTTCGGGGGCGAGCACTCGGCCCACTACTACTTCCGCGACTTCTGGTTCGCCGACTCCGGCATGCTGGCCGCCCTTCACGTGCTCGCCGCGCTGGGCGAGCAGGACCGGCCGCTGTCGGAGGTGCTGGCCCGCTACTCGCGCTACGCCGCGTCCGGCGAGATCAACAGCCGGGTCGACGACCAGACCGCCGCCCTCGACCGGGTACGCGAGACCTTCGCGGGCCGGGAGGGTGTTACCTTCGACGAGCTGGACGGACTCACCGTCAGCGGTCCGGACTGGTGGTTCAACCTCCGTCCGTCCAACACCGAGCCGCTGCTCCGGCTCAACGCGGAGGCCGCCGACGCGGAGAAGGTCGCCGCAGTCCGGGACGAAGTGCTCGCCGTGGTAAGGAGCTGACGAGTTGAAGATCGACGACTGGCTGCTGGACATCCTCGCCTGCCCGGCGTGCAAGTCCCCGCTCCGCGCCGTGCCCGACACGGACGAGCTGGCCTGCACCTCGGAGTCGTGCGGGCTGGTCTATCCCGTGCGTGACGACATCCCGGTGCTCCTCGTCGACGAGGCACGCAAGGCATGACCGGTGCCGGAGGGGCCCGGTTCGAGCCCGACCGGCTCGACGACCAGGCATACCTGGTGGAGGGCGACCCCTCCGGCATGCTCCGTTCCGTCGCGTCGTCGGCCGCCCAGGTGCGGGCGGCGTACCGGTCGGCGGTGGAGAGCGGCCTGGCGCGGATCGGCGGCGACGGCCGCCCCCGGGCGATCGTCGTGGCGGGCGTGGGCGTCTCCGCCCTCGCGGGCGACGTGCTCGAGGCGCTGTGCCGGTACGGCGCTCCGGTCCCGGTGGTGACGGTGCGCGGGCATCGGCTGCCCGGCTGGACCGGCGCCGCCGACCTCGTCATCGCCGTCTCCCGCTCCGGCGGGACCGAGGAGACCGTCGCCGTGGCCGCCGAGGCCGTACGGCGCGGGTGCGCGCTCGTCGGCGTGGGCGCCCCCGACTCGCCGCTGTCGGCCCTGGTCGCGCGCGCGGGCGGGCCGTACGTGCCGGTGGGCGGGGCGACCGGGGTGGCCGGACAGCCGAAGGCCACGCTGTGGTCGCTCCTGGTGCCGCCGATCCTGGCGGCGGCCGCGCTCGGGCTGGTCCCGGCGGGGGAGAGCGAGTTCGAGTCGGTGGCCAAGCGGCTGGAGGACCTGGCCCATCGGTGCCGCCCGTCGAGCGAGTCGTTCATCAACCCCGGCAAGACGCTGGCATTGGAGCTGGCCGGGACGCTTCCGGTCATCTGGGGCACCTCGCCGCTGGCCGCGGTGGCGGCCCGCCGCCTGGCCGACCGGCTCAGCGAGGACGCGGGCTACCCGGCGATCTGGGGGGAACTGCCCGAGGCCACTCACAACCAGATCGTGACGTTCGACGGTCCGCTGGCCGGACGGGACGTCTTCGCCGACCCGTTCGCCGACGAGCCGGGGGAGGGCGTGCGCCTGCGCCTGTTCCTGCTGCGCGACGTGGAAGAGCACCCGCAGGTGACCAGGTCCCGCGCGGCCGCCGTGCGGCTGGCCGAGGACCGGGGCGTTCCGGTGTCCGAGATCCTGGCCGAGGGTGTGCACCCGCTGGACCGCCTCGCCGCTCTGGTCGGCCTGTGCGACTACGCGACTGCCTACCTCGCGCTCGGGTACGGGATGGACCCGGCATCGGCCACGGCGGCTACGGAACTCCGGGCCAGGATTTCCGGGATTTCCCAATAGGATCGCCTCGGCCGATTGATATGAGGAGTTCATCGTGAGTGCGGGTGGCGGTACCAAGGCGATCCTCGCGGCGCTCGGCGCCAACCTGGCGATCGCCGTGGCGAAGTTCGTGGCGTTCCTGTTCACCGGATCGTCGTCGATGCTCGCCGAGTCGGTCCACTCCGTGGCGGACTCCGGCAACCAGGCGCTGCTGATGCTCGGCGGCAAGCGCGCCGAGAAGCGGCGCACCCGCAAGCACCCCTTCGGCTACGGCCGGGAGCGCTACTTCTACGCGTTCGTGGTGGCCGTGGTGCTGTTCACGATCGGCGCCCTGTTCTCCCTCTACGAGGGATGGCACAAGATCGCTGAGCCGCAGCCCGTGGAGTCGCCGGTCTGGGCCTTCGCGGTGCTGGTCTTCGCGATCGTCGCCGAAGGCTTCTCGTTCCGTACGGCGATCAAGGAGTCGAGTGCTCTCAAGGGCGAGCAATCCTGGGTGGCGTTCATCCGCAGGGCGAAGGCCCCCGAGCTCCCGGTCGTGCTGCTGGAGGACTTCGGCGCGCTGATCGGCCTGGTCTTCGCGCTGTTCGGCGTGGCGATGGCCGTCATAACCGGCAACGGCATGTGGGACGGCGTCGGCACCCTCATGATCGGTGTGCTGCTCGCCGTGATCGCGGTCATCCTGGCCACCGAGACCAAGTCGCTGCTGATCGGCGAGAGCGCGACCCCCGAGGTGGAGGACAAGATCTGCGCCGCGCTCGAGGCCGCCCCCGAGGTCAGCCGGGTCATCCACCTGCGCACCCTGCACCTGGGCCCGGAGGAGCTGCTGGTCGCCGCGAAGATCGCGGTGGAGCACGACGACACCGCCGGCGAGGTGGCGCGGGGCATCGACGAGGCCGAACGGCGCATCCGCGAGGCGGTTCCGATGGCCCGGGTGATCTACCTGGAGCCGGATCTCTACCGGGCGGACGCGGCCTCGGAGCAGCACGCCGGCGCGTGATCCTCGTTACGGTCCGCCAGTTCTCACTGCGCACCGTAATTGAAATGTGATGGTGAGTCACTTCAACCTCGGTGGTACCGGTCGGTAACTTTGCTTTTACATTTGACTGGTTCCCCCCCGAGGTGACTCATGGCTCAACAGGGACGTGTCCGGCAGGGACGCGTGCGATGGAAGCGATTCGCGCTCGTGTTCGTGCCGGCGCTCGCGGTCGCCTCCGTATTGGTCGGCGCGACGGCCGAGGGGGCGATCGGCGCGTCGTTCGTGGTCTCGGGTGACACGTTCAAGGTCTCCGCCGACACCCTGCAGGGCCAGGGCTTCGTCCAGTACGGCAGCACGGTGGAGAACAAGAAGGGTCAGAAGATCCCGGTCGCCGTCTCCGGCATCCGCAAGGCCACCTTGACCAACATGTGCCAGACGGTCCTGGTGAAGTCGCCCGTCGGCGCCGTGACCATCCGGATCACCGCCGGCACGGGCAAGGACCCGGTGACCGCCGAGAACATGATCGTCGACGCCTCCCAGATCGAGGGCAACGCGGTCTTCACCAAGCTGGAGGCGGGCCGCGACGCCGCCTCCCTCGACCAGGTGCCGGGCGCCGAGGGCGCGGCGGGCATGTTCGGTCAGCAGGCCAGCGCGGTCACCATCAAGGATTTCCGGCAGGTCTCCTGGTCGGTCAACGCGGCGACGTTCAAGCTGCCGGGGTTGAAGCTGGCGGTGGAGCCGGGCGAGCACGAGTGCTTCTGATGCGGGTGCTTCACATGGCCGGACACACGCTCCCCGGCGGGCGGCGATGAGCGGATCCTGGCGGCGGTCGCGGCCGTTCTGGGGTGGTCTGCTGGTGCTCGCGGCCGGCCTGGAAATGCTGAGCATTCCGTTCGCGACCCAGGCCCTGCCGCTGGTCATCCAGTCGGGCACGGTCGGCGCCACCTACCTGATCGCGCTGGTGCTGATCATTTTGGGCCTGATGGTCTGGCTGCAGCCCAACCAGCGGGCCTTCCTCGGCGTGGTCGCCGTGCTGGTCTCGATCGCGTCGTTCGTCTACGCCAATCTGGGCGGCTTCCTGGTCGGCATGCTGCTCGGCCTGGTCGGAGGCGCGCTCGCGGTCGCCTGGGCGCCCGCGGAGACCACCGAGACCGCCAGGCCATCCGTGCCACCGGTGCCACCCGGGCCGTCGGCAGCGGAGATGACCTTCACCGAGCGCCGGGTGGTCAGCGGCGAGGAACTGCTGGACGCGACCCGGCCGCAGCGGTCCGCAGCCGAATCCGCCGCCGAGTCCGGGGGCGAAGGCCGGCAGTTCCTGGTCGCCCGGGTTCGCCGTCACCCAGATCCCGAGGTTGGGTCCGCAGCCGGGCCGGCGGCCGGGCCCTCTCCGGAGGACCCCGACGACGACGTGCCGAACGACTCGCAGGACGGCCCCCAAGGCGGCCCTGACGACGGGGGTGTGCGACCGGGCGACGGCGGGCGCGGAGACGCGGGGCCGGGTCCGGCGGCCAGAGCGCTGGCGATCGCCGTGCTTCCCGTCATCCTGGCGACCGGAACGGCCATGGCGCGGGAGGACCCCGTGCCAGGCGGGCAGGGCGGCTCCCTCCTGCCCGGCGTCCTCCCGAGCGCCGCTCCCAGCGGCCTGTCCGACGTCCTCAACGGCGTCCTGCCCAGCGCGGTCCCCACGGCCCTGCCCACGGCCCTGCCAACCGGCGCCCTGCCCACGAGCCTGCAGGACGTCGTGGGGTCGCTGACCGGCAGGAGGAGTCCCTCGCCGTCGCCCGCGGCGGGCGGTGACGACGAGCCGGGGGTCTCTTCCGCGCCGGGGGCGGTGGCGGTCGCGACCGAGACGGCCGCGGTCCGCGCGCCTTCGCTGACCATGACCGGAATGAAGTTCACCGGTGTGGTCGAGATGCCCACCGCGACCGGCTCGGTCAAGATGCTCCGCTTCACGATGGACAAGGCCGTGCTGGAGCAGCCCACGCAGACGATGGGCTCGACGACGCTGACCGGCAGCACGTTCACCTTCGAGGGCGACGTGGTGATCTGCACGACGAAGATGACCGCCAAACTCCTCGGGCTGCCTCAGGAGTTCACGGCCGACAACCCGAACCTCCTGGTCAGGGCGCTCAAACTGGTGCCGTCCCTGAACGTCCCGCTGACGATGACCGACGTCGTCAGCGAGCAGCCGTACGTCACGGCCGACTCCCTGCGCGCCGACGACCTGCACCTCGTGGTCGGCGCCTGAGCGCCCGCGATCAGCCGAGGTCCCCGGGCCGTACGAGGCCGGTCTCGTAGGCGTGGACGACGGCCTGGGTGCGATCGCGCAGGCCGAGCTTCGCCAGCAGCCGGGCGACATGCGTCTTCACCGTGTGCTCGGTCACCACCAGAACCGCCGCGATCTCGGCGTTGGACAGCCCACGGGCCATGAGCCGCAGCACCTCGGACTCGCGCGCGGTCAGCGGCGCCCGCGCGCGCCGCGGTGCGGTCGGCGGGGGCTCGGCGGCCCGCCGTCGCGTGAACTCCGCGATGAGCCGCCGGGTGACCTTGGGGGCGAGCAGGGCGTCGCCGCGAGCGATGATCCGTACGGACTCGGCCAGTTCCCCGGCCCGTACGTCCTTCAACAGGAAGCCGCTCGCTCCCGCCAGGAGCGCCTGGTAGACGTACTCGTCCAGGTCGAACGTCGTGATCATCAGAGCCCTGACACCGATCTCGGTGACGGCCCGGGCGGCCTCGATCCCGTTGAGCAGCGGCATCCGGATGTCGAGCACGGCGACGTCCGGCCGCTCGGCGCGGGCCAGCCGTACGGCCTCCCGTCCGTCGGCGGCGGCGCCGACGACCTCGATGTCCGGCTGGGCGGCCAATACGGCGGCGAACCCCCTGAGCACCACCGGCTGGTCGTCGGCCACGAGCACTCTGATCATTCGGTGGGCAGTCCCACCTGAATGAGGAAGCCGCCGTCCGGACCCGGCCCGGCGACGAACCAGCCGCCCAGGGCCGTGGCGCGCTCGCGCATGCCGACCAGCCCGTGTCCGCCGATCGCGTCGCCGGTCGCGTCGCCGGACGCCTTTTCCGTCGGCGTCCGCTCCGCGGGAGTCTGCTCCGCCGGGGCCGGGCCCGGTCCGTTGTCGGCGATGCGGAGCGCGAGCAGCACGGGCCGGTAGGCGATCTCGATCGACACGCGGCAGCCCGGCGCGTGCTGCCTGGCGTTCGTCAGGGCCTCCTGAATGATCCGGTACGCCGAGACGTCCACGGCCTGCGGGAGTTCCCGCTCGACCCCGACGACGTCGAGGTCGACCTCGCCGCCGTGCCGCTCGATCAGCTCCGGCAGCCGCGCCAGGCCGGGTTGCGGCGCGGTCTCCGGCGGTGCGTCGGCCCGCAGGACACCGAGGAGCCGGCGCATCTCGGCGAGCGTGCCCCGGGCCGTCGCGGCGATCTCCGCGAACTCCTTCCTGCCGTCGTCGCCCAGATCGGCGATGGTGTACGGCGCGGTCTCCGCCTGGACGGCGATCATCGAGATCGAGTGCGCCACGATGTCGTGCATCTCCCTGGCGATGCGGGCCCGCTCGGCCATGGCCGCCTGCTCGCGCAGCGCCTCCAGGTTGTCCACCCGGGCTTCGCGCACCTCGTTCCGGCTCCGCCGCAGGTCGGCGAGGAGCGCTGTCGCGGCCGGCAGTGCCGCCCCGCCCAGGGCGAGATCGATCCGGTGCGGGCCGAGGTACCAGACGGCGAGGAAGGCTCCGGCCGACGAGGCCGCCGCGAGGAGCCAGGCGGTCCACCGGCCGGCCACGCGGAAGATCGTGTAGGCGGACAGCAGTCCCGACGCGTACACGGGCAAGGTGAGGCCGAAGATGTCCCCGTCGATGCTGCGCTCGAAGAACAGCAGGGCGATCGCTCCGATGGCGGTCAGGGCCACCGCCTCGACGGGGTGACGGCGGCGCAGGGCGTGCGGCAGCGTCGCGAGCCCGGCGGCGGGGATCCCCACGTGGCTGAGGTAACCGTGGAACGCGCCGAGCTGGACCAGCGCGAGGAGGAACAGGCCGAGGCCGATGGCGATATCGAGGAGCGGCGAGTCGAGGGCTCTCCGGACGTCGAAGGCCGCCACCCGCCGCTCCATCGATCCGAGCTTCGAAGTGATGTCCACGGGGAGAGTCTGTCTCCGCTCGGAGGGGAGATCGTCACTCCCAGGAGTGAACTCCTGGTTCATCGACCTCTCAGCAGCCGCAGGGCCTTCTCCTTCTCGAAGTCCAGCGCGCGGCGTGGCGCCTGGATACGCCCGATGCGCACACCGAGGTCGCGTACGGCCTGGGCCACCGCGGGCTCGGACAGCGCCCGGAGCGCGAAGGCCAGCTCGGCCGGTGAGACGTCGAACCGGCGCTCCAGCTCCATCGCCTGGCGTACCGCCTCCAGCTCGTCGGGCCCGAAACGCCTGTGGGCTCCCTTGTCCCGAACGGGAGGCAACAGGCCGAGGGCCTCCCGGTAGCGCAGCATCCGGGGGGACATGCCGAGTCGCCTGGCCGCCTCGGTGATGCGCATCGTGCCTCCGGTCCCGTTCCTGGGGTCCACGCTAGACAGTGCGCCGGGCCTCTGGCACCCGCCCGCGCGGAAATCTCACATTCTTGTGTCAGGTTCGCGTACCTCCGTATGCGCTACGGCGTCCGCGCCGCCTAAACTCGCAGCGACGGACAACTGAGGAGACACACTCATGGACTTCAAGGTCGCCGACCTTTCGCTTGCGGAATTCGGCCGCAAAGAGATCCGCCTCGCGGAGCACGAGATGCCGGGCCTCATGGCGACCCGCAAGGAGTACGCCGCGGCGCAGCCGCTGCGCGGCGCGAAGATCATGGGCTCGCTGCACATGACGATCCAGACCGCCGTGCTGATCGAGACGCTGGTCGCGCTCGGCGCCGACGTCCGCTGGGTGAGCTGCAACATCTTCTCCACCCAGGACCACGCCGCCGCCGCGGTCGTCGTCGGCCCCGACGGGACGCCCGACGACCCCAAGGGCGTGCCGGTCTTCGCCTGGAAGGGCGAGACGCTGGAGGAGTACTGGTGGTGCACCGAGCAGGCCCTCCGCTGGCCCGACGGCTCCGGCCCCAACATGATCCTCGACGACGGCGGCGACGCCACCCTGCTCGTGCACAAGGGTGCGGAGTTCGAGAAGGCCGGCGCCGTACCGGTCGCCGGTGAGGACGACCCGGAGGAGTGGGCGGTCATCCTCGACACGCTCCGCCGTACGGTCTCCGAGGACAAGTGGTGGACCCGCGTGGCCGAGGACATCAAGGGCGTCACCGAGGAGACCACGACCGGTGTGCACCGGCTCTACGAGATGCACAAGTCGGGCACGCTGCTCTTCCCGGCCATCAACGTCAACGACTCGGTGACCAAGTCGAAGTTCGACAACAAGTACGGCTGCCGCCACTCGGTGATCGACGGCCTCAACCGGGCCACCGACGTGCTGATCGGCGGCAAGGTCGCCGTGGTCTGCGGCTACGGCGACGTGGGCAAGGGCTGCGCCGACGCGCTGCGCGGCCAGGGCGCCCGGGTCATCGTCACCGAGATCGACCCGATCTGCGCGCTGCAGGCCGCCATGGACGGCTTCCAGGTCACCACCCTGGAGGAGGTCGTCGGCATCGCGGACATCTTCGTCACCTGCACCGGCAACTACGGCATCATCAGCGCCGAGCACATGACGCAGATGAAGCACCAGGCGATCGTGTCCAATATCGGCCACTTCGACAACGAGATCGACATGGCCGGCCTGGGCCGCATCCCCGGCATCAAGAAGATCAACATCAAGCCGCAGGTCGACGAGTGGGTCTTCCCCGACGGACACTCGATCATCGTGCTGGCCGAGGGCCGCCTGATGAACCTCGGCTGCGCCACCGGCCACCCGTCGTTCGTCATGTCGAACTCGTTCACCAACCAGGTGATCGCGCAGATCGAGCTGTTCACGAAGACCGACGAGTACCCGACCGGCGTCTACGTGCTGCCCAAGCACCTCGACGAGAAGGTCGCCCGTCTCCACCTCGACGCGCTCGGCGTGAAGCTGACCACGCTCAGCAAGAAGCAGGCGGAGTACATCGGCGTCGACGTCGAGGGCCCGTACAAGCCGGACCACTACCGCTACTGACGGCGGGGCACACGACGAGGGGCGCGGGCCCGGCCCGCGCTCTCTCGTCAGGAGGTACAACGGCGTGATTCAGCCGGACATCGCGGCGGACCTCGCGGAGGCCGGAGAGCGGCGCATCGAGTGGGCGGCCCGGTCGATGCCGGTCCTTCAGGCGATCGGCGCCGGATTCGGCGTCGATCGGCCGCTCGACGGCCTGCGAATCGCCGCCTGCATGCACGTCACCGCCGAGACGGCCGTGCTCATGGGGGCGCTGCGGGAGAGCGGCGCCGAGATCGCCCTGGCCGCGTCCAACCCCCTGTCCACCCAGGACGACGTCGCCGAGGCGCTGAGAACGTACGGCATCGCCGTGCACGCCCGCGCCGGGGTGGACAAGGAGACCTACTACCGGCACATCCACCAGGCGCTCGACATCGCGCCGAACGTCGTGCTCGACGACGGATGCGACCTCGTCAACATCCTGCACACCGAGCGGGTCGAACTCCTCGACGACGTGATCGGCGGCTGCGAGGAGACCACAACCGGGATCATCCGGTTGCGCCAGATGGCCTCGGAGAACGCGCTGCGCTTCCCGATGGTCGCGGTGAACGACACCCGGACGAAGCGGATGTTCGACAACCGTTACGGCACCGGCCAGTCGACGCTCGACGGCATCATGCGGGCCACGAACGTCCTGCTGGCCGGCCGCACCGTCGTCGTCGCGGGCTTCGGCTTCTGCGGCCGGGGCGTCGCGGAGCGGGCCAAGGGCCTCGGCGCGCGGGTCATCGTCACCGAGATCGACCCGGTCAAGGCTCTCGACGCCGCCCTGCAGGGCTACGACGTGCGGCCGATGAGCGTGGCCGCCGAGATCGGCGACGTGTTCGTGACCGTCACCGGCAACCGCGACGTCATCCGCGCCGAGCACCTGGCGGTCATGAAAGACGGCGCGATCCTTGCGAACGCGGGCCACTTCGACGTCGAGATCGACGTACGCGCGCTGGAGGAGATGGCCCGCGAGGTGCGCTTCGCAATTCGGCCCAACACCGACGAATACGTCCTGGACGACGGCCGAAGGCTGCTGCTGCTCGCCGAGGGGCGCCTGGTGAATCTGACCGCCGCCGAGGGCCACCCGGCCGCGGTGATGGACATGTCGTTCTCCGCCCAGGCACTCGCCGTCGCGTGGCTGGTGCGAGAGTCCGCCCGGCTGGCCCCCGGCGTGTACGATGTCCCGGCCGACATCGACGCCGAGGTGGCCCGCCTGAAACTCGCGGCTGCCGGGATCTCCATCGACACGCTCACGGACGAACAGGAGGAGTACCTCCACTCCTGGCGCCTCGGGTCCTGACCCCCGGCCCGCCGTGCCGCCGGCTCTGCACACGTGGACGCCCGCTGATCGGACGAAGTAACGCTGCCCTGCCTGCGGTGGTGCCCTGCGTGTGGGGACGTTCTGCCTGTAGTGATGTTTCCGCGAGGTGGACACTCTCGGTACGGGTGTTTTTCGCACCATGGACGATTTTCTGCCGGCGCGCTCGTCGCGCGAACCGGCACAGGCGCGCACCCTGACACAGGCCCCGCCGAAGCGTGGTCGGCCGCCACTCTCGCCGATCGCCCGGTATCGCCCCTTCACTGGCGCCGCCTCGGGGCTCGGGTGGGGTGGTGGTAGGTGAAGGCCCAGCGGTCTTTGCCGGTTGTGTGGCGGGTGTAGCGCTCGGGGTGCTGGTAGCGGTCACGGTTGTGGAACTGGCAGGCCGGGCCGAGCAGCTTCAGGTCCGTGAGCCCGCCGGTGCTCCAGTTGTCGGCGTGGTCGATCTGGCACATGGTCGCGGGCAGGGGGCAGCCGTCGATCCAGCAGGTGGCGTAGCGGGCGAAGACCGCCCGGCGTTGGGCCGGGGTGGCCAGCCTGACTTTTCGGCCCATGTCGAGGACCTGTCCGTCGGCGTTCATGACCAGGCGTACCAGGGTGGAGGTGCGGGCCAGGCGGTGCACGCCGGAGACGGGCAGCACCTGCCCTGTGGCCAGCAGCAGCCCCGGCGCCCTGCCCAGCAACGCCCCCGGCCATGTTTTCGCCCCCGGACCCAGCCCTGTCGCCGGCCCTTGCTCCGCCGAGTCTGCCCCCGGCCCTGCGCCCGGCTTATGAGGGCCCGGCTTATGAGGGCCCGGCTTATGAGGGCCCGGCTTATGAGGGCCCGGGTCATGGGAGTCCGGGTCATGGGAGTGCTGCCCGCCGCGCACGTCGCCGTGGGCGTCGGGTGTGCCCAACCCATGCCGGGATCCCCCCGCAGGCCCAGGCCCGGCGTGGGCGTGACGGGCAGAAGCGCCCCACGCAGGAGGATCCGGCGGTTGCCGCTCATCCCAGCGCGACCTACCCGACCGTGACTCGCTCTGCTGTGACTCGCTCTGCTGTGACTCACGCTGTCGTGGCTTGCTCTGCTGGGGCTCGCTCGACCGCGCCCTCTCCGGCCGTGTCCCCTCCGGCCGTGTCCCCTCCGGTCGCGCCTTCTCCGGCTGCGTCCCTCCCTGCTGCTTGCTCTCCGACTCGTCGCCCTCCGACTGTCCGAACCCGGCTGCGTCACCGAGGCCCGCAGCACCGGCGCCCACAGCGACCGCGTCGGTCCCTTGGGCCTCGCTCGACGCAGAGCACACGGCCTCCTCGGCGGGCTCCACGGACTCGGCCGACTCGATGAGCTCGGGGGCGGCCGACTCGGGGGCTCCGGTGGCCTGCCCATCGCGGCCATCCCGGCCGCCGTGAACGTCTCGGACATCCCCGGTGTTCTCGACGCTGCCGGTCTCCCCGGCCTTCTCCGCGTTCCGGCCGCCCTGGACGCCCAGGACGTTGTCGGCGTCTGCGGTGGCGGCTGCGGTGTCTTCGGCGGCCTGAGTGTCCGGGCGGCTGCCGAGATCTTCGGCGTCGCTGGTGCCGTTGTCCTCGAGGTCCTCCGTGTCCTGGCAGTTCTCGCTGTCCTCGGTGGCGGTGGCGTCCTCGGGGTGGTTGGCGTCGTCGTCCTGGTCGCCCTGGTCGCCCTGGTCGCCCTGGTCGGGGACGGGATCGTCGACCGGGTCAGGGGCGGTGTCGGTGGCCGGGTCGGTGGGGAGGGACTCGGCGTTGACCAGCACCAGAAGCTCGGCGACGATCTTCTGCTCCAGCAACGCGATCAACGCATCGGCCTGACGT
>NZ_JBFBIP010000006.1:0-97205 GCF_040685655.1 Microbispora sp. NPDC088329
TCGGCGGTCAGCGTGGTCGTCATGGACTGCACCGAGACCGGCGCGTCCCCGCCGACGGGAACCGAGCCGACCATGATCTGACGTGACACCCGCCGGTCGGCGATCGGCCGGGGGCGCACGACGGGAATTCCCAGGGATACGGCGGTCATGTCCTCACCTGCCCTTCGCCAGCGTCACCAGCCCCGCCGGGGCCTCCGGAGTCCGGCCGAGGGCGCCAAGGACGGCGTCCACCAGCGCGCCGGGGCGCAGGCCCGCCTCGTCGAGCACCTCCGGCCGCGACCCGTGGTCGAGGAACCTCGGCGGCACGCCGATCTCGCGTACCGGCACGTCGGCCCCGGCGTCCCGCAGCGCCTGCGCGAACGCCGACCCGGCGCCCGCCGCCCTGCTGTTGTCCTCGGCGGTCACGACCAGCCGGTGCCGGGCCGCCAAATCCACCAGCGCCGGGTCGACCGGCTTCACCCAGCGCGGGTCGGCCACGGTCACCCCCAGCCCGGCCTCGGCCAGCCGCTCGGCCGCGCTCAGGCAGACCGGGGCCATCGCGCCGACCGACACGATCAGGACGTCCTCCCGGTGGCCGCGCCGCAGCAGGTCGGCGCCGCCCACCCGTCCGATGGCCGGCAGGTCCGGGGGCAGCGCCCCCTTGGGGAACCGCACCACGGTCGGCCCGTCCGGCACCGCGAGCGCCTCGCGCAACTCGGCGCGCAGGGTGGCGCCGTCGCGCGGCGCGGCCACCCGCAGGCCGGGCACGACCTGGAGGATCGACAGGTCCCAGACCCCGTTGTGGCTCGGGCCGTCCTCGCCCGTCACCCCCGCCCGGTCGAGCACCAGAGTCATCGGGGCCCGGTGCAGCGCCGCGTCCAGCAGGACCTGGTCGAACGCCCGGTTGAGGAAGGTCGCGTAGACCGCCACCACCGGGTGGAGCCCCGCCATGCTCATGCCGACGGCGGAGGCCACCGCGTGCTGCTCGGCGATCCCCACGTCGAACGCCCGCCCGGGGTAGGCGGCGGCGAACCGGCCGAGGCCCACCGGCTCCATCATGGCCGCGCTGATCGCCACCACGTCGGGCCGGTCGGCGCCCACCCGCACCATCTCCTCGGCGAACAGCGACGTCCAGGAGCGGGAACGCGGCTTCGGCCGTCCCGTCGCCGGGTCGATCGCGCCGATGCCGTGGAAACGGTCGGCCTCGTCACGCTCGGCGGGCGGATACCCGGCCCCCTTGCGGGTCACGCAGTGGACCACCACCGGCCCGCCGGCCTCCCCGGCCTCGCGCAACGCCCGCTCCAGTGCGCCGAGGTCGTGGCCGTCGACGGGGCCGACGACGCGCAGGCCGAGGTGCTCGAACACCCGCGGCGCCCGTCGCTCCGCCCGCGCGGCGGCCAGGTGGCAGGCCAGGCCGCCCACGGTCGGCGCGTACGACCGGCCGTTGTCGTTGAGGACGACGACGAGGCGGCGGCGTGAGGCGGCGACGGCGTTGAGCGCCTCCCACGACAGGCCGCCGGTCAGCGCCCCGTCGCCCACCACGGCCACCACCGTGCGGTCGTGGTCGCCCCGCAGGTCGTACGCCTTGGCGAGGCCGTCGGCGTAGCTCAGCGCGGTCGAGGCGTGCGAGTTCTCGATCAGGTCGTGCGGGGACTCCTCCCGGGAGGGGTAGCCGGACAGCCCGCCGCGGCGGCGCAGCCGGTCGAACCCCGCGGCCCGGCCGGTGAGCATCTTGTGGACGTACGCCTGGTGGCCCGTGTCGAACAGGATCCGGTCACGGGGGGAGTCGAACACCCGGTGGACGGCCAGGGTCAGCTCGACGACTCCGAGGTTGGGGCCGAGATGCCCGCCCGTCCTGGACACCCGGTCGACGAGCAGCGCACGGATCTCCGCGGCGAGGGTCCGCATCTGGTCCAGGGTCAGGCCGCGCAGGTCGCGGGGCTCCCGTATCAGTTCCAGAAGGGTCATGGCGTGTATGAAAGACGCTCGCCGCGATGCCGGGCCAGATCGCTGTCCTGCCGCACGGGACGACGCCGTCCGCGGGCGGGGCCGTCGCGGCGACGCCGGGCCGGGCCGCTGTCCTGCCGCACGGGACGCCTCCCTGTTCTCAGGACGAATCGGTGCCTACCGTACGAACCATCCCGACCAAGAAAGGTGCCTTTCATGACGCCTGCCGACGCCCTCGTGGCCGACTCGCTCGAGTCCGCGGACCTGATCGCGGCCGAACTGCGCCGCGCCGGTCTGGTGGTCGGCACGGCGCCCCGAGCCCTCCCCGGCGGGGTGCGGGCCGTCTCCCCGCACGCGGAGGCCGCCGTCGCCGAGGTGCTCGGCCGGTGGCGGGCCGCGCGGCGCCCCCGGACGGTGCTGCTCGCCCAGCCGCAGTCGTTCTGCGCCGGCGTCGAGCGGGCCGTGCAGATCGTGGAGGCCGCGCTGGCCCGGTATCCGCACCCGGTGTACGTGCGCAAGCAGATCGTGCACAACACCCACGTCGTACGGGACCTGGCGGAGCGGGGCGCGGTGTTCGTCGACGACCTCGACGAGGTGCCGGAGGGCGCCCTCGTGGTCTTCTCGGCGCACGGGGTGTCCCCGGCGGTGCGCGCGCAGGCGCGGCGGCGCGGGCTGCGGGTGATCGACGCGACCTGCCCGCTGGTGACCAAGGTGCACGCGGAGGTGCGCAGGTTCGCCGCCCGGGGGGACGACATCGTGCTCATCGGGCACGCGGGCCACGAGGAGAGCGAGGGGACCCTGGGGGAGGCGCCCGGCCGGACGACGCTCGTGCGGACGGTGGACGACGTGGCCCGCCTCCCGGCGTACGAGGGCGGGACGGCCTACGTCATGCAGACGACGCTCGCGGTGGACGAGGCCGCCGAGGTCGTCGCCGCGCTGCGGGAGCGGTTCCCCGGGATCAAGGGGCCGGGAAGCGACGACATCTGCTACGCGACGACCAACCGGCAGGAGGCCGTGCGCGCGGTCGCCGCCGAGTCGGACCTGCTGTTCGTGATCGGCTCGCCCAACTCCTCCAACTCCCTGCGGCTGGCGGAGCTGTCGGAGCGGGCGGGCACGCCGACCCGGTTCGTGGAGGACGTCGGCGACGTCCGGCTCGCCGACCTCGCCGAGGCGGCCAGGATCGGCCTGACGGCCGGCGCCTCCGCCCCGCCGGCGCTCGTGGACGGCGTCATCCGCAACCTGCGCGGTCTCGGCCCGGTCGAGGTGGTGGAGCGGCGGGTCGCGGTCGAGACGACGACGTTCAACCTGCCCAAGGAACTGGCCGCGCGATGAACCGGCTCCCGCCGGGTCCCTCAGCACACGACCCGGCGCGGGCCCCGCGAATGAGGATGGTGCCCAGTGACCCAGGACACGCTCGTGCCCCTGCTGGTGCGCAGGGACTGCTTCGGTCCCGACGCCCGGCTCACCCGGCGGCGCAGCCGCGAACCGGTGGCCCCGATCACGCTGCCGTGGGGGGAGACCGCCTGGCTCGTCACCCGCTACGAGGACGTGCGGGCCGTGATGGGCGACTCCGCCCGCTTCGCCAACGGCCACCCGCTCACCACCCGCGAGGACCGGTCCGGCTCGGTCTCCTCGGCCGGTTCGGGCCTGCTCGGCGCGTACGACCCGCCCGAGCACACCGTGCTGCGCCGCATGCTCAGCCCCGAGTTCACGGTCAAGCGGCTGCGGCGGCTCCGGCCGCGCATCGAGGAGATCGTGGCGGGCCACCTGGACGCGATGGAGCGGTCGGGCCCTCCGGCCGACCTCGTCGAGGCGTTCTCGCTGCCCATCCCGTCCCTGGTCATCTGCGAGCTGCTGGGAGTGCCGTACGGGGACCGGGCCGGCTTCCAGCGGCGCAGCGCCCGGCGGCTCGACATGTCCCTCGGCGTGGAGGAGCGGATCGCGGCGGTCGAGGAGTCGCGGGCGTACATGGCCGGCCTGGTGGAGCGGGAGCGGTCCGCGCCGGGCGAGGGGCTGATCGGCATGCTCGTGCGCGAGCACGGCGACACCCTCTCCGACCGGGAGCTGACCGGGGTGTGCGACCTGCTGCTGCTCGCCGGGCACGAGACCACGGCCAACATGCTCTCCCTCGGCGTGCTGCTGCTCCTGCTGCGCCCGGACCAGGCCGCGCTCATGCGCGACGACGATCACGTCGACGGCGGCGTCGAGGAGCTGCTGCGCTACCTGTCCGTGGTGCACGCGGGCCTGCCCAGGATCGCCCAGGTCGACGTGGTCCTCGGCGGCCGCGAGATCAAGGCGGGGGACCTGGTGGTGTGCTCGCTGCCCACGGCCAACCGTGACGAGCGCCTCGGGCCCGGCCTGGACCGCTTCGACGTCACCAGGAAGGCGCCGGGGCACCTCGCCTTCGGGCACGGCATCCACCACTGTCTCGGTGCGCCGCTCGCCCGGATCGAGATGCGGATCGCCTATCCCGCGCTGCTGCGCCGCCTCCCCGGCCTGCGGCCGGCCGTGCCGTACGCGGAGGTGCCGTTCCGGTCGTCCTCGGCCGTGTTCGGCCTGGACGCGCTGCCCGTGACCTGGTGAGCGGGCTGGTGAGCGGCCCGGTGAAGAGTGACAGATGCGCACGAATTTGTGTGAAAGGAAACGATGACCCGCGAACTGCATCTCAACGTCAACCTGCTCGGCGGGCTCGGGTCGCACCCGGGCGCCTGGCGCTGGCCGGCGGCGTCGCCGCTGTCGTTCATCCAGGTGGACGAGTACGTCACCGCGGCCCGCGTGGCCGAGCGCGGCCTGCTGGACGCCGTCTTCCTCGCCGACTCCCCGGGCGTGGTGCAGAACCTCGCCGCCGGGCCGCCGTACAACGGCCTCGAACCGACGCTGATCCTCACCGCGATCGCCCGGGCCACCGAGCGGATCGGGCTGATCGGCACGGCGTCCACCAGCTACAACGAGCCCTACAACGTCGCGCGCCGGTTCCTCGCCCTCGACGTGATCAGCGGCGGCCGGGCGGCCTGGAACGCGGTGACGACCTACAACTCCAACTCCGCGCGCAACTTCGGCGCCGCCGAGCCCACCCGTGAGGAGCGGTACGCCAGGGGCAACGAGTTCGTCGACGTCGTACGGGCACTGTGGCGCAGCTGGGGTCCCGGGGCGGTGGTGGCCGACGTGGCCGAGGGCCGGTTCGCCGATCTGTCCCGCGTCGAGCCGATCGCCCATCGGGGCGAGCACTTCACCGTGCACGGCCCGCTGACGCTGCCGCCCTCCCCGCAGGGTTACCCCGTGATCTTCCAGGCGGGCGGCGCGGCGGAGGGCAGGCACCTGGCCGCCCGGACGGCCGACGCCGTGTTCTCCGCCCCAGGCGACCTGGCGAACGCCCGCGAGGCGGCCCGGGAGCTGCGGGAGCTCACCGCCGAGTACGGCCGCGATCCGGCCGCGATCCGGATCCTTCCCGGGCTGCGGATCACGCTTGGCGGCACCGAGCGCGAGGCGTACGAGCGGCGGGAGCGGCTCGACGCGCTCACCGACCTGTCGGGGCCGGTGTCCTATCTCGCGCTGACGCTGGGCATCCCGCCGGACGCGCTCGAACTCGACCGGCCGGTGCCGCCGGAGCTGATGGCGAGCCTGCCGCCGGACACGCCGGACTCCCCGGACTCGGGCCGGGCCGAGGACGTGGCCCGCCGCCTCGCCCGGACCGGTCTCACCGTCCGGCAGTTGCTCGGCCGGGGCGTCGGCACGGGCAACGTCGAGGTCGTCGGCACCCCCGAGCAGGTGGCCGGTCTCATCCGGCGCTGGTTCGAGTCCGGGGCGGTGGACGGGTTCAACCTCATGCCGGACGTGCTGGCCGACGGGCTGCCCGCGTTCGTCGACCACGTCGTGCCGATCCTCCAGCGGGGCGGCCTGTTCCG
The DNA here is from genome assembly GCF_040685655.1 of Microbispora sp. NPDC088329. Lineage (NCBI taxonomy): Bacteria > Bacillati > Actinomycetota > Actinomycetes > Streptosporangiales > Streptosporangiaceae > Microbispora > Microbispora sp. NPDC088329. The sequence goes on from NZ_JBFBIP010000006.1 coordinate 5,832, forward strand.
CACGGAGTACCGCGGCGCGACGCTGCGCGAGCACTACGGCCTGCCGGTTCCCGTCCCGGCCGGGGCGGAGGGCCGCTGATCCCCGGGAAGTGCATTCACCGGCGCTGAGAATTCACCGGCGCTGAGAATCCGCCGGGATGACCGGCGTCGGCGGGCCCGCACGCGGTTAGAGGTGAGGTGCGGCGCCATCCGGGAGGCGGGCGGGCGGGTGCTTTAATCGGGGGATGCTCCCCGGAACGGCGGGGGACCGCCTCCCGACCGACGTGACGCCGCCCGGCTCCGGCCGCTCCCTCATCGAGGAGCCGCCGCCCGGCTCCGGCGGCTCCCGGGCCGACGTGCCGCATGCCGGATCCGGTCGCTCCCGGGCCGATGTGAAACCCGGTGCCGGGAGCGCCCGGCGGATGCGGGCCGACGCCCGGCGCAACCGGCAGGTGCTGCTCGACGCCGCCATCGAGGCGTTCGCCGAGCACGGCGCGGACGCACCGCTGGACGGCATCGCCAAGCGCGCCGGGGTGGCGAACGCCACGCTCTACCGCCACTTCCCCACTCGTGAGGCGCTGCTGGAGGAGGTGCTGGGCGAGCGGATCGGCCAGCTGGTGGAGGGGGAGCCGGCCCTGGTCTCCCGCGAGAGGCCGGCGGACGCCCTGGCCGCCTGGCTGGGGGAGTTCGTCGCGTACACGAGGACCTACCAGGGGCTGCCCGCGTCGGTGCTGGCCACGCTGCGGGGCGAACCGGGCTCCCCGTTGTACGGCTCGTGCGCCACGCTCCTCGGTGTAGCGGCCCGGCTCCTTGAGCGGGCCCAGAGCGCGGGAGAGGTGCGGTGCGACGTCGACGCGGTCGACCTGCTGACCCAGGCGACCGGCATCGCCTGGGCGACCGAGCGCGGTCCCCGCGACGCCACCCGGGCCGACCGGCTCCTCATCGTGCTCATGGACGGTCTGCGGGCAACCGCAGGCCGGAACGCGACGCCTCCTCGATGAGGCGGACGAGACGGTGGTAGCGCACCGCCGTCTCGAAACTCGGATGGGCGTCGCGGCCCTCCGCGATCGCCCGCCCGACCTCGAGATACAGGGCCGCGACGTTGGCCGGCGGCCCTGCGGGCACGTCCGGGGGCGCCGCGCGGAGGCGTGACGGCACCGGAACCTCCTCCTCCGCCCCGTCGTGCCGGGCCACGCGGACCGCCCAGTCGGCGATCTGCATCGAGCCGCCGCGCTGGACCGGCGTCACGGTCATCGCCCCCTCGCTTCCGGCGATCCTCATCAGGAAGCCGGCCGCCGCGGGCGGGGTGCCGCCCTGCACGGCGACCGAGGCGACGACGCCGCCGTCGAGGCGCCCGTGCTGTCCGAGGAACCCGTGCGGCCCGAGGAACCCGTGCAGCACGACCTGGTTCACCATGCCCACGGGGATGGTCTCGCCGGTCTCCTCCACCACCGCGGTGCCGCCCGCGCAGGCCGCGATCGCGGACAGCTCGGACGGCTCGCCGACGGCGGTCGCCAGCACGGACAGGATGTGGGCGGCCGAGACGCTGAGCAGGCTCACCCCGGCGGCGGGGTCGGCGGCCCAGACCGCGGACCGGGGGATCCGGCCGCTGCCGAGCCCGCCGGCGGCGGAGAAGACGACGCTGACGGCCCACACCTCGCCGATGCGGCCGCCGTCGAGCAGTTCGCGCACGTGCCGGGCGCCGGGGGAGTGCAGACCCTGCAGGCCGACGGCGTGGACCACCCCGGCCCGCTTCGCGAGGGCGGCCAGTTCGGTCGCCTCGCCGAGGCCGGTGCCGAGCGGCCACTCCGACAGAACGTGTTTGCCCGCGCCGAGCGCGGCCCTGATCAGCTCCGCGTGGCCGGGCACCTTGACGGCGACCACCACCAGGTCGACGTCCGGGTGCGCGACGAGCTCCGCGGCCGTCAGCGCGTGCCGGGCGTCGTAGACCCGGGCGGCCTCACGGGCGCTCGCGGGGTTGGAGGTGGCGACGGCGGCCAGTGTGAACCCGGGGAGGCGGGCGAGGGCGGGCAGGTGGGCCGTGGCGGCCCAGCCGCGCGAGGGTGAGGCCCCGACGACGCCGACGCGGATGGGTCCGGTCATGTACGCCCCAATCGGTTGATTAGCGGGGAGTGTCCCCGTTATCGTAACGAGAAAGCGGGGACATTCCCCGCTTTCTTGTCGCCTAAAAACCTAGTCAAGTAGTAGATAAAGAAGGAAATTGGAGCCGCCCGATGCCCCTGAAGGTGACGACCTGCGGCGCGGTCTGCGCCGTCCTCCTCGTCGCGGCCTGCGGGTCCGGCGCGTCCGCCGGGAATCCGGCGAAGGCCGGCGGGTCCGGACAGCCGAAGCCCGGCGGCCGGCTGACGGCGGCGCTGTCGTCCGCGCCCGACTGTCTCGATCCCCAGCAGGCGGGGAGCAGCACCACGATCACGGTGACCCGGCAGCTGGTCGACTCGTTGACCGACCAGGACCCGGCCACCGGCGAGATCGTGCCCTGGCTCGCCGAGTCCTGGAAGGCCGAGTCCGGCGCCCGCCGCTTCACCTTCACTCTCAAGGACGGCGTCACCTTCAGCGACGGCACCCCGCTGGACGCGCAGGCGGTGAAGGACAACTTCGACCATCTGGTGAAGCTCGGCGCGCGGGCCGTGCAGGCGTCGACCTACCTGTCGGGCTACCGGCGCAGCGTGGCCGTGGACGCCAGGACCGTGCGGGTCGAGTTCGACCACCCCAACGCCCCGTTCCTGTACGGCACCTCCACCACGAGCCTCGGCATCGTGGGGAAGGCGACGCTGGCCAAGCCGGCGGCCGACCGGTGCGCCTCGGGGGTCGTCGGCTCCGGCCCGTTCGTGCTCGACCACTACACGCCCAACCAGGAGGTGGTGGAGCGGCGCAGGGACGGCTACGCCTGGGGCTCCGCCCTCGCGCCCCACAAGGGCGCCGCCTACCTCGACCAGGTCGTGTTCCAGGTCGTCCCGGAGGAGAGCGTACGGGTCGGCCGGCTGCGCTCCGGCCAGGCCGACGTCGTCTCGCTGCTCCAGCCGCAGGCCGCCCCGCAGCTGCGCCAGGAGGGGCTCGCGCTGGAGACGCGCTCCCCGGCGGGCCTGGTCTACAGCCTCAACGTGAACGTCTCCCGGCCGCTGACGGCCGACCCCGCCGTGCGGCGGGCGATCCAGAAGGCCGTCGACCGGCGGCAGATCGTCACCACCCTGTACGGGTCGGTCTACCGGCCCGCCACCAGCGTCCTCGCCGGCTCCACCCCGGGATACACCGACCTCGGCGCGGACCTCGCCGCCGACCCGGCCGGGGCCGGGCGCCTGCTCGACGGCGCCGGCTGGAAGACGGGCGCGGACGGCGTGCGGGTCAAGGACGGCAGGAGGCTCAGCCTCGTCCTGCGCTGGTTCTCCACCTACGCGGCGACCCAGTCGGCCCTCGAACTGGTTCAGCAGCAGCTCAAGGTCGTCGGCGTCGACGTCGTGCTGAAGCAGACACCGGTCTCCCAGGCCCTGCAGGCGTTCAAGGACGGCGACTACGACCTCATCCTCGGCGACGCGCCCAGCGCCGACCCCGACATCCTCCGGCGCTACTACACGGCCCGGGGTCTCAACGCCGTACGGCTGCCGGGCGGGCCGCTGCAGACCGCCCTCGACGGCCAGGCCGCCGAGAGCGACACCGGCAAACGGGCCGCGCAGGTGGCCGCGGCGCAGACCCTGCTCGTGCGCGACGCCTACGCCATCCCGCTGTTCGAGGGCAGCGTCATCGTCGGCGTGGGCGCACGCGCCCACGGAGTGCGCTTCGACTCCGCCGCCCGCCTGCAGTTCCACGACGCGTGGGTCTCCTGACATGACCCGCCGCGACATGGCGCGTTACCTCGCGCGGCGGCTGGCACAGGCGGCGCTGGTGCTGTGGGCGGCGTTCACGCTCTCCTTCATCGTGCTCTACCTGCTGCCCGGCGACCCGATCGAGATCATGACCGGGGGCGGGGCGTCGGGCGACGCCGTGGACCCCGCGCAGATCGCCGCGCTCCGGCACGAGTACGGCTTCGACCGGCCCCTGGCGGTCCAGTACCTCGACCGCCTGGCGGCCGCGCTGCACGGCGACTTCGGCCGGTCGGTGACGAGCGGCGTCCCGGTGCTCGGGCTGATCCGCACCGGCCTGCCCGCCACGCTCACGCTGACCGGCCTCGCCGTCGCGCTGGCGGTCCCGGCCGGTGCCGGGCTCGCCCTGCTCGCCACCTACACGCGGACGCCCCGGCTGCGGCGGCTGCTGCTGTCGCTGCCGTCCCTCGGCGTCGCCCTGCCGACGTTCTGGGTCGGGCTCGTGCTGCTCCAGGTCGTGTCGTTCCGGCTGCGGCTGCTGCCCTCCGCCGGCGACGCCGGCCCGGCCGCCCAGGTGCTGCCCGCCGTCACGCTCGCCGTGCCCGCCGCCGCGGCGCTCGCCCAGGTGCTCGCCCGCGGGCTCGACAACGTCCTGCGCGACCCGTACGTGGAGACCGCGCACGCCAAGGGGGCCGGGCGGCTGCGCGTTCACCTGCGGCACGTCGCGCCCAACGCCGTGATCCCCGCACTGACGCTGCTCGGCCTGGTGATCGGGGAGCTGATGACCAACGCCGTGGTCGTGGAGACCGTCTTCTCCCGCGACGGCCTCGGCAGGATCACCGCGACGGCGGTCGGCGCGGAGGACATCCCCGTCGTGCAGGGCGTCGTGGTCGTGAGCGCCGTCGTCATCGTGCTGGTCAACCTGCTCGTCGATCTCGCGTACCCGCTGCTCGACCCGCGCATCGTCCTCGGCGGGCGGGCCTCGTGACGGGCCTGGTGACGGGTCTGGCGGCCGAGGCGCCGCTGACGGCCGGGCCGGGCAGGCGGGCGCTCGGGGCCGCCCGCCTGCTGCTTTCCCGCCCGGGGCTGCTCGTGTCGGTCGTGGTCGTCCTGCTGGCCCTGACGGCCGCGTTCCTCCCCGGACTGTTCACCTCGGGCGACCCGCTCGCCGCGGCGCCCGCGCGTAGCCTGCTGCCGCCCGGTCCCGGGCACCCGTTCGGCACCGACCAGCTGGGGCGCGACCTTTTCACCCGGGTCGTGTACGGCGCCGGGCCGTCCCTGAAGGTCACCGTCGTCGCGGTGGCGGCCGGGGTCGTGCTGGGCGGTCTGCTCGGGCTGGTCGCGGGCCTCGCGGTGCGGTGGCTCGACGACGTGATCGCGCGCGTGATCGAGGTGCTGCTCGCCGTGCCGTCGCTGCTGCTGTCCCTCACGCTGGTGACCGCGCTCGGGTCCGGCACCGTCAACGTGGCGCTCGCGGTCGGTCTCGCCAACGTCGCGGGCTTCGCCCGCATCATGCGCGCGGAGGTGCTGCGGGTGCGCACATCGGCCTACGTCGAGGCGGCCGAGGCGTTCGGCGCCCGCCGGCACTCGGTGCTGCTGCGCCACGTCCTGCCCAACGCGTACGGGCCCCTGCTGGCCGTGGCGACGCTCAGCACGGGCACGGCCGTGCTCGCGGTCGCGGCGCTCGGCTTCCTCGGGTACGGCGCGGCTCCGCCCGCGCCCGAGTGGGGCGCGCTCGTGGCCCAGGGCCGCGACTACCTGTCGAGCGCGTGGTGGCTGACGACCATGCCCGGCCTGACGGTCGCGGCCGTGGCGCTCGCCGTCAACCGCATCGCCAGGGCCGAGGGCGAATGGGCGGGGCTGCGTTGACCGGAGGAGGGGTGACCGGGATGGAGGTGTCCGGGATGGGGGTGACCGGGGCGGCGGTGACCTGGCTGCTCGACGCCGCGGGCGTCCGGGTCTCGTACGGCGGCCGGCCCGCCCTGCGGGGGATCGACCTGACCGTCGGACGCGGCGAGGTGGTCGCCGTGGTGGGGGAGTCGGGGTCGGGGAAGTCGACCTTCGCGCACGCCGTCGTGGGGCTGCTGCCGCCGGGCGGCCGGATCGACGGCGGCACGCTGCGGTTCGACGGGCAGGAGCTCACCGCGCTCGGGCCGAGAGGCATGCGTGCGCTGCGCGGGCGGGACATCGCGCTGGTGCCGCAGGACCCGATGGTGTCGCTGAACCCGGTGCAGCGGGTCGGCACGCAGGTCGCGGAGGTGCTCGTCGTGCACGGGCTGGCCGGCCGCGGCGCCGCCCGCCTCGCCGCCGTCGAGCTGCTGGCCCAGGCGGGCCTGCCGGACCCGGCCGTGCGCGCCCGCCAGTACCCCCACGAGCTGTCGGGCGGCATGCGGCAGCGGGTGCTCATCGCGATCGCGCTGGCCGCCCGGCCGAAACTGCTGATCGCCGACGAGCCGACCAGCGCGCTCGACGCGACGGTGCAGCGGCAGATCCTCGACCACCTCGACACGCTCACCCGGGAGCTCGGCACCGCGGTGCTGCTGATCACCCACGATCTCGGCGTGGCCGCCGAACGCGCCTCCCGGGTCGTGGTGATGTCACAGGGCCGGGTGGTGGAGACCGGCGCCGCCCGCGAGATCCTGGAGTCGCCGCGGCACGACTACACCCGCGCCCTGGTCGCGGCGGCGCCCGGCCTGCGCCCGCGCCGCCTCGTCACACGGGACAGGGAGCCGCGCACGCCACCGCCCGATCTGCTCGTCGCCGAGAGTCTGGTCAAGGACTTCCCGCTGCCGCGCGCCTCGGCCGGGCCGCGCACCGTCCGCGCCGTCGACCGGGTGAGCTTCACCGTCCCGGCCGGCCGTACGGTCGCCCTGGTGGGCGAGTCGGGGTCGGGCAAGTCGACCACGGCCCGGCTGGTCACCCGCCTGGCCGAGCCCACCGCGGGACGGGTGCTGTTCGAGGGCGAGGACCTCACCGCGCTCGGCCGCCGGGAGCTGCGGCCGTTCCGGCGCAGGATGGCGCTCGTCCACCAGAATCCGTACGCCTCGCTCGACCCGCGCTTCACCGCCGCCGAGATCGTGGCGGAGCCGCTGCGGATCTTCGGCGTGGGCGGGCGGCGCTCCCGCAGGGAGCGGGCACGGGAACTGCTGGCCAGGGTCGCGTTGCCGCCCGCCCTGCACGACCGCCGTCCGGCCCGTCTGTCGGGCGGGCAGCGGCAGCGGGTGGCCATCGCCAGGGCGCTCGCGCTCGAACCGGCCCTCGTGGTCTGCGACGAGCCGGTCTCCGGGCTCGACGTGTCGGTGCAGGCCCAGGTGCTGGAGCTGCTGGCCGCCCTCCAGGCCGAGCTGAACGTGTCGTACCTGTTCATCTCGCACGACCTGGCCGTCGTCCGGCAGATCGCCGACCACGTGGTGGTGATGAAGGACGGCACGGTGGCCGAGGCGGGCGAGACCGGGCCGCTGTTCGCCGAGCCGCGCCACGACTACACGCGGGCCCTGCTGGCCGCCGTTCCGGGCCAGCGGGCACGGCCCGTGGCACCCGCCGGGGACACGGCCCGGGTCGCGGACCGGGCCCGGGCCGAGGACGTGGACCACGCCGGGGAAAGGACGCCGTCATGAGCGCCAGGGAGCTGCACCTCGACGTCAACCTGCTCGGCGACCGCCCGCCTGGACGATGACCGGCCGGCCCTGAGGCCCGGCGCCGACCGGGAGGGGCCCGGCCACCGAGAAGAACTCGCCCTCGTGGCCGGTCCGGTGGATGCGGGAGGGGCCGGCGTACCGGCCGCTCTCCTTGTCCGCGACGATCGCGTCCGGCTCCCAGCCGTCCCACAGCCGGGTCACCACCTCCAGGAACTCGTGCGGATAACGCGCCGCTCTGCCGGGGTGCTCGGCCAGGCCGAGATCGGCCGCCGCGCGGGGCGTGCCGGTGGTGACGGTGTCGACGGCCGCGCGCCCGGTCACGGCGTCCCACTCGGCACCGCGACGGGTTGCCGGGCGGGACGCCAGCCGAGCAGGGGCGCCAGCTCCCGGGCCCCGGCGGTGAGCAGCCGGACGTGTTCGTCGAACACGGGCACGCCGGGGACGAAGCTCACCAGCAGATCGGTGACCTGCCGCAGCGCCGGGTCGGCGGCCAGCTCGGCGGCGAGCGCCTCCGGCGGCCCGAGCAGGGCGTGGTCGGCCTCCAGGAACTCCTCGACGCCGAGGTCGGCCACCTCGCGCCGGGAGGACAGCCAGCTCTGCCAGCGGCGCACGCCGGGCGTGACCAGACGCACGGCCTCCGCCCTGTCGGGGTGGGGATAGACGGCCCGGGAGACCTGCACCCGCGGTTCGGGCTCACGGCCGGGTCCGGGCCGTGCGGCTCTCCGGCCCGCCGCGTGGGCCTCCTCGTGGGCGGCACGGTAGGCCGCGATCCACTCGGCCTGCTGCCGCTGCGCCTCGCGCACGGTGCCGCCACGCCAGGCGGTGGCGCGGGACAGCTGCAGCCCGTCACCGGCGCGGCCCGCGGCGGCCGCCGCCGCGTGCGCCAGCTCCGGGTCACCGGTGGTGGCCTGCCACAACCGCCGCCGAAGGCCGGCCGCGGGCGGGTGCAGCACCTCGCCCAGGCTGTTCAGCGCCGCCCCCTCCAGCACCTCGTGCAGCCGCGCGACGGAGGCGTCGAAGAGCCGGTGCCGGTCGGCCAGGTCCTTTCCGAACGCCTCCCAGGCCCCGGGGAAGGGGCCGGACCCCACCCCCAGTTCGAGACGGCCGCCGCTGAGCTCGTCGAGGGTCGCCGCGTCCTCCGCGGTCTTGAGCGGGTCCTCCAGCGGAAGCACCAGTACGCCGGTGCCCAGCCGGATCCGCGTGGTGTGCTCGGCGATCGCGGCGAGCACGACCAGGGGCGCGGAGACGTGCTCCTTGCCCTGCCGGAAGTGCCGCTGGATCACCCATCCCGAGTCGTAGCCCAGCTCCTCGGCGGCCACGAACAGGTCGACCGCCTCCCGGTAGGCCCTGCCCGGCGGCAGGTCTCCGTCGAGGTGCAGCAGGAAGCCCAGGCGGAAGGGCCGGCCGTCCTCGACGCCGGCCCCGATCGTCGTGGTGAGGTCGGTCATGTCAGAGCCTCAGTCCGGTTCCGTGCACGCCGTGCTCGTCGATCAGCGCCAGCTCCTCCTCCGTCAGCGGCGGAAAGCCGAGCGCCTTGACGTTGTGGTCCAGCTGCGCCGTCGAGCTGGCCCCGATGATCGCCGAGGTCACCTGCGGCTGCCGCAGCACCCACTGCAGCGCCAGCTGCGCGAGCGACTGGCCGCGCCCCTGGGCGATCCGGTTGAGCTCGCCGGCCCGCCGCCGGTAGGTGTCGTCGATCACGTCCGGTGACAGGAACGTGCTGTTGCCCGCCCGCGCGCCCGCCGGGATGCCGGCGAGGTACTTGTCCGTGAGCAGCCCCTGTGCCAGCGGCGAGTAGACGACCAGGCCGAACCCGTCCTCCGCGGCCAGTTTGAGCAGGCCGCCGGTCTCGGGCCGGCGGTCGAAGATCGAGTAGCGGGGCTGGTGGACCAGCAGCGGCGTCCCCGCCTGGCGCAGCAGTCCGGCCGCCTCGTGGGCGCGCTCGGGCGGGTAGTTGGAGATTCCGGCGTAGAGCGCCTTGCCCTGCCGTACGGCGCTGACGAGGGCGCCGACGGTCTCCTCCAGCGGCGTGGCCGGGTCGGGGCTGTGGCTGTAGAAGATGTCGACGTAGTCGGTGCCCAGGTCGCGCAGGCTGTGCTCCAGGGAGGTGAGCAGCGACTTGCGCGAGCCGCCCTTGAGGTAGGGGCTGGGGCCGATCGGGTTGCCCGCCTTGGTCGACAGGATCAGCTCGTCGCGGTACGGCGCGAGGTCCCGCCTGAGCACCGTACCGAAGAACTTCTGCGCGGCGCGGTGCGGCGGGCCGTACCTGTCGGCGTTGTCGAAGTGGGTGATGCCCAGGTCGAAGGCGTGCAGGACGATCTCGCGCTGCGTCTCGTACGGGTGGTCGGTGCCGAAGTTCTGCCACAGGCCGAAGGAGATGGCCGGCAGGTCGAGACCGGAGTCGCCGGCACGCCGGTATTCCAGCTTCTCGTAGCGGTCCTCGGCCGCCGCGTAGGTCGTGTCGTAGGCGCCGTAGCTCATGGGTGTCCTCTTCGTCAGGCGTTGTCGGTGTGGGCGCGGCGCAGCGCGGCCGGCTGCAGGGACGGGGTGTCGCGGCCGGTGTCGCGCTCGATGAAGTGGGTGCCCGGGTCGACGATCTCGTCGATGCGGTCGAGGACGTCCTCGCTCAGCTCGACGGTGGCCGCCTTCAGGTAGGCGTCCAGATGCCCGGCCGTGCGCGGGCCGATGATCACACTGCTGACCGCCGGGTGGTTGAGCGCGAACGCCAGGGCCAGCTCGACCAGTGTGAGCCCGTTGTCCTCCGCGAGCCGGGCCAGCGCGTCGGCGGCGGCGAGCTTGCGCTGGTTGCGTTCGAGGGTGATGTCGAACCGGCCGGGGATGAGCTCGGCGCGCGCCGACTCCGGCTGCTCGCCGCCGACGCGGTACCTGCCGGACAGCCAGCCGGCGGCCAGCGGACCGTAGGCGAGAACGCCGACGCCGTACTTCCGCGTGACGGGGAAGACCTCCCGTTCGGCGCTGCGGACGAGCAGGGAGTACGGCAGTTGCTCGGTGTGCGGGGCGACGAGCCCGTGCCTGTCGGCCAGCCACTGCGCCTCGACGAGCTGGTGCGCGGGGAAGACCGAGGTGCCGTAGTAGAGGATCTTGCCCTGGCGGATCAGGTCGTCGAGCGTCCGCAGCGTCTCCAGCAGGTCGGTGTGCGGGTCGGGCCGATGCGCCTGGTAGAGGTCGATGCGGTCGGTGCCGAGCCGGCGCAGGCTGTCCTCCACGGCGCGGACGATCCAGCGGCGCGAGTTGCCGGCGTGCCGGGGGTCGTCGCCGATCTGCCCGTGGAACTTGGTGGCCAGGAAGACGTCGTCGCGACGGCCCTTGATCGCCCTGCCGACGATCTCCTCCGACACGCCCTGGCTGTAGACGTCGGCGGTGTCGACGGCCGTGACGCCGGCGTCGAGGGCGGCCCGGATGATCCGGATGCTCTCGTCCTCCTCCTGCCACCGGCCGAAGTTCATCGTGCCGAGCGTGAGCGGGCTGACCAGGACGCCGGTGCGGCCGAGCGTCCGGTTGACCTTGCTGGTCATGGTTTCCTCTCGTGTTCGAAGGGCCCTGTGTTCGAGAGCCCCGTGTCGTGAAGAGCCCGAGGTCAGAAGAGCCCGCTCGTCGGCGGGTCCTCCCCGGTGAGGTGGTAGGCGCCCGCGACGGCCGCCTTCCACTGGCGCGGGTTGTGGTTGGCGACCGTGCGGGCGTTGCGCCAGTGCCGGTCGAAGCCGAGGTCGCGGTTGGTGATCGAGCCGCCCGCGACGTCGAAGAGCAGCTCGGCGGCGCGCAGTGCGGACTCGATGGCGATCACACCGGTCTGCGCCACGGTGACCGAGGCCTCCGCGCCGGCCGCGCGGGCCCGTGAGCCGCTCAGGCCGCGCACGCTCTGCACCGCTTCGGCGGCGAACAGCACCGCCGACCGGGCGGCCTGGGCCCGGGCCGCGATCTCGCCCACGGTCTGGCGGACGTAGGGGTCGTCGACGCTTCTGGCCGCCGTGCTGTGCTTGATCGGCCGGGCCTTCTCCCGGACGAACCAGACCGCGTCGTCGAGCGCCGCGGCGGCGATTCCCGCCTCGACCGCCGCCAGGTAGAGCTGGGCGAACGCGCCCAGCCAGGGGTTGTCGAGCAGGGCGACGTCGCGGACCGTGACCTCGTCCTCGCGGACCCGCACGTTCACCAGCCGGGTGGTGCCGCTCGCGGTCAGCCGCTGGCCCACCGCGTCGAAGTCGTCGAGCCGCTCCACGCCGTCGCGGTCCACCGGCACCGTGAAGTTCAGCACGGTCCCGTCCTCGTCCTTGGCGAGTCCGGAGAACCACGAGGCGTACAGCCCGCCCGTGGAGTAGTACTTCTCGCCGTTGACGACGTATCCGTCGCCGTCACGCCGGATGGTGGTGCCGACCGACCCGCTGGCTCCGCCGCTGCGCTCGTTGGCGGTGCCCGCGAACAGGTCGCCGTCGCGCAGGCGCCGCAGGGTCACCGCCCGGTTGGGCAGGTCGCGCCGGCTCGCCACATGGTTGGCGGTGAGAAAGCTGCTGCGCAGCGCCTGGGCCACATTGGAATCGGCCCGCGCGATGGCGACGACCAGGTCGGCCACGTCCCGCACCGTGCCGCCGGCGCCGCCGTCCTCCACGCCGACGCCGATCAGTGTGATCCGCTCGCGGGCGAGCGCCCGGACGTCGTCGAACGCGTACGCGCGGGTGAGCTCGCGCTCGCGGGCGCCCGCGCGCAGCCGCCGCAGGATGGGAGAGACGGCGGCGCGGATGCCGTCCACGGTGTAACCGTCACGGTGGTCGCCGTCACGGGCGCCGGTGGCGGGGTGGTCGCCGGCATGGCCGGGGGAGACCTCCGCGACGGTCCCCCCGACCGTCCCCGCGATGGTGCCGGCCGTGCCGGGCTGTGGTGTCTCGATCCTGCCGGTTCCGGCCTGCCGGGGGGTCACGCCGCCACCGCCGAAAGTTCGGGCAGGCCCAGCGCGGCCCTCAGGGTGAGCGGGCGCGCGGCGGGGGACGGCGGTCCGGCGGCGTCCGTCAGCCGCGGCGGCAACGCCCGGAGCGCGGCGATCACCGCGTCGGCGCCGCCCGTGGGCGCCAGCTCGAACCCGTCCAGACGGTGCTCGCCCGCCCAGGCGCGGAGCCCGTCACGGAGAGCCGCGGCGGCCGGGGAGCTCGCCACGTCGTCCGGGGCCACCTCGACCCGGCCGAGCAGCGCGACCTCCTTCCGGGACCGGCCGGCTCGTCGCAGCGCCTCCGTCAGCGCGGCGTCCGCGCCGGCGGCCCGCTCCCGGTCCACCACGACGACGTCCGCGGACCGCGCGACCGCCGTCACGCCGAGGGGGCCCCCGAAGTCGGCGAGGTCGGCGACGACGACCGGGCGTCCCTGCGCCGACGAAGGCCCGTCCAGCGGGCCGGCGACCCGGTAGAAGGCGCCCTCGTGGTCGATCGCCCTGATGAGCGCGTCGTCCACGACGACGCCGGCCTCCTGGTCGCCGATCAGCGCCGCGCGCGGGAACGACTCCCACAGCCGGGTCAGCACCTGGGCGTACTCCGCCCAGCGCCGGACGGGATCGGCGGCGCCGGGGTCCGGGGCCGTGGCCTGGCTCACCTCGTCGCCGTCGCCCGCCCGCAGCGCGACGCCGGCCCGGCCGCCCGTCGCCCGGTCGAGGGAGAGCACGCGGCGTGCCGCGTTGTACGGCGCGTTGTGCGTCGTCGGGACCTCGGCGACGTAGCCGACGCGGTCGTGGCGGCCGGCGAGGTAGGCGCCCACCACGGTCGGATCGAGGACGTGCCCCGCGGCCACGCCGTCGAGCAGCCGGATCGCCGCGACTGCGGCCTCCTCCGCCGCCGCGGCGACGGCGACGGCGTCGGCGAGCGACACCGGCGCCGGCCCTTCGGCCGGCCCGGCGGCCGGTTCCCCGACCGCGAGAGCGAGCTGGATGACTGTACTCATGAGAAGATCACTTTCGGTTGTGGGACGGGGTCGCCGCGGGCCGCTCACAGGGCCGCCTCCAGGGGACGGCGCTCGTACGGCCCGGCGGCGGGAAGACCGAGCCCGAGGTGGCCGCGAAGGGTCGTCCCCTCGTAGTCGGTGCGGAACAGGCCGCGACGCCGCAGCTCGGGAACCACGTGGTCGGCGAAGTCGTCGAAGCCCGACGGGAGCACGTCGGGCATCACGTTGAACCCGTCGGCCGCGCCGGCGCGGAACCACCGCTCGATGTCGTCGGCGATCTGCTCCGGCGTCCCCACGACGATCCGGTGACCACCGCCCCCGGAGAGCTTCTTCAGCAGCCGGCCGAGCGTCGGCCGCTCCCTGTCGGTGATCGTCTTGACGACCCGGTAGAAGGTCTGCGAGCCGCCGGCCTCGTCGGGATCGACCAGCAGCTCGGCCGGGATCGGCTCGTCGTCGGACAGCCCGTCGAGCGAAATGCCCAGCTGGGCCGCGAGCCGGTTGCGGGCGTACTCGCCGGGGAGGATCTCGTCAAGCAGCTCACGCCGCGCCCTGGCCTCGGCCTCGGTGCCGCCCACGACGGTGGACAGCCCGGGCAGGACCACGACGTCCTCGGGACGCCGCCCGAACGCGGCCGCGCCGTCGCGGATCCCGGCGCGGAACGCGCGGGCGTGGTCGAGGTCCTGGTCGGCGGAGAAGATCACCTCGCCGACCCGCGCGGCGAGCCTGCGGCCGTCGCCGGAGCCGCCCGCCTGCACCACGACCGGCCGGCCCTGCGGGGAGACGAGGGCCGTCCGGCCCGCCCAGGCGGCGACGACCCGCTCGGTGAACTCGGCGGCGCGGCGGTAGCGCAGTGCGTGGCCGGGTTCCCCGGCCCGGCCGAAGTTGCGCGCCGCCACGGCCCCCGCGGTGGTGACCACGTTCCAGCCGAAGCGGCCGCCGCTGACGTGGTCGAGGTCGCCGAGGCGGCGCGCCAGCTCGGCCGGGTCGTTGTAGGACGACGACAGCGTCCCGATCAGGCCGATCCGCTCGGTGTGCGCGGCGATCCGCGCCAGCACGGTCGTGGGTTCCAGATTGTTGGCCGTACGGTGCCTGATCTGGGGGTCGAGCGACGGGCCGTCCGCCAGGAAGACCGCGTCGAGCTTGGCCGCCTCGGCCTTCTTCGCGATCGAGACGTAGTGCTCGATCGCGTAACTCGCGGTGCCGTCGGTGCCCGGAAACCGCCACGAGCCGCCGAAGACGCCCGCGTTGAGGATGTTGACGTTGATGTGCAGGTGTGTCACGGGTGGATCTCCTTAGCGCGCGCCGGCGACGGCGAACCGGGTTCCCGGGATCGCCTCCAGCAGTTCCCGGGTGTACTCGTGCCGCGGCGAGCGGAACACCTGCTCGACCGGGCCGGTCTCGACCACGGCGCCGTCCTTCATCACCGTGACGTCGTCGGCGATCAGGCGTACGACGCCGAGGTCGTGGGTCACGAACACGTAGCTGAGGCCGTACTCGGCCTGCAGGTCGACCAGCAGCCGCAGGATCTGGGCCTGGACCGACACGTCCAGCGCGCTCACCGCCTCGTCGAGCACCAGGATCCGGGGGTTGAGCGCCAGCGCCCGCGCGATCGCGACGCGCTGCCGCTGGCCTCCGGACAGCTGGCTCGGCAGCCGGCGCAGGTGGCTCTCGTCCAGGGCGACCGCCTTCAGCAGTTCGATCACGCGGGCCGTCCGTTCCCGCCTGCCGGGCGTCAGACCGAAGGCGCGCAGCGGCTCGGCCACGATCTCGCCCACCGTGAACCGCGGGTCGAGCGAGGTGAACGGGTTCTGGAACACGAACTGCAGGTCCCTGCGGACCTCCCGCAGCCGCCTGCGGGACAGGCCGGTCAGCTCCCGGTCGCCGAGGTGCACCGTGCCGTGGTCGGGGACGGTGAAACGGGCCAGGATGCTCGCCAGCGTCGACTTGCCCGCGCCGGACTCGCCGACGATCGCGTGCGTGGTGCCCTCGCGTACGACCAGATCGGCGCCGTCCAGCGCCCGCACTTCACGCGTGGGACCCCGGCCGCGCAGCCGGTAGGTCTTGGTGAGCTCGCGCGCCCGCAGCACCTCCGGCGCGGCGGCGGAGACCGGGCGCGCGCCGGAGGCGGGCTCCAGCCGGCCGGCGTGCCGGGCGGGCGCCGCGTCGAGCAGCCCGCGGGTGTAGTCACCGGCCGGGTTCTCCAGCACCCGGCGGACCGGGCCCTCCTCCACGATCTCGCCGTCGCGCATGACGAGGATCCGGTCCGAGCGGTCGAGCGCGACGCCGAGGTCGTGGGTGACCAGGAGAACGCCGATGCCGAGCTCCTCGCGCAGCCGCACCAGATGGTCGAGGATGACCTTCTGGACGGTGACGTCGAGCGCGCTGGTGGGCTCGTCGGCCACGATGATCTTCGGTTTGCCCGCCAGGGCGATCGCGATGAGCGCACGCTGCTTCATGCCGCCGCTGAGCTCGTGGGGGTACTGGTGGAACACCCGCTCGGCGTCCTTGAGCCCGGCGGTGCGCAGGCTTTCCAGCGCTGCGTCCCTGTGCCGTGCGGCGTCGCGCGTTCCGGGCTCGTTGAAGCGGACCGCCTCGATCACCTGCCGCCCGACCCTCTTGGACGGGTTCAGCGACGTGTTCGGGTCCTGGGGGATGAAGCCCACGTAGTTGCCCCGCACCAACGCCATCCGCCGGTCGTTCCAGCCCGTGACGTCGACGCCGGAGTAGGCGATCGAGCCGGCCCGGATCCGCGCGGACTCCGGCAGCAGGCCGAGCGCTCCCTGGACCAGGGTGGTCTTGCCCGAGCCGGACTCTCCGACGAGCGAGACGAACTCGCCCGGCCCGACGTGCAGGTCCGCGCCGCGGACGGCGGGCGTCCACTGGCGGCGTCCCGCCCGGTAGTCGACGACGAGGCCGGTGATCCGCAGCAGCGGGTCCCGCCTCTCCTCGTGTGCGTCCGTCATCGGCCGTGGTCCTTCCGGTAGGAGGTGCTGATGCGGTGGGTGGCGATGACGACGATCGCGAGCGCCACGCCGGGCATGATCGAGGCCCAGGGGTGGACCGCCACGTAGTCGCGGCCCTCGGCCACCAGCAGGCCCCACTCCGGCTGCGGCGGCGGCGCTCCGTAGCCGAGGAAGCCGAGCGAGGCGACGGCGAGCACGGCCGTTCCGATCTCCAGCGCCGCCAGCGCGATCACCGAGCTGAGCGCGTTAGGCACGACGTGCCGGAGCATCACGCCCAACCGGCCGACACCGAGGCCGTACGCCGCTCTGACGTAGTCCTGGGTCACGACCGCGAGCACCTGGGCTCTCATCACCCGGGCGAACGACGCGATGGAGGAGATGCCGACCGCCAGGGCGATGTTCTGTGTGGAGTAGCCCAGGACGGAGACCACCACCATCGCGAGCAGCAGGCTGGGGATCGCCAGGAACACGTCGGCCACCCGCATGATCGCGGTGTCCACGACTCCTCCGGAGAAGCCGGCGACCAGCCCGACCAGCGTGCCGACGCCGAAGGCGATGAGGACGGCCAGCAGGGTCGCGGTCAGGGTCGTCTGCGCGCCGTACACGCTTCTGGCGAACAGGTCGCGGCCCAGCCGGTCGGTGCCGAACCAGTGCTCCGCGCTCGGCGGCACGAAGCTCGCGGCGGTGTCGCCGTCATAGGGGCCGTACGAGGTGAACAGGCCGGGGGCGATCGCCCAGCCGATCACGACCAGCACGACGATCCACGACGCCACGAGGATCGGCCGCCGGGTGAGCTCCCCGAGGCGCCTGACGAGCGGGCGGGCGAGGCCGGGCCGGTGGCCCGCCGCGAACGCGTCGAGTTCGACGGTCATCACTTCCTCCTCACGCCCGGCTCAGCCGACGGCGAGCGTGGCCCGCAGCCGCGGGTCCAGCAGCGGGTAGATCAGGTCGACGATCAGGTTGATCAGCGCGAAACCGGCGGCGACGAGCACGACGACCCCCTGCACGAGCGGGACGTCCAGCGTGTTGATCGCCGCCTGCATCATCCGGCCGACGCCCTGGCGGGCGAAGACGGTCTCGGTGACGACCGAGCCGGCGATCAGGTTGCCGAACGTGATGCCGGCGATGGTGAGCGCGGGCAGCCCGGCGTTGCGGAAGACGTCGCGGACGATGATGCCGCCGCGGGTCGCCCCCTTCGCCCAGCTCGTCGTCACGTAGCCGGAGCGGAACTCGGCCGCGAAGCTGCGGACGAGGAGCTGCGCGATCGGGCCCGACACCGGGACGGCCAGGGTGACGAGCGGCAGGACGAGGCTTCGCGCGCCCCTGTCACCGAAGGCCGGGAACCAGCCGAGCCGGAACGAGAAGATCTGCAGCATCAGGATTCCGGAGAGGAAGACCGGCACCGAGACCGCGCCCGACGGCAGCGCCTCGGCCAGGTTCCGCACCCACGCGCGGCGGGTCGCGGTCGCGGCGAGCGCGATCACGAAGGCGATGAGCAGCGCCAGCGCGAGGGCGCCGGCCGCGAGGACGAGGGTGCTCGGCAGCACGTCGAGGATCGTGGCGACGACCGGCCGGCCCGACTGCACCGAGGCGCCGAAGTCGCCGGTCAGCGCGTGTCCCAGCCGGGCCAGATACTGCAGGAGCACCGGCCTGTCGAAGCCGTAGTTCGCCGCCACCTGCTCGCGGACCTCCGGCGGCACTGCGTTGACCTCGGCGGGGTCGAAGAGCAGATCCACCGGGTCGGCCGGCAGCACGAACAGCAGGACGAAGGTCAGGGTGAACGCGGCCCAGACCACGAACAGAGCCCGGCCGATCTTCAGCGCCAGGTAGCGCAGCACGACGCTCCTTCCTCGGTGGCGGGGCCCGTCACCTGCCGTTGCTCTTCCACGTGTCCACGAAGTGGTTGCGGGACTGGGCGTCGAAGACGATCCCGTGGACGTAGTCCGCGTGGGCGATCACCTGCGAGGGGTTGTAGACCGGGTTCACCAGCGCGTACTTGTCGAGCAGGAGGTCCTGGGCCGCCTTGGCGTACTGCGCGCGCGTGACCGGGTCGAGGGTGAGCTCCAGCTTGCCCAGGGTCCGCGTGACGTCGTCCACGTCGATGCCGGGGGAGTCCTTCGTGACGAAGGAGCCGTTGCCGAGACGCGGGCCGTACTGGAGGTTGAGGACCGCGGGGTCGTTGCGCGAGCGGTTGGCGGCGGTGATGTTCCAGTCGGTCTTCGCCTTGGCCAGCTGGGCCGTGTAGTCCGGGATCGGGACGACGGTGAGTTCCAGGTCGACGCCGATCTTCTTCAGGTCCTGCTGGATCGACTCGTACGCCGGCTTGTTGACCACCAGGTTGCTGATGCCGAGCAGCTTGACCACGAGCTTCCTGCCGTCCTTGACCCGGATGCCGTCCGGGCCCCGCTTCCAGCCGGCCTCGTCGAGGAGGCGCCCGGCTTTCTCGGGGTCGTACCGCAGCACCGAGCCGCTGTAGTCCGCGTACCCGGGGACCGACGGGGCGAGCACCGAGGTCGCCACGGAGTAGGAGGCGGTGAGCACCGTCTTCCTGATCGCGTCGCGGTCCCAGCCGAGCTGGATCGCTCTGCGTACCGCGATGTCGTCGGTCGGGAAGAGCTGCGAGTTGAAGTTGAAGAAGATGGCGGTGCCGGAGACGCCTCTGTGGATGATTTTGAAGCCCTGGTCGGCCAGCGGCTTCTCGTCGGTGGTGCCCACGTCGAGGGTGGCGTCGACGGCGCCGGACGTCAGCGAGCCCGTCCGGACGCTGGCTTCCGGGATCGTGTTGAAGACGATCCTGTCGAGGTATGCCTCGCCCTTGTGCTTGAGCGCCGGCGGCGCCCAGTTGTAGCCCTTGCGCCTGACCAGGACGGTCCTGACCTGCGGCTGCCACGACTCGTACACGAAGGGACCGGTGCCGATCACCTTCTTCGGGTCCGTCCGCTCCTCCGCGCTCAGCTTCAGCGTCGACAGCGACAGGAACCCGGGCTGGGCGTTGGCGGTGAACGACGAGGCCTGCAGGAAGCTCGCGAGCGGTTTCTCGAAGCGGACGACGGCGGTGTGCGGGTCGGGGGTGCGCGTCTCGATGTAGCCGGGCAGCAGGACGGCGCCGTTGGGGTTGACGCCCAGCTTCTCGTCGCCGTGCACGTACTGGTCGAAGTTGGCCTTGACCACCGCGGAGTCGAACGGGGTGCCGTCGCTGAAGGTGACGTCCTCGCGCAGGTGGAAGGTGAACTCGGTGAGGTCCTTGTCGTACTCCCACGACTGCGCCAGCCACGGGGTGATCTCGCCGGTCTCCGGGTCCTGCCAGGTCAGCTTGTCGGTGATGTTGTTCCCGATGAGCGACTCGGCGTAGTTGGTCCCCCACTGCGGGTCCGGGCTGCGCTGGTAGTCGATGAGGGCGAACTGCAGCGTGCCGCCGCGGACGGGCGTGCCCGCGGTCGCGGCCCGGCCGGGGGCGCCGTCACCGCGGGTGAGGGCGAATCCGCTCCCGGCGACCAGGAGGACGGCGACGGCGCCGGCGACCCAGGGCCACCTCCTGCGCCTCGGGGTGGCGCTTTCGATTGCACTGCGAAGGTCGGACATGAACGTTCCTTGTGCTGGTAGGGCACGCGGCGTGCTCGGAGGGCACGCGACAGGCGGCGTGGGGAGAGGGAAGAGGGGCGCGCACCACCACGGGATGCGCGGGTGGGCATGGCGCGGAGCCATGCCGACATTGCGGCCTGGCCGCCGACGCGGGCACCTACCCGAGAACGGCGACAGAGCCCGTCAGCGCTGACACAGCGCGCCGGCGAAGAAGGCGAAGTCGATCTCGCGCCTGGAGTGCCGAACCAACCCGATCACAAACTACACTTTACCTACATGAACACTAGGGTTAAGGGTGATCTGAGTCACAGGTCATGTTTGCCCGCGTCGTCGACAGCAACGAACAGGAAGACCCGCCGATGAGCCTCGAGTTCCTGTGGTACATCCCCAACCAGAACCAGCCCGGGCACCGCGGCGACGACGTCGTCGAGAACCACAACAGCCTGGAGACCCTCACCGACCACGCCAGAGCTCTGGAGGAGCACGGCTGGGGCGGGGCGCTCATCGGCACCGGCTGGGGGCGTCCCGACACCTTCACGGTCGCCGCCGCGCTGGCCGCGCGTACGACGACGTTCCAGCCGCTGATCGCGATCCGGCCCGGCTACTGGCGTCCGGCCAACTTCGCCTCCGCCGCCGCGACCCTGGACCGTCTCACCGGAGGGCGAGTGCTGGTCAACATCGTGTCGGGCAAGGACGACCTGGCGGCGTACGGCGACAGTGAGGGCGACCAGGCCCACCGCTACGCCCGCACCAGGGAGTTCATGCGGATCGTGCGCCGCCTGTGGACCGAGGAGAACGTCACCTACCACGGTGATCACTTCGGTGTCACCGGCTCCACTGTGGTGCCGCGACCGGTCGTCCGGGGGGAGCGCAGGCACCCCAGGCTGTACTTCGGCGGCGCCTCCGGGGCCGCGGAGAGGGTGGCCGCGACCGAGGCCGACGTGCAGCTCTTCTGGGGCGAGCCGCTCGACGGCGTCGCCGAGCGGATCGAGAGACTCAGGCGGCTCGGCGAGCGGCTCGGGCGCGAGCTTCCTCCGCTGGAGTTCGGGCTGCGCGTCACCACGCTGGTGCGCGCCACCACCGAACAGGCCTGGGCCGACGCCGAGGCCAAGGTGGCGGAGATGGCGCAGGGCGTCATCACCCGCGACCCGAACCGGCACGCCGCCGTCGGCCAGCAGCGGCTGCTGGAGCTGGCCGCGCGGGGCGAGGTGCTCGACGACAACCTCTACACCACCCCCGGCAGGTTCGGCGGAGGTGGCGCCGGGACCACCTGGCTGGTCGGCTCGGCCGAGGACGTGGCGAAGTCGCTGCGCAAGTACGAGGCCCTCGGCATCACCCACTTCGTGCTCTCCGACACTCCCTACCTGCCGGAGATCAAGCGCCAGGGCGACACGCTCCTCCCACTGCTGAGGTAATTTCCTATTCAACCTACAGGAATAGTTGACTTCTTCTTTGTCTGGACTGCACTCTGGGGGTGATCCCGCACAAATCGCTCCCCTCGAAAGGTGTCGGTCCATGACCCGGCTTCACGACTCCGAGACGCTCGGCGGCATCGGCGACTCCTACCAGCACATCGAGGTCACACAGGTCGGCGGGGTGATCGGCGCCGTCGTCGGGGGCATCCGGGTGGGCGGCGAGGTCGGCCCCGCGGCGGTCGCGGAGTTGCGCGCCGCGTTGCTCCGCCACCGCGTGGTCTTCCTGCGCGACCAGCAGCACGCCACCGACGCCGACCAGCTCGCCTTCACCACGCTGCTCGGCACCGTCACCAAGCCGCACCCGACGGTGACCGGTGACGGCCAGGCCGTCCTCCCGATCGACTCCGAGCGGGGCAAGGCCAACAGCTGGCACACCGACGTGACCTTCGTCGACCGGATCCCGGCCATCAGCGTGCTGCGCGCCATCACGCTGCCGCCCTACGGCGGGACCACGGTGTGGGCCAACACGGTGGAGGCGTACCGGCGGCTGCACCCCGGCCTGCAGGCGCTGGTCGGCCGGCTGCGCGCGGTGCACTCCAACCTCTACGACTACGCCCAGCAGCGCCCGCTGATCGGCGGGGTCGACGTCAAGGAGGAGGAGTACCGCGAGGAGTTCCGCAGCGTCGAGTTCGAAACCGAGCACCCCGTCGTCCGCATCCACCCCGAGACCGGCGAGCCGTCCCTGCTGCTCGGCCACTTCGTCCGGTCGTTCACCGGCCTGAGCAGCGCCGATTTCCAGGACCTGTTCGCCCTGCTGCAGCGGCACATCACCTGCCTCGAGAACACCGTGCGGTGGACCTGGCGCGACGGCGACATCGCCATCTGGGACAACCGGGCCACGCAGCACTACGCCGTGGCGGACTACGACGACCGGCCGCGCCGGCTCCACCGCATCACGGTGGCCGGCGACATCCCGGTGGGCATCGACGGCGACACCAGCGTCGTGATCAAGGGCGACGCCGGCGCCTTCTCGCCGGTGGCCGCCTGAGCGGAGACCCGCCGCGCGGATCCCCCGGCCCTGCCGGCCGGGGGACGCGCGACCCGCGCCCCCACCCGGCCCGGAACCTCTCCCGCGTTCCCGCGTGCGGCCGACGACGCCCGCGCTCACATCCCCCGGTTCGCCCGGCCTCTTCGCGCGTGCGAACCCGTCCTCCACAAGGATCGGTCGTGACCAGAACCACCCGTGCTCTTCTGTCCGTCGCACTGGCCGTCGCCCTCGCCGCCGGCTGCGGCTCCGCCTCCGGATCGGCGGGGGCGGGGCCGGAGGTCACCGAGCTGCGCTACCAGGGCAGCGTCGGCGCGGTCACCTTCCCCGAGCTGGCCCAGGATCTGGGCTATCTCGGGAACATCACACTCAAGTGGGTCGGCAACACCATCTCCGGGCCCCAGGACATCCAGTCGGTCGCCACCGGCCAGACCGACTTCGGCGGCGCCTTCAACGGCGCGATCATCAAGCTGGTCGGAGCGGGGGCTCCGATCAAGGCGGTGATCGGCTACTACGGCAGCGACGCCGACAGCTATATCGGCTACTACGTCGCCGACGGGTCCACCATCAAGGGGCCGCGCGACCTGATCGGCAAGAAGATCGGCGTGAACACCCTGGGAGCCCATCTGGAGGCCGCGCTCAAGGAGTATCTGCGCCGCGGCGGCCTGACCCCGCAGGAGATCGAGAAGGTCCAGCTCGTCGTCGTGCCGCCGGTCAACACGGAACAGGCGCTGCGCCAGGGGCAGATCGACGTGGCCGCACTGTCGGGCGTGCTGCGCGACAAGGCGCTGGAGCGCGGCGGCATCCACCCGCTGTTCAAGGACGTCGACCTGTTCGGCTCCTTCACCGCCGGCAGCGTCGTGCTCACCAGGCGGTTCATCGAGCGCAACCCGGCCACGACCCGCAGGTTCGTCGAGGCCTTCGCCAAGGCGATCGACTGGACGCGGACCCATTCCCGCGACGAGGTGATCGCCAGATACAAGCAGATCATCGCCAGGCGCCACCGCAACGAGGACGCCACGACCGTCGGGTTCTGGAAGAGCAGCGGGGTGCACGGCAAGGGTGGTCTGATCGCCCCCCGGGAGTTCCAGACCTGGATCGACTGGCTGCAGCGCGAAGGCGAGATCAAGCCCGGCCAGGTGCGGCTCTCCGACCTCTACACCAACGCGTTCAACCCCTTCGGTACGGGAGGCGCCGCATGACCGTGAACGTCGCCGAGCACAACCTCGCCGAGGCGTCCGCCGCACCCGTGAAGATCGGCCTGCGCGGCGTCGGCAAAGTCTTCCCGGTCCGGGAATCCGGTCGGACGTTCGCCGCCCTCCAGGAGGTCGACCTCGACGTGCGCGCGGGGGAGTTCCTCGCTTTGGTCGGCCCCAGCGGATGCGGCAAGTCCACCCTGCTCGACCTGGTCGCCGGCCTCGCCACGCCGACCACCGGGCAGATCCTCATCGACGGCCGGCCCATCGACGGGCCCGGCACGGACCGGGGGGTGGTCTTCCAGCAGTACGCGCTGTTCCCCTGGCGTACGGCCCTGGCGAACGTCGAATTCGGGCTGGAGGCCAAAGGCGTGCCGAGGCGGGAGCGCACGGAACGCGCCCGGCACCACCTGGATTTGGTCGGGCTGGCCGGGTTCGAACATCGGTACCCGCACGAGCTGTCCGGAGGCATGCGCCAGCGCGTGGCGATCGCGCGCAGCCTGGCGTGCGACCCGGAGGTGCTGCTCATGGACGAGCCGTTCGCCGCGCTCGACGCCCAGACCCGGGAGTCGCTGCAGGAGGAACTGCTGCACATCTGGCAGAAGACCGGCAAGACCGTGGTGTTCATCACCCACGGCATCGACGAGGCCGTCTATCTGGGGCAGCGGGTGGCGGTGATGACCTCCCGGCCCGGCCGCGTCAAGCACGTGCTCGACGTCCGGTTCGACTCCCGTGAGGGGGACCTGCGCGCCGACCCGGCTTTCGGCGAATACCGCCACCACGTCTGGACCCTGCTGCGCGACGAGGTCGCCGCCGCCCGCGAGCAGGAGCACGAACAGGAGCGGGCCTGTGGCTGACGCGCTCACCACCCCCCGGGTCCCCGCGACGACCGATGCCGGAGGCGCCGACGCCGGGGATGCCGAGGCCCAGGGTGCCCAGGCCCAGGGTGCCCAGGCCAAAGGTGCCCAGGCCGTGTACGGCGGGGCACGCCGGCGTGCGCGCCTTCTCGCCCGGGCCGCGCCGTGGACGGCGCTGCTTCTGCGGCGGACGCTCGCTCTGGTGCTGCTTGCCGGAGCCTGGGAGGTGCTGCCCAGAGCCGGCCTGGTCGATCCCGTGTTCGTGCCGCCGCTGTCACAGGTCCTGCTCGCCTGGTGGGACCTGCTCCTCGGCGGGCAGCTCGCCCAGCACTTCGAGGCGTCACTGATCCGCTCGCTCGGAGGGTTCGGCCTGGCCATCGCGGTGACCATCCCCCTCGGGCTGGCCATCGGCTGGTACCGGCCGGTCGCCGACTTCCTCAACCCGGTGCTCGAACTGTTCCGCAACACCTCCGCTGTGGCGCTGCTGCCCGTGTTCATCCTGATCCTCGGCCTGGGCGAGCCGTCGAAGATCGTCTTTGTCTTCTACGCCTGCTCGTGGCCGATCCTGCTCAACACCATCAGCGGCGTGCGGACCGTCGAGCCGCTGCTGGTCAAGTCGGCCCGTTCCATGGGGCTCGGGCCGCTGCGCCTGTTCCAGAAGGTGATCCTGCCGGCCGCCGTACCCACGATCTTCACCGGCATCCGGATGGCGGGGGCCCACTCCATCCTCGTCCTGCTCTTCGCCGAGATGGTCGGAGCCAAGGCCGGGCTCGGCTACCTGGTCCAGGACTCCCAGTTCAACTTCCGCATCCCCGACATGTACGCCGGGATCATCACGATCTCCGCGCTCGGTCTGCTGTTCAACCTGCTCCTGCTCCGCGTGGAGCGTCGTTTCTCGACCTGGAGGACCGTCTGATGACCCGGAAGCTGCGTCTGAACGCCTTCCTCATGGGCGTGGGACACCACGAGGCGGCCTGGCGCCACCCACGCGCCGAACCCGCCCACCTCACCGACGTCCGGCACTACCAGCGGCTCGCCCGGATCGCCGAGCGGGGCAGGCTCGACTCGGTCTTCCTCGCCGACGGGCTGGCCCTGCGGGGCGACGTCCGGCACAACGCGCTCGGCGGGCTCGAACCCCTCACCCTGCTGTCGGCGCTGGCGGCGGTCACCGACCACGTCGGCCTGATCGCCACGGTCTCCACCACGTACAACGCGCCGTTCCACGTCGCCCGCTGGTTCGCCTCCCTGGACCACATCAGCGGGGGCCGGGCCGGGTGGAACATCGTGACCTCCGCGGGGGAGGCCGAGGCGCACAACTTCGGCGTCGAGCGGCCGGCTCACGCCGATCGTTACGCACGGGCGGACGAGTTCCTCGAGGTGGTCACCAAGCTGTGGGACAGCTGGGAGGACGACGCCGTCGTCGGCGACCGCCGCGCGGGCGTGTACGCCGACACCGAGAAGATCCACCCGATCGAGCACGCGGGCCGGTACTTCCAGGTGAGCGGGCCGCTCAACACCTCCCGCCCCCCGCAGGGCCGTCCACTGCTGGTCCAGGCCGGGTCCTCCGAAGACGGCAAGGAGTTCGCCGCGCGTCACGCGGAGGCCGTCTTCACCGCCCAGCAGACCCTCGCCGACGGCCAGGAGTTCTACGCCGATCTGAAGCGCCGCGTCGCGCGGCACGGCAGAGGCCCCGGCGAGCTGCTGATCCTGCCCGGCCTCTCCCCGATCATCGGGTCGACCGAGCGCGAGGCGCTGCGGCTGGAGAAGGAGCTGAACGACCTCATCATCCCCGACTACGGCCTGGCGCAGCTGTCCCATCTCGTGGGCATCGACCTGTCCCCGGACGCGCTGGACCGGCCCCTGCCGGAGGTGTCCGCGGACACGGAGGGGGCGCAGAGCCGCCGGCGGCTGGTCCTCGACCTCGCCCGCAGGGAGAACCTGACCGTGCGGCAGCTTCTCGTCCGCCTGGCCGGCGGACGCGGCCACCGGGTCGTGGTCGGTACGCCGGAACAGATCGCCGATGAGATCCAGGAGTGGTTCGAGAACGGCGCGGCGGACGGATTCAACATCATGCCGCCGGTCCTGCCGGGAGGTCTGGAGGACTTCGTCGACCAGGTCGTACCCGAACTGCGGGCCAGAGGACTGTTCCGGACCGAGTACGAGGGCCGGACGCTGCGCGAGAACTACGGCCTCGCCCGTCCCGCCTCGGCGTACGCCGCCGGCGAGCGGCTCGAGTCGGTGGCCTCGTGACTGCTTCCGTACGAAAGGAGACCTCATGACCACCCGGGCACCCGCGTACGCCAGTCCCTCCGACGTGGCCGCCCACGGCCCGTACGGGCCGGGCCGGACCGACCGTCCGGGGCCGCTCTACCCGTTCCGGGGCCGGATCACCGCCGACGGCTCCAGCGGCCACCCGGCCGAGCCCGGCCGCTACCGGATTGGTCCGCAGTGGTCCGGCCTTCAGGCCGGGGGTGAAGCGGACTCTCCCGCGTAGCGGGGCAGGCAAAGCCGATTCGCCGTCAGGCGGATCGCGCATCCGCCGGGAGGACACCCCTTTCAACGAGTTGACGAGGCGGGACAGGGCGACCTTGGGCGGGAAGTTCACCAGCAGGTGCACGTGGCCGGCCTCGCCGTTGAACTCGGCCAGTTCGCATTCGAAGTCCGCGCAGACGTCCCGCATGATCTGCTCCATGCGCTCCAGGTGTGCCCCGGTGAACACCCGATGCCGGAACGTGGTCACGAAAACCAAGTGAGCGTGCAGGCCGGAGACTGGACGTCCGGGAGTGGACCTGCCCCTGCGGGGCGGTCCACGACCGGGACGTCAACGCCGCCAAGAACATCCTCGCCGCCGGACGGGCGGAGAGACCAAACGCCTGTGGAGCGCGGGTAAGACCAGGCCCTGACCTGGCACAGCGCGAGGAAGCAGGAAGCCCCAGAGGTGTCACGTGAACGCGCGGCACGGGCTGAATCCCCGGCCTTCAGGCCGGGGAGCGCGTCAACACCTCTATGTGTCGTACACGTGCCCCTGGGCACAGCGCGCCGCGATCGTGCGTGACCTGGCCGGACTGCGGGACGTCGTCTCGCTGTCCCATGTCGACGACGAGCGGGACGTGCGCGGCTGGGCGTTCCGCGAGCGGCGCGGGCCCGACCCGGTCAACGGCTTCACGCTCCTCGCCGAGGCCTACGAGGCCACCGAGCCCGGTTATCCCGGCCACATCTCCGTCCCGGTGCTGTGGGACCGGCGGACGAACCGCATTGTCAGCAACTACTTCCCCGACATCCCCGTCGACCTCGGCACCCAGTTCGCCGAGTGGGCCACCGCCGACCTGTTTCCCGAGGACCTGCGCGACGACATCGAGACCCTGGACGAGGAGATCGCCCGCGATCTCAGCCAGGGCGTGCACCTGGTGGCCAGGGCCTCGGCACAGGAGGACTACGAGGTGCTGCGGCGCCGGGTGCTCGCCGCGCTGGACCGGTTCGACGCGCGCCTGGCCGGCCGGCGGTACCTGTTCGGCGATCGCCTCACCGAGTCCGACGTGCAGCTGTGGGTGGTGCCGGCCAGATACGACCTGCTGCACAACCCGCGCGCCGGGATCGGCGAACGGCCGCTGACCGCTTATCCCAACCTCTGGCCGTACGCCCGCGACCTCTCCCAGGTCGGCCCGCGAGAACACCGACTTCGCCGCGTTCCGGCCCACCGCCGGGCCCGCGTACCCCGGCGGCGGGCCGGTGCGTGTCGCTGTCGAGCCGCGCGAGGCCGACTGGGACGAAGCGCACGGCCGTGAGGCGCTGTCCGGCCGGGCGGGATGACCACCGAGACCGTCGGCGGTGTCGCCGCCTTCACACGGTAGGGCGGGCCGGCACCGCGGATGCGGCGCCGGCCCGTCCTGTGCTGCCCGGCCGTTTCGCGCTGCAGGCGCCGGCGTCCGCCGTGCGCCTGTTTCAGCACATGTGGCCGGTCTCCCCGGAGGCGCTCAGGACGCGCTCGCGTAGCGGCTGGCGGGGCGGGACAGGCCGAGCCGCCCGCGCAGGTCCCCGGTGTCGTACGCCGTCCGGAACGCCCCCGCCGCCCGCAGCACGGGGACCAGCCCGCGGGTGACGGCCGCCAGGTCGTGGGGGAGCACGCCGGGCCGGAGACGGAACCCCTCCACCCCCGCCTCGCGCCAGCTCAGCAGGAGGCCTGCGAGCGCTTCGGGCGTGCCGGTGAAAATGTGGGCGTCCGAAGAGAACTCGCTCCCGTCGAGGTCG
Source organism: Microbispora sp. NPDC088329 (assembly GCF_040685655.1). Taxonomy (NCBI): domain Bacteria; kingdom Bacillati; phylum Actinomycetota; class Actinomycetes; order Streptosporangiales; family Streptosporangiaceae; genus Microbispora; species Microbispora sp. NPDC088329. The sequence goes on from NZ_JBFBIP010000006.1 coordinate 34,513, forward strand.
TCCAGCCGCGCCTTCCGGTCGGCCGCGCCGCCGGGGTCGAGGAAGACCACCAGGTCCGCGAAGATCTTCAACGGGGGCCCGGTGCGGCCGGCGGCGGACTCCGCCGCCCGGACCCGCTCGACGACGGCCGTGGCGTCGTCCCGGTCGCGCGGTGTCACGTACACGACGTCGGAGCCGCGGGCCGCGAACTCGTAGGGCAGCGTGTCGTGCGCCAGGGAGGTGACCAGCGGCTGCCCCTGAGGGGATCGCGGTGTGATCGACGGTCCCTTCACACTGAAGAGGTCGCCGCGGAAGTCGATGTAGTGCAGTTTGTCGCGGTCGATGAACCGGCCCGTCGCGACGTCGCGAATCTCGGCGTCGTCCTCCCAGCTGTCCCACAGGCGGCGGACCACCTCGACCACGTCCGCGGCCTCCGCGAACAGGCGCTCCACGTGCCTGGCCGAAGCGGGATCCGGCCGTTCCGACAGGTCCAGCGGCGGGAAGACCCGGCGGCCGAAGTGGACCGCGTGGTCGGGGCGGCCCGAGATCTGCGGCCGCCACCCGGCCCTGCCGCGGCTGACGTGATCGAGCGAGGCGATGCCGATCGCGACGTGGAACGGCTCGGTGTGGGTGGTGCTGGTGGTCGGCACGAGGCCGATCCGCGACGTCAGCGGCGCGACGCTGGACGCGATCAGCACCGCGTCGAGGCGGCCGCGCACCTGGTCGAGGCGCTCGTCGGGCTCGTTGAGCCGGGTGGACTGGAGGCCCAGCGCGTCTTCGAAGGTGACGAAGTCGAGCAGGCCGCGCTCGGCCTCCCGCACGAGGTCCGCCCAGTAGCCGGGCGTGAACAGCCGGCCCGGCTGCGCGCCCTCGGCTCTCCAGGCGGCCGGGTGCCATCCCGCTCCGTCCAGGGCGACGGCGAGATGCAGCGTCATCAGATCTCCTCGGTGTGGTTCGGAGTGCGGGGGGCGAGGCCGAGATGGTCGCGGAGGGTGGGCCCGGTGTAGTCGGCCCGGAAGACGCCCTTCTCCTGCAGCAGGGGGACGACCTTGTCGACCAGGTCGTCCAGCCCGCCGGGAGTCAGATGCGGCACGAAGATGAAGCCGTCGGCGGCGTCGGTCTGCACGAAGTGATCGATCTCGTCGGCCACCGTGCGCGGCGTGCCGATGAAGGTCTGCGGTGCGGAGACCTCGATGGCGAGCTCGCGGATCGACAGGTTCTTCTCCTCGGCGAGGGCGCGCCACTTGGCCACCACCTCGCCGCGGTCGCGGCGGAACGCCGCGTGTCCCCTGGTGACGCCCTCGTCCAGGTTCGGCTCGACGTCGGGCAGCGGGCCGTCCGGGTCGTATCCCGACAGGTCGCGACCCCACACGGCTTCCAGGAAGTAGATCGCGGTCTGCGGGCCGACCTGCGCGCGCCGGATCTCGACGGCCCGTTCCCGGGCCTCGGCCTCGGTGTCGCCGATCACGTACGTCACCGCGGGGAGGATCTTCAGGTCCTCGGGCCGCCGTCCGTAGGCGGCGAGCCTGCGTTTGACGTCCCGGTAGAAGGCGCGGCCGTCCTCCAGCTTGCTGTGCCGGCTGAAGATCACATCCGCGGAGGAGGCGGCGAACTCCCGGCCCTCGTCCGAGTCGCCGGCCTGGATGATCACCGGATGGCCCTGCGGGCCGCGCGGCACGTTGAACAGGCCGAAGATGTCGAAGTGCCGGTCCCGGTGCCGGAAGGGGGTGACGCCGCCGGGCCGGAGGAACCGCCCCGACTCCGGGTCCGCGGCCACCGCGTCGGGCGCCCAGGAGTCCCACAACTCCCTGGCGGTCCGCAGGAACTCCTTCGCCCTGGTGTAGCGGTCGGCCTCGGCGAGGAAGCCGCCCCGGCGGAAGTTCTCGCCGGTGAAGGCGTCGAAGCTGGTCACCACGTTCCACGCGGCCCGGCCGCCGCTCAGGTGGTCGAGCGTGGCCAGCCTTCTGGCCACCTCGTACGGTTCGTTGAATGTCGAGTTCACCGTCGCGGCGAGACCCAGGTGGGTCGTGACGGCGGCCAGCGCGGAAAGGACCGTGAGCGACTCCGGGCGGCCCACGACGTCCAGGTCGTGGATCCGCCCCTTGGCCTCGCGCAGCCGCAGCCCTTCCGCCAGGAAGAAGAAGTCGAACTTTCCCCGTTCGGCCGTCTGGGCCAGGTGGCGGAAGGAGTCGAAGTCGATCTGGCTGCCCGATCTCGGGTCGGACCAGACGGTCGTGTTGTTCACCCCGGGGAAATGCGCGGCGAGGTGGATCTGCTTGGTCAACGAGGGCTCCTGGTTGCGGTGAGGTCCAGGCGGAGTGCCCGGCGGCTCGCGTTCGTGGCCGTTCCGGGGTCGCGGGTCCGCCCGCGGGACGTCTCCCGGCTCGACGGTCCGCTCGCCCGGTCATCCCCGACGCGTAATACCTAGTAATACAGTAGGTAAACCAGGTTTTTGCGTCAACAATTCCCCGAAGGCTCCTGCCGCCCGGGACGTCGCCGCTGCCCGGGAAGACCCGGGCGCCGGTCAGGCGCCGCGCAGGTGCCGCAACAGGCGGTCGAGAGGCCAGGTGTTCACGACGTCGTCGGGGGTGAGCCAGGCCCGCTGCGCGATGCCCACGCCGAACCTCTGATGGGCCAGGTGCGGGATGGCGTGGGAGTCGCTGTCGATCGAGAACTTCACGCCGTGGTGGCGCGCGAGCCGCACGAGGTCGGAGGGCAGGTCGGCGCGGTCGGGGTAGGAGTCGATCTCCATGATCGTGCCGGTCCTGGCGGCGGCGCGGAACACCGCCTCCCAGTCCGCGTCCACCGGCGGCCGCTTGCCGATCTTCCGGGTCGTGGGGTGACCGATGACGTGGACGTGCGGGTTCTCGCACGCCGCGATGAAGCGGCGGGTCATCTCCTCCCGCGACTGGGTGAAGTGCGAGTGCACCGACGCGACGCAGACATCGAACCCGGTCAGCACCTCGGCCGGCCAGTCGACCGAACCGTCCGGGGCGATGTTGAGCTCGCTGCCGTGCAGGATGCGCATGTCCGGATAGCTCTTCTGCAGCTCGGCGATGCGGGCGCGCTGGGCGAGGGCCTTTTCGAGGGTCATCCGCTGCATGACCAGGTCGGGCGCGTGGTCGGTCACGGCGTAGTAGGAGTATCCGCGGGCCGCCGCCGCGGCGACCATGTCCTTTAGCGAGGCGATCCCGTCGGTCAGGTCGGTGTGCGTGTGCAGGTCGCCCCGCAGGTCGTGCAGCTCGACCAGGCGCGGCAGCTCGCCGCGCAGCGCGGCCTCGACCTCGCCGCCGTCCTTGCGCAGCGCCGGGTGCACCCACTGCATGCCGAGCGCCTGGTAGATCTCCTCCTCGGTCTCCGAGGCGATGAGGCGGTCGCCGTCGAACAGGCCGTACTCCGACAGCTTCCAGCCCTTCTTGACCGCCATCTCCCGGATGCGGACGTTGTGCTCCTTGCTGCCGGTGAAGTAGACCATCGCCGCGCCCCACGACTCGGCGGGGATCAGCCGCAGATCCACCTGCAGGCCCCGGTCGGTCCTGACCGACGTCTTCCGCTCGCCCTTCGCGACGACCTCGGTGACGTACGGCTGCCGCGCGAACAGGTCCATGAGGCCGGGGTCTCCGACGGCGAGGATGTCGATGTCGCCGATCGTCTCGCTCATCCGGCGCAGCGACCCGGCGAAGGCGATCCGCTCGGCGGGCAGCGAGGCGATGACCCGCTCGGCCAGATCGGCCGCGACGCCGAGATGGACCCGGTCGCCCGACCGCTCCATGTGCTCGATGCCCCTGAGCAGGTTCTCCTCGGTCTTGGCGCCGAAGCCGCGCACGCCGTTGAGGCGGCCGGCCCGGATCGCCTCGGCCAGAGCGGCGGGGGAGTCGATGCCGAGCTCCTGGAAGAGGAACAGCGCCTTCTTGGGGCCGAGCGAGGGAATCCGGGTCAGCGTGCGCACGCCCTCGGGCACCCGGCCGCGCAGGTCGTCGAGCTGGCGGAAGCTGCCGCGCTCCAGGAACTCCTCGATCTTCTTGGCGATCGCCTCGCCCACGCCGGGGATGGACCGCAGCGTCTCCCCGGTGAGATCCTCGGGGAACCCCGCGATCGACTTGGCCGCCCTCTGGTAGCTGCGCACGCGGAAGGCGTCCCCGCCGTTCAGTGCGAAGAGCTCGGCGTACTCCTGCAGCGCTGCGGCCGCCTCGTCATTGGCCCGTCCCATGCGTCTCAGGGTAGAAGAAGCGGCAGCGCGCGTTCGAACGAACGGATCCAGTACGGCCAGGTGTGGGTGCCGTTTCCGTAGAAGTCGGTTGTCACCTTCACCCCGGCCTTCTCCGCGGCCCTGGCGAAGTTCCGGTTCTGCCGCATGATCGCGGCCTCGGTGGGATCGGCCGGTCCGTCACCCCGTTCCGTGGCCGACCCGTGCCGCGGGTCCAGCGGACCGGGCTCGCCGTCGCCGGAGGACGCGTAGAGGCGCACGCCCTTCAGCCGCCCGATGAGATCGGCGGGATTGTGCTCGGGCCAGGCGCTCGGGTCGCCCCACAGGTCCTCGGTGTCCACGCCGTTGTCCGCCATGAACGTCCTATAGCCGGGGACGTCGTCGCGAGTGTCGAGCACCCCCGAGAACGACGCCGCGGCCTCGAACATCCCCGGATGGCGGGCGGCGTAGACGAACGCGCCGTGACCGCCCATGGAGAAACCGGCCACCGCGCGGCGCGTGCCGACGCCGTACCGCGGCTCGACCAGGCGGGGCACCTCGGTCATGTGGAACGTCTCCCAGCCGGGGCCGTCGCGCCAGTCGGCGTACCAGCCCATCGAACCGCCCTCGGGGACGATGACGACGGCGCCGAGGCGGGCGGTCAGCCGGGCCACCTCACCTGTTCTGAGCCAGTCCCGGGCGCCGCCGGCACAGCAGCCGTGCAGTAGGTACAGCGCGCGCCAGCCGGTGGAACCCGGTTTCCAGCCGGCGGGCTTCACCACCCACACGGAGCGCCGCCCGCCCGCGGCCGGGGAGTCGATCTCGAGGTGGTCCGTCCGCCCGTCCACGGCCTCCTGAGAGACGATCGCGGCCGCGGAACGGACGGGCGGCGGCACCGCGGACTCGGCGGCGCCCTGGCAGCCGGTCACCGTGACGACGAGCACGAGACACGCCAGAATCTTCTTCACGAGAGGCTGGATGTCATATCGATCACCCGCCGTCAACCCCGGAGAAGGGTTTCGCGTAGGCGAAAAGCCCCTCAGGCGGCGGGACCGGTCGCTCGAAGACCCGGACCTGGAAGAACGTCCCCCACTTCGGCTCCGGTGCTGTCACGCCGTGCGTCTCCGAGTGCTCGAAGCCGAAGCGCGAGTAGTACGCCGGGTCGCCGAGCAGCGCGACCAGCGGCTCGCCGAGCGCCTCGGCGGCCCCGAGCACGGCGTGCACGAGCGCCGAGCCCACGCCCCGCCGCTGATGTGCGGGGTGCACGGCCAGGGGGCCGAGCCCGAGCACGGGCACGCTCCCCACGTGGGCCCTCGTGCAGACGACGTGGCCCGCGATCCCGCCGTCCGGCGCCGGTGCGACGAGCGACAGCTCCGGCAGCCAGCCGGGGTCGGCGCGCAGCTCGTCGAGCAACCCGACCTCGACCGGGGGCCCGTCCGGCCGGCCGGGGTCGCGGGCCGCATGGTAGGGGGCGAAGGCGGCGGCGACGACCGCGCGGACGGCTTCGACATCGTCGGGGTTCTCCCGTCGGATCAGCATCCGGCCAGCCTGCCGCCCCGGCTCACCTTTCGGCAACGTGCGCCCGCCGAGGACCGTGGTGTCATCCCGCGCGGAGGGCGGAGCTCCCCTCCTGTCCCGGCCGGGAGAGCTGCGCGGAGGCCCGTTCGAGCGGGCCGCCGCCCGCCGCCATATCGCGGTGATCGCGTGGTGACATCCTGTAGGCGGTGCGGAAGGCGCGGCCGAAGGTCGTCGCATCGGTGAAGCCCCAGCGGGTGGCGATGGCGTGGATGGAACGGGAACGCTGCCGGGGATCGGCGAGATCGCGGTGGCACTGTTCCAATCGGCAACGGCGGATCCAGGCCGCCACGGTGACGCCCTGCTCCTCGAAGAGCTTGTACAGGTGCCGGACGGAGATCTGGTGTGCCGCGGCGATCGTCGCCGGGGTCAGGCCGGGGTCGCGGAGCCGCTGCCGGATGAAGTCGTGGATCGACGACAGCAGGGCCTGACGCCGCGATTCGGGTGACAGCAGGGCGGTGGCCTCGACCCGGTCGGCGCAGGTGGCCGAGATCAGGTCGAGGGTGACAGCGGCCACCGCCTGCGCGTCGCGGGTTGTGAGACCTTCGTCGTTCTCCGCCAGGTGCCCGAGATGTCCGGCGAGGACGCGGGTGATGCCGTGCCGGACGGTGAACGGCGCGGCGGCGAGCCGGCCGACCATGTCGGACCGCAGGCCGAGCGCCGCCCGGGGAAACTGGACGATCAGCGACGTGGCCGGACCGTCGTCGGCTCCCCGCCACCCGTGGCACGGGCGGGAGGAATCGACGAGGAGAAACTGTCCGGCCTGGACCGTCGCGTCCCGCCCCGCCTGACTTATGCCGCCGGTGCCGCCGCGGAGGAGATGCAATTGAAAAACCTCCGGATCCGACTGCCGGATGAGCTTCGCGGGCCGGCTCGCCCGCAGCATGCTGTGGCTCACCACCGAGAGCTGCAACCCGCCGAGGTCGAAGACCCGCGCCGACGCGGCGAAGCGGGCGGGGTGATCTGTGGCCAGCCAGGCGTGCACATGCGCCCGTGACATGGTGTCGCACCAGGAGGGGAACCGGTCTCGGGCAGCCAGATCTTCGCTGCTCCACTCCAGAATCGTCGTCACTCGCCCTCGCACCTTCCCCGCATAGTAACTTAGCAATGCTAACTTAGCTTGCACAAGTTGTGTCTCGGCGGGCAAGGCGCGTGCACGAATCGCCGTGAGTCGTGCAGAAGAAGCGGGTGACGCCCATGCCTGCGCCGCCCGGCCCGCTGCCGATGGCGCCGATACCGGCCGACGCAGGGGAAAGGGCCGGAAGCCGCGCCCGGGACGCGCGGTGGCGGAGATCCCCGTCACCATGCGCCGGTGCGGGGGAGGTGGCCGCCGGCACTACCCTGCCAGGGTGAGGCTGGATGTGTCCGTGGTGGTCCGTTATCGCAAGGCCGTGACGTACGGCGTGAACGCGCTGCTCGGCGCGCTGGAGACCGCGAAGGCGGAGTGCGACGTGCGGCTCGGGACCACCCCCGAGGAGACCGCGGCGCACATCGCGGCGAGTTCCGCGGACCGCGTCCTGGTCCTGTGGTCGTTCTACTCGCCGGACGCCGAGGCGATGGCCGCCGAACTGGCCGCCGTACGGGCCCTCGCCGACGACGCCCGCGTCCTGCACATCGCCGGTGGGGTGCACGCCACCGCCGAGCCGCAGCAGGTCGTCGACGCCGGCTGGGACCTCGCCGCGATCGGCGAGGGGGAGCCGACGATCGTCGCCCTGGTCGAGGCGCTGCGCGCGGACCGGCCGCTCACCACCGTGCCGGGGCTGGCGGTGCGCGACGACGACGGGGCGGCGCTGCGCACGCCGCCCGCGCCGCAACTGCCGCTCGACGCCTTCCCGTCCTTTCCCGACCGGCGCCGCCACTTCGGGCCCATCGAGATCACACGGGGCTGCGCCTACACGTGCCGCTTCTGCCAGACGCCCTTCATGTTCGGTGGCAGGTTCCGGCACCGCAGCGTCGCGAGCGTGCGCGAGCACGTCCGCCGGATGGCCGCCCACGGCCTGCGCGACGTCCGCTTCATCACCCCCACCTCCCTCTCGTACGGCACGCAGGGGCCCGAGCCCGTGCTGGACGCCGTGGAGGAACTGCTGGCGGGTGTGAAGGAGGAGCTGCCCGCGAACGGGCGGGTGTTCTTCGGCAGCTTCCCCTCGGAGATCCGTCCCGAGCACGTGTCGCCGGAGGCGATGCGGCTGCTCAAGCGATACGTGGCGAACGACAACATCATCATCGGAGCGCAGTCGGGCTCCGACCGGGTGCTGGCCGCGGCCGGTCGCGGCCACGGCAGCGAACCGGTCCGCGACGCCGTGCGGATCGCCGTGGAACACGGCTTCCGCCCCAACGTCGACTTCATCTTCGGGCTGCCGGGCGAGTCGGCCGAGGACCAGGACGCGTCCCTGCGGCTCGCCGCCGACCTCGCCGATCTCGGCGCGCGCATCCACACCCACACGTTCATGCCGCTGCCCGGCACGCCGTGGCGGGACGCCGAGCCCGCGTTCATTCCGCTGGACACGATGCGCGAGCTGGACCGGCTCGCCCAGCGCGGCGACGCCTACGGGCACTGGCGCAAGCAGGCCGAGCACGCGGCGCGGCTGGCCGAGACGGCCAAGGCCTACCCGCGCCGCGCCCGGCGGCGCCGTACGACCGACCTCTGACGCCGCGCCCGCGCGAGCCCTACCAGAGCCCGCGCGGGCAGCGGTTCAGAACTGCTGCGGCCGGGTCTGGTACGGCTCCTCCAGGTAGGCGATCTCCTTGTCGGTGAGCGCGAGGTCCACGGCGGCGAGCGCGTCGTCCACGTGGTGTTCCTTGGTGGCGCCGACGATGGGAGCCACGACCGCGGGCTTGGCCAGCAGCCACGCGAGGGCGACGGTCGCGGGGGAGACGCCGCGCTCGGCGGCGGTGCGGGCCACCCGCTCCAGGATCGCCTCCTCGGCCGGTCCGCCGTACAGCTGCTCCTGCCGGGCGCCGTCGCCGACCTGCCGCGTCGTGTCGGCCGGCTTGCCGGCGCGGGCGAGCAGGCCGCGCGCGAGGGGGCTCCAGGGGATGAGCCCCACGCCCTGGTCGAGGCACTGCGGGATCATCTCCCGCTCCTCCTCACGGTGGAGCAGGTTGTAGTGGTCCTGCATGGAGACGAACCGGGTCCAGCCGTGCTTGTCCGCGGTGTGCTGGGCCTTGGCGAACTGCCACGCCCACATGCTGGAGGCGCCGATGTAGCGGGCCTTGCCGGCCCGGACGATGTCGTGGAGGGCCTCCATGGTCTCCTCGATAGGCGTCTCGGCGTCCCACCGGTGGATCTGGTAGAGGTCGACGTAGTCGGTGCCGAGACGGGTCAGGGAGGCGTCGATGGCCGACATGACGTGCTTGCGGGACAGGCCGTAGTCGTTCCTGCCCTCGCCCATCGGGAAGTAGACCTTCGTGGCCAGCACGTAGTCGTCGCGCCGGGGGAAGATCTTGCGCAGCAGCCGCCCGGTGACCTCCTCGCTGACGCCTCCCGAATAGACGTCGGCGGTGTCGAAGAAGTCGACCCCGCCCTCGGCCGCCTTGCGCACGATGGGTTCGGCGTGCTCCTCGTCCAGGACCCAGCCGCCCCACTTGGCCGGTTCGCCGTAGCTCATCATGCCGAGGCATATCCTGCTGACCTTCATACCGGTGGTGCCAAGTCGTCTGTAATCCATGGCAGCACCCTATTCACCTCCCGTCCCGAACGGCATCAGAAGATCAACGACGGCCCTGGCCGGTCGGCACGGTCGGGCTGAACCGTACGGGCAGGGCCTCCAGGCTGCGAACCCACAGCGAAGGGCGCCAACGCAGCGCGTCAGGTTTCACGGCGAGGTAGACGTCGGGCAGCCGGTCGAGGAGGACCTCCACGGCCGTCTTGGCGATGATCCCGCCGAGCTCGGGCGCGGGGAAGGGACAACCGTACTCGCCGTGGCCGAAGGCCAGGTGCGCCCGGTTGGCGCCGGAGCCGGCATGGGCGGCCGGTTGCACCTGCGGATCGGCGTTGGCCGCGGCGACACCGAGCACCAGCATGTCGCCCCGGCGGATGCGCCGCCCGGCCAGCTCGCAGTCCTGCACGGCCCAGCGATTGGGCATGTTCGGCGTGGGCGGGTCCTTCCACAGCACATCGTTCAGCGCCTCGCCGACGCTGCTGCGGCCGCCTTGCAGGCTCATCGAGAAGTGGTCGTCCATCAGCATCAGCCGCAGGGTGCTGCCGATCCAGTTGCGGCAGTTGTCATGGGAGGAGATCATCGTCATGATCAGGTCCTGGACGATCTCCTCGTCGGTGATCCGCGCATGATGTGCCAGCATGCGTGAGGTGAGGTCGTGGCCCGGCAGGGCGCGCTTGTCGGCGATGAGCCGGCTGAGTTTGTCCAGAATCCGGAGAACCGCCGAGGGGGACTCCTCGCCCCCGCTCAGCACGTGGTTGACGTCCTCGACCAGCTCCGGCAGGTCGGTCTCCGCCAGCCCGAACAGCCGGGTGATGACCTGAGCCGGAATCCGGTCGGCGTACCGGGAGATCAGGTCGGTCTGGCCGTTCCCGGAGAACTCGTCGATCGCGCGGTCGGCGATCTGCTCGCAGATCACGGCGAGCTCGGTGCGGTCGACGCTGTCCAGCGCGTCGCTGATGGCGCCGATTCGCCGCTGGTGCTCGGCCCCCTCGGTGAACATCACGGACGGTTGCCATGTCACGTACGGCCGCGTCGGCCAGTCGGGGGGGAGGTGGTCCTGCAGGTTCCAGCGCCTGGGGTCGCGGCTGAACAACCGCGGCTGGCTGGTGACATGGTGCAGCTCGCGATAACCGATCACGTACCAGACGGGCATGCCGTCGAGGAGAACGGGGACGACGGGGCCGTGCTCGCGGCGCATCTCCTGGAACAGCGCGGCCGGGTCGTCGCCGATCAGCGACGCGTGCAGTCGCACGGCATCGGCGTGGTCGGCGTATCCCTCCAGCGGCTCCCGTCTCCGCTCGGGATGCTGCGATGCGGGCGAGGCGGCGAACGGGTCTGTGGAGTCGGGCAGGGGAGGGGAGTTCGTCACAGCATGCTCTCTCGGGCGGGCAACTGGTCGTAGGTGCGGGTGAGGTGCTCGATGAGCGTGATCAGCACGTGCTTGGACGAGGACCGCTCTCTCGCGTCGCAGTCGATGAGCGGGACCTCCGGCGACAGTGCAAGCGCCTCGCGCACCGAATCCAGGGTGGGCCCGTCGGTGAAGCGGTTGACCGCGACGACGAACGGGGTCCGATGGTGCTCCAGCCGGTCGATGGAGTACCAGGAATCCTCCAGGCGGCGGGCGTCCACCAGGACGACCGCGCCCAGGCTGCCGGCGAACAACTGGTCCCACACGAACCAGAACCGCTGCTGACCGGGCGCGCCGAACAGGTAGAGCACCTTGCTCTCGTTCAGCGTGATCCGGCCGAAGTCGAAGGCCACCGTGGTGGTCGTCTTGGTCCGTACCCGGCTGGCGTCGTCGATGCCCACGCTCGCCTGGGTCATGAGCTCCTCGGTGCTCAGGGGGCGGATCTCGCTCACCGAGCCGACCATGGTCGTCTTTCCCGCCCCGAACCCGCCGACGATCACGATTTTCAGCGCGTCCGCGGCGGTCGTGCGTAGCGGCGTTCGCGTGGTGGCCGCCGTCTGGTCAGAGGTTGTGGAGCGCAACGAGCACCTGCCTCAGGATTTCGGGATCCGGTCGTCCGGCGTGTGCGGCGATCGACGGATGACGGACGGTGATGCGACCGGTGTCCAGCAGGTCGCACAGCAGGATCTTCACCACGCTGACCGGCAGCCGCAGTTCCGCCGAGATCTCCACCACCGCCGTCGGCCGCTGGGCCATCTGCAGGATCTTGATGTGCTCGGACTGCATACCGGGGGTGGGGGCGCACTCGCTGACGATGAGGGAGACGGAGTCGAAGGTCTTCTCATCGGCGCTGGTACGCCCGCCGGTGACCGTGTAGAGCCGGTCAGGGTCTTCTTGGTCGATGGCTCGCCGTGTCATCCGCGGACGTCGCTGTTCTCCGTCTGCCGCGGTGCCGCGGTGAGGTACACCCCGATCTGCTCCACCAGTTCGTTCATGTTGTGCGCGATAAGCCCCACCTCGCCGTCCTCCTCGGCCACCACGGCCAGATGGGCGCCGTCCCCGGCCGGCACGATGAGCAGCAGTCCGCCGGCGAACTCCACCATCGCCTGCCCCGCGCCGATGCCGTCCCCGAACTCGGCGGAGGCGCTCAGCGAGAGGCTCTGGATCCCGGCGGCCAGAGCGGCGAGCTGGTCGGCGGCGTCCAGGCCGAGGTCGGCGGTGAAGCTCATCTTCAGGCCGTCCCTGGTCAGCACCAGCACATGCCTGATCCCCGGGGTCTTCTCCTTGAGGTTCTCCAGTAGCCAGTCGAAGTCACGATCGGTGGTGTGCGAAGCGTCGGTTGTGCTCATAGAAACGACGGGGTGCCCCTTCGGCGCGGGAGGGACGCCCCCTGCCTCCTCATCTGTGGATCCAAAGATGTCCGGTGGTCGGCGGACGCGTGTCAAGAGTCGCCCGGGGCCGGGGGAGGGGCCGAAGAGGAAGTACGCCCACGGCCGCCGGCCTGGCGGAACGCGGCGAACCTCGCAGCCGAGTCGGATCCCTCGCGCGCGGGCTTGGCCGGCGATGCCTGCCGCGCCCTGGTCGCCTCGGCCAGCGTCTGCCCCCGACGCCGCCTGGGCAGCAGATCTTCGGGCTCCTCGGCCGGCCCCTCCTGCGCGGGTACGGCCGGTGCCTGCACGGGCCGGCGGACCGACGTCTCGGCGTCGGGCGGCACGGTGGCCGGCAGGGGCTGCGTGATCAGCAGGCGCGGGATCAGCATCACGACCCCCGTGCCACCCCGGGCGGACGACCGGAAGCTGACCGTCAGGCCGTACTTGTCGACCAGGCGTCCCACGACCGCCAGGCCCAGCCGGGTACCGGACAGCGTCCGCAGGTCCAGCGGCTCGGACACGAGCCTGGTGGCGTGCTGCCGCTCGCGCGGGCGCATCCCCAGGCCACTGTCCTCGACAGTGATCACGACGCCGGCGTCCTCCTCGTCCACGTACACGTGGACCTCGGTGCCGTGCGCCGAGAACGTGGCGGCGTTGTCCATCAATTCGGCCAGCGCGTGCATCACGCCTTCGGCCGCGTACCCCGCGACGGCGGCGGTGCTGGTGGAGTGCAGCCGGACGCGCCGGTAGGCGCTGATGCGGCCCATCGCGCCGCGCAGGACGCTCTCCATGACGATCGGCCGGGTCCACCGCCGCCCGGAACGGCCGCCGCTCAGCAGCGCGATGTTGTCCGCCAGCCGGCTCATCTGGGAGACGCGGTGGTCCAGGTCCAGCAGGTCGGCGAATACCTCCTCATGCTCGCCGTACTGCTCCTCCAGTTCGCGCAGCCGGGCGAGCAGGCTGGTGGCCTGCGCCTGCACCCGGGCCGCGGCCCCGGCGCACGCCGCCATCACGGCGGTGCCCCTGCGCTCGCTCTCGGAGAGCTGCCGCGCCGTCTCGCGCAGCAGGTCGCGTAGCGGCTCCTGCGCCGGCTGGCGTATCTCGGCCAGTGCGGCGCTCACCGACATCCGGTCCGTCTGGATTCGCCGGAACAGCTCCGGCAGCGTGTCGTCGATCAGCCGGGAGATCTCGCCCTCGGTCGCATCGCGGGACACCTGGGCGACGGCGCGCTCGCGTTCGAGCAGTTCGAGCTCGTGCCCGGCCGCTGTGAGCAGGTGCCGCAGCGGGCCGTCCGGAGGCTGCGGTATCCGGGAGAGCGCGTCGGCGACCGAGGCGCCGTCCCGCACCTGACGTCCCAGCGAGGGCAGCGACTCCTCGGCCATTCGCAGCGTTTCCCGCTCCAGCCAGGTGAACCGCGCGGCGGCCCACTCGGCCTGCTCACGCAGCCGGCGACCGGTGCCGGAATAGTGGACGACGGCCGCGACGGCGCCGGACAGGAGTACGGCCGAGACCCCGCCGACGAGCGCCATCAGCTCTCTGGCCTCATAAGGGGCGGCGGACATCGTCCACAACCACGCGCAGGCCGCTATGATCATGGTGCCGAGAAAGGCGAGGACCACCAGTTCTCTCGGTGAAAACCTTCTCCGTGCCCGGTGGGGTACATCTACTGACATCGGCGTCCTCGGGGTGGCGGCACAGCATGACAAGGCCGCGTCGAACCTGCTGTTCTCCCTGTGAGACGGGACGGCCATGCGGTGCCGCTTCACAGCAGAGCGTGAACAGGCACATACCGTAGCACCATGTCCACGACTAAGAACAGACAGTCACTCTCGAACCATGTGTTTCAGCTTTAATCAACCACGAGTCAACGCATCCATTGACTAAAGCTCACTTTTTGGACATTTATGCATTTATGGTGATGATTCCCCATGGAGTCGCCAGGCCGAGGCCCGGGAGCACCATGTCCGCGCGAGTCACGTTGAGGTGGGAGCGTCGGTTCACCTTCTCCTACTCGGTTTCCCCGTCGTACCGGCCGCGCGATCAGGACCGGCCGCCCGCGACGCCTGCGGTTTCAGCGCGTCCCCCTCGGCCGATACCCGGCGACGGAGCGCACCGTAGGTGTCACGGCATCAGTCCCTCCTCGTCGAGCCGGAAGGGCCTGATGCCGTGACCGAGGCGTCATCGGGCTGTGCAGGTGACGGGCGACGGGTCCTCGACGGGACCGCCGTTCCAGCCGATCGCGAATTTCAGCGTCACCGAACTGCCCGGCGGCATCACGACGTTCTGCGTGATGGTCACTGTGGATCCCGGCGGGTTGTTGCCGTTCCACTGTACGTATTGCAGGCCGTTGGGGACCTTGAAGGTCACGGTCCACGAGTTGATGGGCACCGTTCCCGTGTTGCGCACCGTCAGATCGCCCCAAGCGGGTACCGCCCATGTGAGGTGGAGCTTGATCGTCGCTTCACAGGAGCGGGTGACCACGAAGGACGGGCTGGGGGACGGCGAGGGGCTGGGAGACGCCGACGGGCTGGGGGACGGCGAGGGACTGGGTGATGGTGAGGGGCTGGGTGACGGTGACGGACTGGGCGTTGGCGAGGGGCACGGCGAGGCGCTGGGGGAGGGCGAGGGGCTGGGGGACGCCGACGGGCTGGGGGACGGCGAGGGACTGGGTGATGGTGAAGGACTGGGTGAGGAGGAGGGGTCGGCGGACGCCGACGGGCTGGGAGACGGTGACGGGCTGGGCGACGGCGACGGCGACGGGCTGGACGCAGGGGAGGGGCACGGCGAGGAGCCGCCCGGCGACGAGGGCGACGGCGAGAGCGAGGGACCGGCCGACGGCGAGGGCGACGAGCCTGATGACGGCCACGTGCCGGCGGGCGGGATCCGGACGACCATGTCGTCCTGGGGCTTGGCGGCCCCTCTGCCGTCGCGGTTGCTCGTCGCCACCCAGAGCCAGCCGTCAGGGCCGACCGCCACGGTGCGCAGCCGGCCCAACATCCCCTGCAGCTCGGCCACCGGAGCGCCAGCCCTGTTGCCGCCGCTGACCGGCACCGTCCACAGACGCTTACCGCCGAGGGCCGCGGCGAAGAGCGTGCTGTTGGCGTACGCCAGGCCGCTGGGCGACGCCTCGTCGTCGTCCCAGGTCACCAGGGGGTTCGTGGCGCTCTGGCTGTTGCACATGCCCTCGCAGACGGGCCAGCCGTAGTTGCCGCCGGGCCGGATGTAGTTGATCTCGTCCGTGGTGTTCTGGCCGAACTCCGTGGCGTACAGCCGGCCGGCCTCGTCCCAGGCGAGCCCCTGAACGTTGCTGTGGCCGTAGCTGTAGACCGGCGAGCCGGAGAACGGGTTGTCCGAAGGGACCGTGCCGTTGCTCGTGATGCGCAGGATCTTGCCGGCGAGGTTCGTGCTCTGGGCGTACCCGGGGTAGCCGGTGTCGCCCGTGGACACGTACAGCATGCCGTCGGGGCCGAACGCGATGCGCCCGCCGTTGCGGAGCTGGCCCCGGGGGATGCCGGCGAGGATGACCTGCTGGGTCTGCGGAGCGCTGAGCCGGAACCGGACCACCCGGTTGTCGGAGGCGGAGCCGATGTACGCGTAGACCCACTGGTCCTGCGCGAACGTGGGGGAGAGCGCGATGCCGAGCAGGCCTCCCTCACCCGAGGGATAGACGTTCGGGACCTTGGCCACCTGTACGGGCGAAGAGCCGGGACGCACCCGCACGATGGCCGCGGTGTCGCGTTCGGAGACGAGGGCGCTGCCGTCGGGGAGGAACGCCATGCCCCAGGGCACCTGCAACCCCGACGCGACGACCTGCACATGGGCGAAGTCGAACCCGCCCGTCACCGCGCCCGCGGCGGCGGGCCGGGTGACGACGAGCGCCGTGGCGGCGATCACGGCGCAGACGATGGTCGAAAGTGCTGCGGACAGTCGCTTGGGCATCACGCGCTCCCGGGGCGGGACGGGGGGCTACCGGCTCGTCACCATCGAAAGCGCGAGCCGCCCCCGCGGCAATCGCCGGGCGGGCACGCGCTCGCCGACCTGCGCGTACGCCGCCGCCCGCGCCCGTGCGCGGGAAACTTTCACAACCCGGCGCCAGGCGCGTGGGCCGCCGGTCAGCGGTCGCCGACGGCGGCGACCGGCCCGAGCGCACCTGCGAACCCGGGTCCTGTCCGAACCCGCCGCCGTCGGCCGCTCGCGGCGTGACCACTCCGGATCGGCCTGGCCGGCTCGCACAGACGCCGCCAACTCCTTGGCAAGCCGCCCACAAGTCCCGATGCCTACAAACAGTGACATGAACGACTACGACCTCCGGCGGCCGACTCCCGCCGACGCGGTGGCCATCCACGAACTGGTCACCGAGCACGACATCGAAGTGACCGGCAAACCCGACTGGACGCTCGCCGACATCGCCGACACCCTCGGCGAGCTGGACCTGGAGCACGACAGCTGGGTGGTCCACGCGGGCGGGCGGCTTCTGGGCTGGGGCCATGCCAGGCGCAAGGGCGTCAGCGACAACGTGGACGCCGACGTGCAGGCGCGGGAGCCCGGCGCGGCCGCCCTGCTGTGGGACCTCGTGCTCGGCCGGGCCGGCGAGCTCGCACGCGAGGCCGGGCACGACCACGCCATCGTCGACGTCAGCGTCTACGAGCAGGACACCGCGATGCGTGAGGCCGCCAAGGAGCGCGGCTTCGCTCCCGCCACCAGCTTCCACCGCATGCGGGCCGACCACGCCGGCGTACGGCCGGTCTTCCTGCCCGGGGTCACGGTCGAGGCGGGCTCGCCCGACGGGAAGGAGGTGCTGCGCGCGGCGCACGCCGTCCAGCAGGAGGGTTTCGCCGAGCACTTCGGATTCGTGCCGAAGACGTTCGAGGAGTGGGCCGAGGAGATGGAGGCGTCCAGCGCGAACGACTGGACGCAACTGCTGCTGGCCCGCGTCCACGGCGAGCCCGCGGCCATGCTGCTGGGCACCGACCATTTCGTGCCGGACGAGAACTGCGGCTACGTCCGCACGCTGGCGGTGCGGCCCGCCTTCCGGGGGCGCGGCCTCGGCCGGCTGCTGCTCACACGGGCCTTCGAGGCCGACGAGCGGCGCGGGCGGGTGGGCACGATCCTGCACGTGGACAGCAACAACACGACTCCGGCGCTCGGCCTGTACCGGTCGGTCGGCATGCGCCCCGTGCTCGTGATCGACGTTTGGCGGGCCCTCGTTCGTCCCGGATCTTGAGACCGCGTTGCTCACAACCAGGATGCCTCTACTGTGAGATAGGGAGAAAACGGACAGCAAGGAGAGTTGATGCTGCACGAGAGGCTCGAGGCGGTCTACGACAACGTCCTGCGCCGCAACGCGGGCGAGACCGAGTTCCACCAGGCCGTACGCGAGGTGCTGGAGAGCATCGGCCCGGTCCTGGGCAAGCACCCCGAGTACGCGGAGCAGAAGATCATCGAGCGGATCTTCGAGCCGGAACGGCAGATCATCTTCCGTGTGCCCTGGGAGGACGACCGGGGCGAGGTGCACATCAACCGCGGCTTCCGAGTCGAGTTCAACAGCGCGCTCGGGCCGTACAAGGGCGGGCTGCGCTTCCACCCCTCGGTCTACCTCGGCATCATCAAGTTCCTGGCCGTGGAGCAGATCTTCAAGAACAGCCTGACCGGCCTGCCGATCGGCGCGGGCAAGGGCGGCGCGGACTTCGACCCGAAGGGCCGTTCCGACCGGGAGATCATGCGCTTCTGCCAGAGCTTCATGACCGAGCTGTACCGGCACATCGGCGAGCACACCGACGTGCCCGCGGGGGACATCGGCGTCGGGGGCCGGGAGATCGGCTACCTGTTCGGCCAGTACAAGCGCATCACCAACCGGTACGAGTCCGGCGTCATCACCGGCAAGGGCCTCACCTACGGCGGCGCCCAGGTGCGCACCGAGGCCACCGGCTACGGCTGCGCGTTCTTCGTCGAGGAGATGCTCAAGGCGCGGGGCACGTCGTTCGACGGCAAGCGTGTGGTCGTCTCCGGCTCCGGCAACGTGGCCATCTACGCCATCGAGAAGGTACGCGAGATGGGCGGCGTCGTCGTGGCCTGCTCCGACTCCTCGGGCTACGTGGTGGACGAGAAGGGCATCGACCTCGACCTCCTCAAGCAGGTCAAGGAGGTCGAGCGGCGCCGCCTCAGCGACTACGCCGACCGCCGCGGCGCCGAGGCGAAGTACGTGGCCGGGCGAAGCGTGTGGGAGGTGCCCTGCGAGGTGGCGCTCCCGTCGGCCACGCAGAACGAGATCACCGGCAAGGACGCCGAGGCGCTCGTGCGTGGCGGCTGCATCGCGGTCGGCGAGGGCGCCAACATGCCGACCATGCCCGAGGGCATCCGGGTGTTCCGGGAGGCCGGGGTGGCCTTCGGCCCCGGCAAGGCCGCGAACGCGGGTGGCGTGGCCACCAGCGCCCTGGAGATGCAGCAGAACGCCAGCCGCGACTCGTGGTCGTTCGAGTTCTCGGAGCGGAAGCTCCAGGAGATCATGAGCGACATCCACGCCCGCTGCCTGGAGACGGCCGACGCGTACGGCATGCCGGGCGACTATGTGGCCGGCGCCAACATCGACGGCTTCAGGCGGGTGGCGGACGCCATGCTCGCCCTCGGCCTCATCTGAGCGCCCACCGAACGCTCAACGGCTGACCCGGCGGGTGCGCAGGAGTGGCAGTGCGCACCCGCCGGCGGCCAGCGAGACCGCGGCCAGCGACAGCGACGTCACCGTGGCGGCGTGCGCGGACGGGGTGAGGCTGAGGAACAGCGTGCCGAAGACGGCCACCCCGACGACCTGGCCGAGCTGGAGCATCATCGCCAGCAGGCCGCTGGCGTCCGCCGCGTCGGCGGGCGCGACCCGGGCCAGCGCCACCGCCATGAGCGGGCTGAACGTGCCCGCCATGCCGGCTCCGATGGCCGCGAAGCTGATCTCCAGCAGCGGCTCGCCGTGGCCGCCGCCGGCCAGCGCCGCCGCCAGGGCCAGCTCACCGGCGGCGGTGACGACGGCGGACGCGACGATCGTCGGCCGGTGCAGCCGCGCGGGCAGCCGCTTCCAGTTGAGGCTGGTGAGCCCGAAGGCCGCGGCCGCGGGGATGAACAGGCAGCCCGCCCGCAACGCGCTGTCGCCGAGGCCGCCCTGCAGGTGGAGGGCCATGGCGAACAGCCAGCCGCCGTACGCCGCCATGACGAGGAAGATGCCGGACCCGGCGACGGCCACTCCGGGGGCGCGCAGCAGGCGGCCGGGGACGAGCGGATGCGCGGCCCGCCGTTCCACCAGCAGGAACGCGCAGAACGCGAGAACCGACGCTCCCATCGCGATCCACCCCCACAGCGGCCAGTCCTCCTCGTGCCCGAGCACGAGCGGCACGACCAGCAGGCAGACGGCCAGCGACAGGGTGACCAGGCCGGGCACGTCGAGCCCCTGCTCACGCCGCACGTGCACGGCGGGCAGCGTCCGGGCGCCGACGGCCAGCAGCGCGAGCCCGATCGGCACGTTGACCAGGAACACCGGCCGCCAGGCCGTGCCGAACAGGTCGGCGGTCACGAGCAGCCCGCCGAGCACCTGCCCGACGACCGCGCCCGCCGAGATGACCGTGGCGTAGACGCCGAGCGCCCGCCCCCGCGAGGCCCCGTCGAAGGTGACCTGGATCAGGCTGAGCACTTGGGGCACCATCAGGGCGGCTCCCGCGCCCTGCAGCAGCCGGAAGGCGATCAGCACGCCGATCGACGGCGCGAGCCCGCACATCAGCGACGCGGCCGTGAACACCGCGAGCCCGGTGAGGAACAGCCGCCGGTAGCCGAGCAGCCCTCCAAGGCGTGCCCCGGTGATCAGCAGCATCGCGTACGCCACGGTGTAGCCGGAGATGACGAGTTGCAGCCCCGAACCGGTGGCGCCGAGGTCGGTGCGCATCGTGGGCGCGGCGACGTTGACGATGGTGGCGTCGAGGATGGCCATGAACTGCCCCGCCAGGATGACGGTGAGCAGCAGGGCCGGCGAGGTTCGCCGCGCGGCCGGCGCGCGGGTGGTGACAGTGGTCATGGCGGCTACGATGCGGCTGTCGCGATACCGGTAACGAGAGCCTGCCGATACTGGTACCGACACCACCTGGCAACGCGCTCGCGCGCTCGCCAAGATGGAAAGGTGACGACGGGGATTCGCACCAGGCAGACCAGGCGTGAGGAGCTCGCGGCCTTCCTGCGCAGCAGACGCGAGCGGATCAGGCCCGAGGACGTCGGGCTGCCGCCCGGCCTGCGCCGCCGTACGCCGGGCCTGCGGCGGGAGGAGGTCGCCCAGCTCGCGGGCGTGGGCGTGACCTGGTACACCTGGCTGGAACAGGGCCGCCCCATCAACGCCTCGGTGCAGGTGCTCGACGCCATCGCCCGCACGCTCCGGCTGGACGCGGCCGAGCGGGAGCACCTCTACCGGCTGGCGGACCTGCCGGAGATCGCCGATCCGGCGGGCGACGAAGAGGGTCTCGACGCCGAGGTGCACACGATCCTGCGCCAGCTCGGCCCGCTGCCCGCGTGCGTCTACAGCGGGCGTTACGACCTGCTCGCCTGGAACGCCGCGTACGGCACGATCTTCGCGTCCGTGGTCGACCGGCCACGGCTCGAGCGCAACGTCCTGTGGCGGGTGTTCACCATGCCGGACTGCTGCTGCCCGCTGGTGAACAAGGACGAGGAACTCCCGCAGATGGTCGCGACGCTGCGGGCGGCCTTCGGCAGGCACGTGGGAGAGCCGGCGTGGACGGGCTTCGTCACCCGGCTGTCGGCGGCGAGCCCGGAGTTCGCCCGGATGTGGGCGATGCACGAGGTGGCCAGGCCGGGCGTCCGGATGAAGCTGTTCAAGCACTCGTCGGTGGGCCTGATCCGCCTGACGTCCACCAGCATGGCGCTGGCGGCGCCGCCGGAGACCCGCGTCGTCGTCTACACGCCCATGGACGACGAGAGCAGGCAGCGGATCGAATGGCTGGCGGTCCATCCGGAGGTCGCCCACTGCCCGCTGCATGGCGACCCCGTCGGCGGGTAAAGGCGCGGTCATGGCCTGTCGTATCAGTGAACTCGTCGTCGACTGCCACGATCCCGAGCGGCTCGCCGCCTTCTGGTGCGAGGTGCTGGGTTTCGAGGTGATCGAGCGCAAGGACGACTGGGTGGAGATCGGCCCGCCGGGCATCGGTTTCGGCGGTCTCCAGCCGACGCTCATCTTCCAGTCGGTGCCCGAGCCCAAGCGGGACAAGCTGCGCCTGCACATCGACGTCAACCCCACCGACCGCGATCAGGAGGCCGAGCTGGAGCGCCTGCTGAAGCTCGGCGCCGTGCCGGCCGACGTGGGCCAGACCGGTGAGGAGGACTGGCACGTGCTGGCCGACCCGGAGGGCAACGAGTTCTGCCTGCTGCGCCGCCGCCTGTGAGCCTCGCGCGGGCCGATGCGGTAGCGTCCGGAGGGTGGCGAGGATCTTCACGGTCGACGAGGCCAGGTCGCTGATGCCGGCGGTGCTCGAGCACGCCCGCGCGTTCGTCGCCGTACGCGCCGACCTGGCCGAGCTGACCCACGACCTGCGGCAGGCGGGCGCCTCACCCCTCGGCGGCCTGCCGGAGGCCAAGGGCCTGGAGGCGCGGATGGACGAGATCCTGAGCTGGTTCGACGCCGAGGACATCGAGGTCAAGGGCGTGGCCCCGCTGCTCGTCGACTTCCCCGCCGTGCTCGGCGGCGTGTCCGTACGGCTGTGCTGGCTGGAGGGGGAGACCGCCCTGGGCTGGTATCACCGCAGCGACCTCGGCTTCCCCGGCCGCCGCCCTCTTCCTTAGCTTCGGGGCCCGCCGACCTCATGCGCGGCCAACGCCGCGCCCTGCTTGATTCGCGGCTGCCGCCGGTCCTGTTTGTTCCGCGGCCGCCGCGCCCGTGCTTGTTCCGCGGCTGCCGCCGCGCCTGTGCTTGTTCCGCGGCTGCCGCCGCGCCTGCCCTGACCTCGGCCGCGCCGATCGTGCTTCCGCCGGGGCGGTGCGGCGCGGATCATAAGCGGGTGTCGCGGAACTCGCCGGATCGGGCCCGCCGGCTGTGGGCGGGGCTGACCCGTGTCCCTGTCACGTTTCCCGGGCCAGGGAGCGTGACCGTGGTGGTCTCACCGGAGTCGTGGACATGCCCGCCGGGGTGGACGGGCGTCGTGACGCTGGACGGCGCCGCCCTGGTCACCGTGCCCGACGCCGGTCTGGCCGAGCCGTTGCGCGACGCCGTGCTCGCCGGTCGTATGGACCTTTCCCTGCTTCCCGCCCTGCTGCCCGCCCGGCTTTCCGTCCGTGAGGTGCTGGGCCCGGCGACGCTCGCGTACCTCGACGCCGGCGGCGGCGGTGGCCGACGCGCTCGCCGACGGGCTGCTGCCGCAGTGGAGAGCGCGTCAGGAGCCGTCGCGACGAGTCGCCCAGGTGCTCGGGTTCCGGGAGGCCGGCGCCCAGGTCAGCCTTTTCGTGCGGCGCTGACCGCTGATTCCGTACTTCTTCCGCTGGGGCTTGGAGCATGCTTCGGGCTTGCCAGTTCTTATCCACGCGGATTACTTTATCCGCATGGATAAAAACTCGGTGTGGTCTTCCGTGCGGGCGCTCTTCGTGGCCGTCCTCGTCATCTCGATCGCGGCGCTCGGCGTTGCCGCCGTCATCGGCGGCAACTGGGTGGTGTGGCTGCGCGGTGCGGCCGTGGCCGCGACGTCCGTCTGGCTCATCGCCCTGACCGGGCAGGCCGCGCGGGGCAGGAGATCCGCGTACATACGCATCCGCTTCGTCAGCATCGCCGCGCCCCTCGGCATCGTGCTCATCCTGCTCGCGCCCGACAGCGGCTATCCGATGTGGATGAAGGCGGAGCAGGCGGTGATCGGCGTCCTCGTCGCCGCCGTCGCGCTGATCGTCAACCGCCGTGCCGTGCGTGAGGCGTACCCCAAGGGTGGCAAGCTGGGGTGACATGAGCGGCTCTGGAACTCGTCAAGCGGCCACCGAGGCGCGTAAAACTCAGATCACCTCGGCCGCGATCGCCGTGCTCGCCGAGCGCGGCTACGCGGAGACCACGTTCGAGGCCATCTGCGAGCATGCCGGGCTCAGCAGCAAGAGACTCATCACCTACCACTTCGCCAGCAAGGAACGGCTGTTCGAGGCGGTCGTGCAGAAGGTCGTCGCCGACGCCGCGGCCTTCATGCGCCCGGCGCTGCTGGCCGCGCACGGAGCCCGCGCCCAGATGGAGGCGTTCATCAGGTCGAACATCGCCTTCGTCGCCCGTCACCCCGGGCACGTGCGCGCGGTGCAGCAGATCGCCTTCAACAAGGCCCCCGTGGGAGGCAGGGATCGGGACGCCGCGATCGCCAGGCTGGTGGCCCTCCTCGCGGAGGGCCAGCGCACGGGGGCCTTCCGGACCTTCGACTGCACGGTGATGGGGGCGACCCTGCGCTCCGCCATCGACACGATGGCGGAGCGGGTCGTCGACGGCCTCGACCCCGACGTCTGCGCGGACGAACTGGTGGAGCTGTTCGACCGCGCGACCCGCGCCGAGCCGTCCGCCGGCGCGGGGTGACCGGCGTCAGTCGGACAGGTCGTCGAACCCGTCGAAGCCGCCGAACGCGGCGCCGTACCGCACGCACACCATGCGGGCCACGGACTCGTGCGCGCCGAGAGGATCCGCGCACCCGGCGCCGATCGACTCGGCGGCGGTCGTGATCCGCTCGCGGTCGGCCTCGGGGCCGATGACGTACGGCACCATGGCCAGCCGGTTGGCACCGATGTTGCGCAGGCGCTCGGCGGCGTCGCGCACGCTCGGCTGGCCGTCCAGCGCGGCGGGGACGACGGGAAGCGTCAGGCGGGCGGCCAGCAGGACGGCCGTCGCGTCGGCGCCGCGGGCGGCCTCGTCGCCCCCGGCGGTCGCCACGATGATCCCGTCGACCGGGGACGAGACGTTGAACAGGCGCATCCGGTCGGCGCGGGCCAGGCCCGCCTCGGACAGGCGCACGTGCAGGGCCTCGGCCAGCAGCGGGTGCGGGCCGAGCGGCTCGGTGATCTTCACCGCGGCCTCGCTCTGCGTCGCGGCGTCCCGTACGGCCCGCAGCACGCGCGGATGCGGCCCGGTGACGAGCGGGACGACCACCGCGGCCGGACCGTCCGTGGGCCGCTGCGCGGCGATGGAGGCGAACTCCTTGGTGAGGTCGGCGCCGCCGTCGGCCAGCGAGACGATGCGAAGGTCGATCTGCGGGTTGTCGATCCTGACGATGGAGGCGACCTCCATGGCCACGTCGTCGCTCGGACCCACCGGGTCTCCGGCTCTGCCCGGCACCGCCAGGACCAGGGCGGGCGCGTCGGGCGGCAGCTCGGCCGGAAGGGGCCGTCGGTGGCGCCCGCCTCCAAGCCGAGAGGAGCGCTCCCTGATGGGGAGCTTCGGCGGGTCCTCGTGACCTTCGTTCACATCGGCGGATTCTAGGGCGAATCTGGTCGAAGAGCGGAACCAACGCGCGGCTTGTTGCGGCTTGGTGATCTAGGCGGTTTACGTGTTCGTTACTTGACGCTCCCCGTGCGGGCGGGTTTGATATGGACACATCCAGCCGTAAACGTTTACAGGCGGCTCACGTTACTGACCGGTAAACGATTACGCGACACTCTCCCCCAAGTGAGGTGCCGTTGACCGACGGTCCCACGATCACCACGATCGCGCAACGCGCCGGTGTGTCGATCGCCTCGGTGTCACGGGTGCTCAACGGGCTGCCGACGCGCGAGGACACCGTGCGGCGCGTCATGCGCGCGGCCGACGAGCTCGGCTACGTGCCCAACTCGGTCGCCCGCTCGCTCCGCAACCGCCGCACCGACCAGATCGCCTTCGCGATGGCCGACATCGGCAACCCGGTCTACGTGGCCATGGTGCGCGAGATCCAGCCGGTGCTGAAGGAGGCCGGCTACCGGCTCCTCATCCATTCCACCGACGGCGACGCCGAGGACGAGCTCGGCGTGCTGCGCGGGTTGCGCGAGCGCTATGTGGACGGCCTCATCATCAGCCCGCTGCGGGGTGTCACCGAGGAGCACGTCGAGGCCATCGTCGCCGCGCGTGCCCCCGTCGTCGTCATCGGCGCGTTGCCGGAGGGCATGCCGGAGGGGGCGCTGGTGGACAACGTGCGGACCGACTCCGCGACCGGCGTCCGGCTCGCGCTCGACCACCTGCACGCCGTCGGCAGGCGGCGCATCGGCTTCCTCAACGGCCCGCTCGACACCGTTCCCGGCGCCGCCCGCGCCGTCGCGTACCGGGAGGCCCTGGAGGCGCTGGGCCTGCCGTACGACGAGGACCTGGTCGAGGTGGGCGACTTCTACCGCGACAGCGGCGCGCGCGCCGCGCGGACGCTGCTGTCGCGTGTGCCCGGCGTTGACGCGCTGATGTGCGCCAACGACCTCATCGCGCTCGGCGCGCTCGACGTGCTGCGCGAGCAGGGCAGGGACGTACCCGGCGACGTCGCGGTGGTCGGCATGGACGACACCGAACTCGCCTCGGTGACCTTGCCGACGCTGACCAGCGTCTCGCTCGGCTCGGCCGAGCGCGGCCGGGCGGCGGCCGGGCTGCTGCTCGACCGGTTGCAGAACGGCCCGCGCGAGCCGCGGGTGGTGGTCGTGCGGCCGAGCCTCACCATCCGCGGTTCGACCGCTCTTCCCGGCGCTTCCGGTGTTTCCGGTCGTCCCGGTGTTTCCGGTTCTTCCGGCGGCGGCCGGTGACCGCACTCGACGCACGGCCGTACGGTGGCCGCCGGGGCGGTTCGCAGACAGGCCGGCGGTCCGGGGGCGCGCTCGCGCTGCTGCTGCCCGCGCTCGTGCCGGTGCTGGTGTTCAGCGTGGGCCCACTGGTCTACGGCATCCTGCTGGCCTTCACCGACGCGCGGTCCGGCCGCAACACCGAGACCGCGTTCGTGGGCCTGGAGAACTTCGCCGAGCTGCTGGCGGACGGCGACTTCTGGGAGTCGTTCCGCATCGGCCTGGTCTGGGGCCTGTCGATGACCGTGCTGCAGTTCCTCGCCTCGCTTGGGCTCGCGCTGCTGCTGCACGAGGACCTGCGCCTGCGCGGCGTCGCCCGGGTGCTGGCGGTCGTGCCGTGGGCCATGCCGCCGGTGGTGATCGGCCTGATGTGGCGGCTGGTCTACCACCCGGACGCGGGCCTGCTCAACGGCCTGTTCGGCACGCGCGTCGACTGGCTGCACGACTTCTCCCTCGCGCTGCCCGCGATCGTCGTCGTGGGGGTCTGGACCGGCATGCCGCAGACCACGGTCGTGCTGCTCGCCGGCCTGCAGAACGTGCCGAGGGAGCTCTACGAGGCGGTCAGCGTGGACGGCGCGGGCGCGTGGCGGCGGTTCTGGAACGTCACGCTGCCGCAGCTGCGGCCCGTGATCGTGGCCATCACCTCGCTCGACTTCGTGTGGAACATCAACCAGTTCAGCCTGGTCTACGTGCTCACCCAGGGCGGGCCTGGCGGGCGGACGAGGCTGCCCATGCTGTTCGCGTACGAGGAGGCGTTCAGGTACGGCTTCTTCGGCTACGCGGCGACGCTCGGCGTGGCGATCACGATCGTCGTGCTGGCCGTGCTGGGCCTGTACCTGTGGCGGCAGGCGCGGGAGGCGGCCTGAGATGCGCACCGACATGCGGACCGGCACACGCGCACTGACACGCGGATCGACATGACCCGCGCGCTGAAACACCTCGCGCTGCTGGGATACGTCGTGTTCCTGGCGTTCCCGCTGCTGTGGCTGCTGTCCACGGCGCTGAAGACGCCGCAGGAGATGGCCGCCCTCGACCCCACGTGGATCCCGCGCCGGCCGACCCTGGCCAACTTCGCCGACGCCTTCGGCGAGCAGGACCTGGTCGGCGCGGGGCTGCGCAGCCTCGTCGTCGCGATCGCCACCGCCCTGATCACGGTGGCGCTCGCGCTGCCCGCGGCGTACGCGCTGGCCCGCTTCCGCGGCGCGGCCGGCCGGGTCGCGATCGGCTGGGTGCTGGTCAGCCAGGTCTTCCCGGTCGTCCTGGTCGTCATCCCGCTGTTCATGGTGCTGCGGCGGCTGGAACTGGTGAACACCCTCGCCGGGCTCACGATCGTGCACGTCACGTTCGTCATGCCGTTCGCGCTGTGGATGCTGCGGGGATACGTGCGCGCGGTGCCGCGCGAGCTGGAGGAGGCCGCGGCCGTGGACGGCGCGGGGCGGCTGCGCGCGCTGGCCGCCGTCGTCGCCCCGCTGCTCGCGCCCGGCGTGGTCGCGACGCTGCTGTTCGGCTTCATCTCGTCCTGGAACGAGTTCCTGTTCGCCCTCGTGATCCTCAAGGATCCCGAGGTGGAGACCCTTCCGCTGACACTGGTGCGCTTCGTCGGCCCGGAGGGGGTCGCCCGGCTCGGGCCGCTGGCGGCGGCGTCGCTGCTCGCGACGGTGCCGAGCCTCGTCTTCTTCGCGATCATTCAGCGGCGCCTGCGGTCCGGCCTGATGGCCGGCGCCGTCAAGGGCTGACCCGCATGGCGACACCTGATAGGAGGGTCACAGTGAGCGAGCGAACCGCGAAGGCGGCTCCGAGCGGAAGGCGAGGAGGTGGCATGAGGCGCCTGAGCACGGCGCTGGCCGTGGCGGCGGTCGCGCTCGCCGCCGGATGCGGGAGCGGCGGAGGCGACGCCGCGTCCGGACAGAACGGGCAGCCGGTGAAGCTGCGTTTCCTCAGCCTGGCCTGGCAGAAGGAGTCGATCGAGGCCAACAAGCAGATCGTCGCCGAATGGAACACGGCCAACCCGAAGATCCAGGTCGAGTACGTCCAGGGGAGCTGGGACAACGTCAACGACCAGCTCGTGACGTCGTTCGAGGCCGGTGACCCGCCCGACGTGATCCACGACGACTCCCCGGCGCTGTCGAGCTTCGCCTCGCGGGGCTTCCTGCTAGACCTCACCAGCAAGGTCCCCGCCGAGCTGAAGAGCGACATCCCGCAGACCGCGTGGGACACGGTCACCTTCTCCGGCGGCGGGAGCGGCGAGGGCGTCTACGGCGTGCCGTTCCTGCAGGAGTCGCAGGTGCTCATCGCCAACAAGAAGCTGCTCGACGGCGCCGGCGTGCGCGTGCCCACCCCCGGCGCCCCGTGGACGTGGGACGAGTTCGCCGACGTGGCCAAGAAGCTCACCAAGAAGGGCGCGTACGGCGTGGCCTGGCCGATGAAGTCGCCGGTCAACAAGATGCTGAACCTGGCGCTCAACTTCGGCGGCACCTTCTTCGCCACCCAGGACGGCAAGACCACGGTGAAGGTCGGGCCGCAGGAGCGAGAGGTGCTCCAGCGCGTCCACGACCAGCTCTACACGGACAAGTCGGCCGACCCGTCCGCGCTCGGCATGGGCACCGCCGACCCGCTGCCCGGCTTCTTCGCCGGCAAGTTCGCGATCCTCCCCGCCGGGGTGTACCTGCGCCAGCAGGTCGCCGAGCAGGCGCCGAGCGGGTTCGAGTGGGTCACGCTGCCGCCGCTGAAGGGAGTCACCTCCCAGCAGGGCGCCGTGTCCCAGACGCTGTCGGTCGCGGCCGACAGCGAGCACCCCGACGAGGCGCTGAAGTTCATCGCGTTCTTCCTCAACGGACCGAACCAGGCGAAACTGGCCAAGGGTGACTGGCTGCTGCCCACCAGCACGACCGCCGCGAAGGATCCCGCGCTCACGACGGAGGACAACGGCTGGGACGTCGCCACCGCCTCGGCGAAAGACCTCGTCGTCGCGCCGTTCCTCAAGGTGAACGGGTACGACGAGTGGAAGAGCAAGGTGGCCACGCCGGCGATGCAGGAGTACTTCGCCGACAAGATCAGCCTGGACGAACTGGCCACGCGCCTCGTCGAGGAGGGGAACAAGGTGCTGGAGCGATACACCCGTTGATCACCGTCCGCGACCGCGCCCGGGGCTGCCTGCTCGGCCTCGCCGCGGGCGACGCCCTCGGCGCCCCCGCGGAGAACCTCAATCCGGAGGAGATCGCCGCCCGGTGGGGTGTGCTGACCGAGATCGAGGGCGGCGGCACCGACGACACCGAGTACACGATCTTCGCCGCCACACTGCTCCTGCGCCACGGTCACGCGCTCACGTCCGGGGACGTGGCGCGGGCCTGGCGTGAGGAGATCGTGGCGCGGCTCGACGGGCCGATGCGCGGCGCCGGGTTCTCCGAACTCGGCACCGTCGAGGCCCTGCGCCGCGGCCTGGAGCCGCCGCTCACCGGCCGGTGGCACGCCCACGGCTGGTCCGACGGACTGGCCATGCGGGCCGCGCCGTACGGGATCTTCGCGGCGGGCGACCCGGACGAGGCGGCGCGGCTGGCGGAGATCGACGGGCACGTGAGCCACACCGGCGAGGGGATATCCGGCGGCCGGGCGGTGGCCGCGGCGGTCGCGGTCGCGATGACCGGCGCCCCGCCCGGCGAGGTGGCCGAGGCGGCTCTGCGGGCGGTGCCGGAGGACTCGTGGACGGCGCGCAACCTCCGCGCCGCGCTCGACGTCGCCGCCCGCACACCCCGTCCGCTCCTGGGACGTGCGCTACACGACACGGTCGTGGTCAAGCACTACCCGTGGACGGACCTGGCGCCCGAGGCGGTCGCCCTCGCGTTCGCCGCCTACGTGGCGGGCGGCGGGGAGGTCGAGGCGTCGGTCGTCACCGCGGCCAACCTCGGCAGGGACGCCGACACCACCGCCGCCGTCGCCGGGGCCCTCGCGGGGGCGGGCCGCGGCGAGGCGGCGGTGCCGGCGCGCTGGGCCGCGCGGATCGGCCCGGTGGCCGGGCGCTGCCTGCCCGTGGTCGCCGGACGCGACATCCGCGACGTGGCCGACGAACTCGTGAAAGGACTGTAGGACCGATATGCCCTCGGGGAACAGTCGGGACGTGCAGGACGTGCAGGACGTGCGGGACGGCCGGGCCGGGCTCGACCGGGTGCGGGGGGCATTCGCCGGCCTCGCCGCGGGCGACGCGGCCGGGTGGCCCGCGGCCCGGCACCGGTCCACGCTCCTGGCCGGCTGGAGCAGGCGGTTGCGCCGCGAACTGGACATGTTCGCCGAGGAGCACCAGGTCACCACGCTGCCGGTGCCGTTCGCGCTGAACCAGCAGGTGGCGCCCCTGGCGTTCGGCCCGTCCGACGACGCCGAGTGGCTGGCGTGGACGGCCCTGACCATCCGGGAGGACCGGGCGGAGGCGTTCGGCCGCCTCGCGGGCCGTGGGGACGTCCGCGCGCGCATCTCGGTGTGGGCGGCGATCGACAACCTGGCGGCGGGCAAACGCCCGCCCGCCAGCGGGCACGACAACCCCCACCACTTCGACGACGCCGCGGCCGTGCGCGCCGTCGCCTTCGGCGCGGCCGGGCTGGACCCGCTGGAGGACGCGTGCGTCACCAACGCGGAGGACGGCGTGCTCGGGGCGGTCGCGACGGCCCGGGCGGTGGCGGCGCTGACGGACGGCGCACCGATGGCCGAGGCGGTCGAGGCCGCGCTCGGCGCGCTGCCGGACGACACGGCCATCGGGCACGCGGCGCGGGCGGCACTGCGGGCGGCGCGGGCGGCGGGCTCGCCCTTCGCCGCCGTCCCGGCCCTGGACGCCGCCGTGCTCGACCACGTCTACAGCTACGGCGTCGCCGCCGCGCAGACGGTGCCGATCGCGCTGGCCCTCGCGGACGCCGCCGTCTCCTCCTCCGGGCAGGCATCGGAGGCGTTCGGCGCTGGCGTGTCGGCGGCGGCCTGCCTCGCGCCGGTCGCCGACTCCGCGCCCGCGCTCACGGGCGCGCTGCTCGGCTGCGCCGCGGGGCACGACGCGCTGCCCGCCGCATGGCGTGAGCGGGTCCGCACGCTGGCCGGGTGCTGCCTGCCCGAACTCGCGGGGACCGACCTGCTGGACATCGCCGGGCGGCTCGTGTGACGCCCGCCGCACCACGCATTCGGACGCATGCGCACGCATAGGGACAAGGGGGAGAACTGGATGACGCCGCAGGAGGACCCGCGGGCCGACGTGCCGGCCGACGTGCTGGCCGACAGGGCGGTCGGGTGTGTGGCGGGCGCCGCGGTGGGCGACGCGCTCGGCGGGGCCACCGAGGGATGGACCGCCGAGCAGATCCAGGAACGCTACGGGGGCCGCGTCCGCGGCGTCGTTCCCCCCTTCAATGACGACTGGCGCAACGCCCGCCCGATCGCGCCGTACCACAAGGGGGACGGTCACGTCACCGACGACACGTTGATGACGCACGCCCTCATCCGGGTGTACGAGCGGGTCGGCGGCCACCTCGACGCCTACGCCGCGGCCGAGCACCTGGTCCCCGAGATGATGGGGGAGAAGCGGTGGATTCCCGAGCTCGAGGCCGAGGCGCTGCCGCTCCATCGGGTGTTCCTCGCCGAGAAGTGGCTCGTGCTGCGGCTGCACTACGGCCATGCCGACCCTCGCGAGGCGGGCGTCGGCAACATCGTCAACTGCGGCGCCGCGATGTACATGGCCCCGGTCGGTGTCGTCAACGCCGGCGACCCCGACGGCGCGTACGCCGAGGCGATCGACCTCGCCGGGGCGCACCAGTCGAGCTACGGCCGGGAGGCGGCGGGGGTGCTCGCGGCGGCGGTCGCCGAGGCGATGCGGCCCGGGGCGACACCCGACTCGGTCGTCGCCGCCTGCCTGCGGCTCGCCCGCGACGGCACCAGGGCCGCCATCGACGCGGTCTGCTCGGCCGCCCGGGGCCTCGGCCACTGGGACGGCTCGTTCGAGGCCCTGCGGGCGGCGGTCCGGCCGTACGACACGGTGGCCGACACCTACCGTGACCAGGGTCTCGGAGCGCGGCGGCCGAGTCGGCTGCACAGCATCGAGGAGCTGCCGCTCGCGCTCGCGTTCCTGGTGATGGCCAAGGGCGACTACCGCGAGACCGTGCTCGGCGGCGTCAACTACGGGCGCGACGCCGACTCGATCGCCTCGATGGGCGGCGCCGTCGCCGGGGCGCTCGGCGGGCGGGCCGCCGTCCCGGCGGACTGGCTGGAGCAGGTGGCGACGGCCAGCCGTACGGACCTGGTCGGGCCGGGGCTGGCGCTCGCGGCTGTGGCGCGGCGGGTGCACCAAGCCGACCGGGAGCGCCGCCGCGCCCACGAGGCCGCCTTCGACGCCCTGCTCGCGCCCCGCGGCGAAGGGAACGCCCCATGACGACGGCCGGGCGGAGCGGAGGAGAGGCACGGTGAGAGGGCGGTGATCCGGCTGACGTGGGTGCAGCCGGAGGATCTCGTCGGGCACGAGCTGCGGCAGGCGGCCGAGGACGGCAGGGGGAGGCTTCCGGAGGTGGCGGCCGTCGCCGCACGCTGGCACGCCGCCGGGGGACACGACGCGCCGCCCCGGGCGGGCGCCTCCGCGGAGCCCGCCCCCGGAGAGCTGCGCGCGCTGGCCGGGGAACTGCTCGACGAGCTGGCGGCGATCCCCTCGCCGCTGCCCGAGCCCTCCTCGCTGGAGGAGATCGTCGCGTCCTGCCCGGACTGGCCCGGCCGGCGCGCCGCCGTCCGGCCCGAGCCCGGGCGGGTCCTGGCCGCCTGGTGGGGGAGGGCCGCCGGATGCCTCCTCGGCAAGCCGGTGGAGAAGATCCCCCGCGAGGGGATCAGAGCCATCGCCGAGGCGACCGGCAACTGGCCGATCCGCGGCTGGTTCACCGCGAAGGGGCTGCCGCCGGAGATCGCCGAGCGCTGGCCGTGGAACCGCCGCAGCGCGGCCACCAGCCTCGCCGAGAACATCGACGGCGTGCCCGAGGACGACGACCTCAACTACGCGCTGCTCGCGCTGACCGTGCTCGAACGGCACGGACCGGACTTCACGACCGAGGACGTGGCCCGGACCTGGCTCGACATGCTGCCCGCCGGGCGGGTCTTCACCGCCGAGCGCGCGGCCTACCGCAACCTGCTCACGGGGCTGGAACCCCCGGCGACCGCCCTTCACCGGAACCCGTTCCGCGAGTGGATCGGCGCGCTGATCAGGTCCGACGTGTACGGCTGGGCCAATCCGGGCGACCCGGCGACGGCCGCGGCATGGGCGTGGCGGGACGCCCGGCTCAGCCATACGGCCAACGGCATCTACGGCGCGATGTTCGCCGCCGCCATGTGCGCGCAGGCGCTCGTGGCCGACGGCGTGGACGAGGTGATCGAGGCCGGGCTGTCGGTCGTGCCGCCCGGCTCGCGCCTGGCCGAAGCCGTGCGGGAAGCGGTCGCGGACGCCGCGGCGGAGCCGGACTTCGAGCGGGTGGCGGACCGGCTGTACGCGCGGCACGGGCGCCTCCACTGGGTGCACACGGTCAACAACGCGGCGCTGCTGGCGGCGGCCCTCGTCCACGGCGCCGGGGATTTCGCCGCGACGGTCGGCGCCGCGGTGGCGGGAGGCTGGGACACCGACTCGGCCGCCGCCACGGCCGGGTCGATCGCCGGGGCGCTGGCGGGCGGCGTCCCCGAGCGGTGGACCACCGGGGACCGGCTGGCCAGCAGCCTGCCCGGCTTCGACGGCGTCTCCTTCGGAGCGCTCGCCGCCCGCACGCTCGCGCTCACAGAGGAGAACAACACGTGATCTCGGTGTTCGGCAGTGCCAACATGGACCTGGTGGCGTACGTCGCCCAGGCCCCGAAGCCGGGGGAGACCGTCACGGGCCACGCTTTCCGCGCGATCCCCGGCGGCAAGGGGGCCAACCAGGCGATCGCCGCGTCCCGGGCGGGGGCCGAGGTGGCCTTCCTCGGGGCGGTGGGAGACGACGCGTTCGGGCCGGGCCTGCGCGCCGCGCTCGCCGAGGCGGGCGTCGAGGTGGCGGGGCTGCGGGTCGTGCCCGGCCCCTCGGGAGTGGCCCACATCGTGGTGCAGGACGGCGGCGACAACTCGATCATCGTGGTGCCGGGCGCGAACGGCGCCGTCACCGGTCCGGCAGGGCAGGACGCGCACACCATCGCCCGGTCCGACGCGCTGCTGCTGCAACTGGAGCTGCCGATGGACGCCGTGGTCGCCGCCGCCCACGTTCCCCGTGCCACGGCGTCCCGGGCCGAGGTGATCCTGACGCCGGCCCCGGTGGTGCCGCTGCCCGCCGAACTGCTGGAGGCCGTCGACCTCATCGTGCCCAACGAGCACGAGGCGGCGGCCATCACCGGCCGCGACGATCCCCGCGACGCGCTGGAGGCGCTGCTCGGCCTCGTCCCCGAGGCCGTCGTCACCCTGGGGGCCGGGGGCGCCCTGTACGGCTCCCGCGACGGCACCCGCCTGCACGAGGCCGCCGTACCGGTGCGGGCGGTCGACACCACGGCGGCGGGGGACACCTTCGCGGGGGCGCTGGCCGTGGCCAGGACCGAGGGGGCAGCTCCGGCGCGGGCGCTGCGCTTCGCCTCCGCCGCGGCGGCGCTGTCGGTGCGGCGGGAGGGCGCCAGCACCTCGATGCCGCACCGCCACGAGATCGACCGTCTTCTGGAGGAGTTGTGAACGGGCCGCTCAGCGGCGTACGCGTCATCGACGCGGCCACGTTGTTCGCCGGGCCGACAGCGGCGATGCTGCTCGGAGACTACGGCGCGGACGTCGTCAAGGTGGAGCACCCGCGCAGGCCCGATCCGTCCCGGGGGCACGGCCCCGAGGGGCTGTGGTGGAAGATGCTCGGCCGCAACAAGCGCACGATGACGCTCGACCTGTCCACCACCGAGGGGCAGGACCTGATGGTCCGGCTCGTGGAGGACGCCGACGTGCTCATCGAGAACTTCCGCCCCGGCACCCTGGAGCGCTGGAACCTGTCCTGGGACCGGCTCAGCGAGGTCAACCCCGGCCTGGTGCTCGCCCGGATCACCGGGTTCGGCCAGTTCGGCCCGTACGCCAGGCGGCCCGGCTTCGGCACCCTCGCCGAGGCGATGAGCGGGTTCGCCGCGATGACGGGCGAGCCCGGCGGGCCGCCCACGCTTCCGCCGTTCGGGCTCGCCGACGGCATCTGCGCGCTGGCCACGGCGTTCGCCGTGATGACGGCCCTGCGGTCGGGACGCGGGCAGGTCGTCGACCTGTCGATCATCGAGCCGATCCTGACCGTGCTCGGCGCCCAGCCGGCCGTCTACGACCGGCTCGGCGTCGTGCCCCCGCGTACGGGCAACCGGTCGGTCAACAACGCGCCGCGCAACACCTACCGGTGCCGCGACGGCTCCTGGGTCGCGGTCTCCACCTCGGCGCAGAGCATCGCCGAACGGGTGATGCGCCTGGTCGGGCGGCCCGACCTGGTGGACGAGCCGTGGTTCGCGACCGGTGCGGGCCGGGTGGCGCACGCCGACGAACTCGACGCGGCCGTGGCGGCATGGGTCGGCGAGCGGACCCGGGAGGAGGTGCTGCGGGCGTTCGAGGAGGCGGAGGCCGCCGTGGCGCCGATCTACGACGTGCGCGACGTGCTGGCCGACCCGCAGCTGCGTGCGCTGGACGCCGTGACCACCGTGGACGATCCCGAGCTGGGCCCGCTGCGGATGCAGAACGTGATGTTCCGGCTGTCGGAGACTCCGGGGCGCATCCGGTGGACCGGCCGTCCGCACGGCGCCGACACCGACGAGATCCTGCAGGGCCTCGGCCTGACCGATGCGGAGATCCAGTCCCTGCGGGACAAAGGAGTGGTGTGACATGTCACACGGGCTTTCCGCCGGCCCCCTGACGTGGTTGTACGTGCCCGCCGACCGCCCGGACCGGATCGCCAAGGCCCTCGGCGGCGAGGCCGACATGGTCGTCGTCGACCTGGAGGACGCGGTCGCCCCGGAGAACAAGGGCGTCGCCAGGGCCGGGGCCGTCGCCCTGCTGGCCACGCCGCGCCCGCGTGTGGAGATCCGCGTCAACGACGTCCGCACGCCGTACGGCCAGGCGGACCTGCACGCGCTCGGAACGCTGCTGCACGGCAGCGGCGGCCTGCGCATCCCCAAGGTGGAGTCGGCCGACGAGGTCCGCTGGATCGCCGACATGGTGCCGGGCGTGCCGCTGCGCCCGGCCATCGAGTCGGCCCTCGGGCTGGAGCGCGCCTTCGAGATCGCCGCCGCCTCACCGGCCGTCGCCGGGATCGGCCTGGGCGAGGCCGACCTGCGCGCCGACCTCGGCGTGACCGACGAGGCGGGGCTGGCCTGGGCGCGGTCCCGCATCGTGGTCGCGGCCCGGGCGGCGGGGCTGCCGGCCCCGGCGCAGTCCGTGTATCCGAACGTCCGCGACCTCGACGGCCTGGCCGCGTCCTGCGCCGCGGGCCGGGCGATGGGTTTTCGCGGCCGGGCGGCGATCCATCCCGTCCAGCTTCCGGTGATCGCGGCGGCCTACCGCCCGACCGGGCAGGAGATCGCGGCCGCCCTGGAGGTCGTCTCCGCCGCCGGCCGGGGCGCGGTCGCCCTCGCCGACGGCCGCTTCGTCGACGAGGCCGTCGTCCGCCAGGCCCGCCGCCTCCTCAGCGACGCCGGCGACCACTGACGTGCTTCACGCGGTGCGCTGCGCGACGAACACGAACTCGCGCCCCGGCCGATCGGGGGCCTCCCGCACGTCACGCACGCGATAGCCGTTCGCGACCAGGCTCGTCTCCACCTCGTCCCGGTCGCGGAACCGGAGAGTCGAGTCCGACGTGACGACCGCGCCGTCCGACAGGAATGTGTACGTGTAGCGGAAGGACACCAGCGGCAGGCTCACGTCGGTGACCTCGAAGCGCCGCTCCACGACCCCGGCCTCCGGAAGGTCGAGGACGACCGGGTCGGTGTCCGAAGCCCACTCCTCCCACGCCCGGCGTTCGGGACGCCTGGTCTCGAACACGAGATGGCCCCGCGGGCGAAGCGCGCCGCGGACGCCCCGGAGAGCTCGCGTCCAGTCGTCGTCGGAGAGGAACACCTGGGCCACGTTGCCCGTCATCACGGCGAGGCCGGCGCCGAACGCCGGCGCCGCGGCGGCGTCCCCGTGGACCCAGGTGACTTCGCCGCCCGGATCCTTCGCCCTCGCGACCCGCAGCGACGCCTCGGCGGGATCGACGCCCATGACCGTGCGTCCGCTGCCGGCGAGCAGAACCGCCAGGCATCCCGTTCCGCAGCCGATGTCGGCCACGCGGTCCGCGCCCAGCTCGTCGGCGATGCCGAGATAGGCGCCGAGGTCGTCGCGGTCACCGTCGAAGGCGTCGTAGACGGCGGCCAGCCGGGGGTGGGCGAAGATCGCGTCAGGCACGCGGCGACCCTATCCCGGCTGTCAGCCTGCGTCACCGCCGCGGGCCACCTCCGGTGCCCGCGCCGGCGTCGTGACGCGCTCGGCCGCCTGCGCGGGCGACCTCGAGAAGTCATGTCAGACCCGTCGGCGGAGCCGCACCGACCCAGCGGTGGTAGGCGTCCACGTCGACGTTGCTGCCGCACACGATGGTGACCACGTGCCGACCGGCGAAGCGGTCGCGGTCTTCGAGGATCGCCGCGATGCCGAGCGCGGCCGACGGTTCGACGACGAGGCCGGCGTGGTGGAGGAGCATCCGCATACCGGCGATGATCGATGCCTCCTGGACCAGGACGGCGTCGTCGGCGACCAGGAGCAGGTCGTCGAGGACAGCCGGGATGGGACGCCGGCCGGCGACGCCGTCAGCGATGGTGTCGGTCGAGTCGGTGGTGACGACGCGCCGTTGGCGCCACGAGTACGTCATCGCCGGTGCGCCCAGCGGCTGGACGCAGATCACCTCGACCTCGGGCGCGCAGGCCTTCACCACATGACCCACACCGGTGGCCAGCGCCCCGCCGCCGAGAGCGATCAGGACGGCGTCGAACGAGTGCGCGCTGTCCACCAGCTCCAGACCGATGGTCGCCGCGCCCTCGCAGGTCTCGATGTCCAGGCTGTCTTCGACCAGCCGGATGCCGTCGTACCGCGCGACGGCCGCCGCCCGCTCGCGGGCCATGTCGAAGTCGCCGTCCACCAGCTCCAATACGGCGTCCAACGCGCGGATGCGATCAAGCTTCGCCGCAGGCGCGAAGCGGGACGCCACGACGGTGACGTCGAGCCCCCGGACGCGACCGGACCAGGCGAGGGCTTGGCCGAGATTGCCCGCGCTGGCGCACA
Source organism: Microbispora sp. NPDC088329 (assembly GCF_040685655.1). Lineage (NCBI taxonomy): Bacteria > Bacillati > Actinomycetota > Actinomycetes > Streptosporangiales > Streptosporangiaceae > Microbispora > Microbispora sp. NPDC088329. The sequence goes on from NZ_JBFBIP010000006.1 coordinate 72,736, forward strand.
CCGCGGCTCGCCGGCCATCGGCGGCGAGCATGCTCGCGACCACCTCGGTGCCGCGGGCCTTGAAGCTGCGGACCGGGTTCGCCGTTTCGAGCTTGATGCTGACCGTGCACCCGAGGGCGGTCTCCAGTGCCTCGCAGCGATACAGGGGAGTGTCGAGGAAAATCGGGTCGATCACCCGGCGGGCCGCCCGGATCCGAGCGGTGTCGAGGCGCGTCTCCTGCACGAGACGGCAGCGTAACGCCGCCGATGCTGTTCCGGCGACGGCGACCGGTGCCCGCACCGGGAGGCGAGCTCGGCGCCGGCGGAGCGGGAACGCCGTGCCGAGCCGAGGGACCGGGCCGGCGCCCCCTGGCCGCTCGGGCCGGAGGGCATCGGCCCAGGCATGCGGGACGGGCGGTGTGTCAGGTTCGCCATGGCCTGGCACCCCCGTCACGCCGCCGACGGCGCCCACCACCGGCTCCGCGACGCCGTCCGCCGGACTCTTCGCACGCCCGGGAGCCCGACCGCCTGACACGGCCGAGCCTCGCCGCTCCGGCCGCGCCCGCCTATCCGTGGCCGGTGGCGCCGTTGTCTCCGCAGTCCCGCGCGGCGCTGGCGAGCAGCATGTCCAGGGCGGCGGGGTAGGCGCTGTCGTTCATGTCGGCGACCAGCAGGGGCGCGACCGCCGCGATGTTGGGGTGGGTGCCGGGGGACAGGCGGGCGTAGGTCGCCTGCCACATCTCCTCGTCCGCCGTGCGCGTCTCCTCCGGAAGCGCGAGGGACGCCGCGTCCAGCGCGGCGAAGGCCAGCGTCATGTCGATGAAGGCGTGGTAGACGCGTACGGCCTCCCGGTCGGGGAACCCGGCGCCCCGAAGCAGCCCGAGGATCGCCTCGTCGGCCGCGATCTCGTGGGACTTGCCGCTGATGCGGCTGGCGGTCAGCACCGCGGCCTGGGGGTGTTCGAGATAGGCGGCGTGGATGCGCAGGCCGAGCTCGCGTAGGTCGGCCTGCCAGTCGCCGGTGACGTGCCAGCCGGTCATGGCCCGGCCGATGAGCAGGTCGCCGATGGCCAGCGTCAGGTCGTCGATGCCGGCGAAGTATCGGTAAAGCGTGCTCGGGTCGGCGCCCAGGGCGAGGCCGAGCCGCCGCACGGTCAGTCCGGCGGAGCCGTGCTCGCGCAGCATGCGCAGCGCGGTCCGCACGATCAGGTCCTCCGAGAGAACCACCCCGTTCTTCGTCGGGCGGCGCCGCCGGCGCGCCGACTCCGAGACCACCGGCTTGGGCATCGTGCTCTCCTCTCCGGCGCCCACCTTATGCCAACACCATTGACGTTTCGTACGGCGGTGACGTTGGATTTGATGCACCAAAGGAGTTTTTGTCCTGAAAAGGGAGTTTTGTCATGCGTGTTCTGCTCGTCGGCGCCGGTGGAGTGGGCACGGCGATCACCCGGATCGCCGCCCGCCGGTCCTTCCTCGATCACATGGTCGTCGCCGACTACGACCTGGCCCGCGCGGAGGCGGCGGTCGCCGCGCTGGGGGAGGCGGGCGCACGCTTCAGCGCCCGGAGGGTGGACGCGGGCGACGAGGCCGTGGTGGCGGCGCTGCTGGCCGAGCACCGCTGCGACGTCCTGCTGAACGCCACCGACCCGCGGTTCGTGATGCCGCTGTTCCGGGCGGCGTTGTCGGCCGGCGCGCACTACCTGGACATGGCGATGTCGCTGTCGAGGCCGCATCCGGAGCGCCCGCACGAGATGTGCGGGGTCAAGCTGGGGGACGCCCAGTTCGCGATGGCCGCCGAGTGGGAGAAGGCGGGCAGGCTCGCGCTCGTCGGCATGGGGGTGGAGCCGGGGCTGTCGGACGTCTTCGCCCGGTACGCCGCCGACGAGCTCTTCGACCACATCGAGGAGATCGGCATCCGCGACGGCGCCGACCTCACCGTGGAGGGGTACGACTTCGCGCCGTCGTTCAACATCTGGACCACCATCGAGGAGTGTCTCAACCCGCCGGTCGTGTACGAGTCCGGCCGGGGCTGGTTCACCACCCCGCCGTTCAGCGAGCCGGAGGTGTTCGACTTCCCCGAGGGCATCGGCCCGGTGGAGTGCGTCAACGTCGAGCACGAGGAGGTCCTGCTCGTGCCCCGCTGGGTCGGCGCCGAGCGGGTGACCTTCAAGTACGGGCTGGGCCGGGAGTTCATCGAGACGCTGCGGACGCTGCATCTGCTGGGGCTGGACCGCACCGAGCCCGTTCAGGCCGTCGCCAAGGGCGGCACCGCCGTCAAGGTTTCCCCGCGCGACGTGGTCGCGGCGTGCCTGCCCGACCCGGCGACCCTCGGCGATCGCATGCACGGCAAGACGTGCGCGGGCACCTGGGTCAAGGGCACCAAGGACGGCGGCCCGCGTGAGGTCTACCTCTACCACGTGGTCGACAACCAGTGGTCGATGCGCGAGTACGGCTCCCAGGCGGTGGTGTGGCAGACCGCCGTCAACCCGGTCGTGGCACTCGAACTGATGGCCACCGGCGTCTGGTCCGGCTCCGGCGTCCTGGGCCCGGAGGCCCTGCCGCCCCGGCCGTTCCTCGACCTGCTCAGCGCGTACGGCAGCCCCTGGGGCATCCGGGAGCAGTGACCGTACGGGGACGTTGGCGCCGTGTTCGCGTCCCTGTCCTCACCGTCCCCGCCCCGAGGGCGGCTCCGGCGGCGGTCCCGGGGGAGCCGCCCCGCGCCGGCGCACGAGGGCGAGGACGACGGTCAGGACGAGCCCGGCCAGGAAACAGGCCGCCCCGGTCCAGAACCACTGCCCGGGCCGGTACCACTCCGCCGGAAGCTCCGCCCCGTCGGGGGTGAAGATGACGAACAACGGCTTCGGCTCCACCCACGCCACAAGGGCGAGCGCCCAGAAGACCGCCGCGGCCAGGAAGAAGACGACGGGGATCACGTACCACAGGGCCCTCCACCGGGGGATGGGCCGCTGGGCGCGACGTCCGGGCATGGTTCACGATAACCAGTGGGAAACGCGATCCGCGCTTACCCCGGGGCGACGAAGCGGATCCGGAGGGTCACCGGCATGTGCCCTGTCTCCCGGCGCGGGCGCCCGGCTGCGCACCCGGCAGGCGGTGCGCCGCCTCGATGCCGCGACCGCACCCTGCTTCATCGGCTTGGGTATCACTCTCGCGGCCCAACGCTATCCAGGCGGGCCTCGGCAGGCATGCCGAGACCCGCGCATCTTCGCTCGCAGCAGCACGCACGTCCACGTCGGCGACCGATGAGCGTGCCGGCTGCGAGCTGCGTGGCAGGAGGCGGACGGCCCCAACGGCCCGCACCCGGGCGCAAGCGCCGGCACAATCCTCCGCGGCGGTCGGTGCCACATCGGGAAAGATCACCTACCGGGAAAGTCCCGCCGGACGAAGATCGGTTCCACTACGCTCTGCGCGTCTGGAACTGGGAGGAGTCGGGATGCCCCTCATCTACGGCGGGTTCGGTCTGGTTCTGCTCGCCTTATGGATCTTCTGCCTGTTCGACGTGATCGTCACGGCGGAGGAGGACTGCCGCAATCTGCCCAAGGGGTTGTGGATCCTGATCGTTCTGTTCCTCCCCGAGGTCGGGTCGATCCTGTGGCTGGTCGCGGGCCGGCCGCAGACCGTTACGCGGCCCGGCGGGCTGCCGTACAAGGGCAACACCGGGCGCTTCCCCGAGTACGACCGGCCGGGCCGGTTCGTCCCCTCCAACCCGGACGACGACGAGGAGTTCCTCCGCCGCTGCCGGGAGCGGGCCGAGGAGCAGCGACGCGCCCACCGCGAGCAGCAGCGTCAGGCGGAGAAAAACCAGGACCAGTAGTGGCGTCCTCATGTCGTGACCGTGGTGCGGTTTTGTCCTCACCGCGAACTCCCGCCGCCGTCGGCCGGCCAGTCCCGGCGGCATCGGAGACGCGAAAGCCGTGGGGCGCGGCATGGACCGGCTCAACCCGCTCGGCGCAGGGTCCACGTCCACGCGTCACGAAGGCCCCGTTCACGTGTGCGCACGCGTGAGCGGGGCCCCCGCCCGGTGTCTCCGACCGCCCCCGATCTCGGCTACCGGCTACCGGGCCACGCCTGGCCGGGAACCGGTCGCCGTACCGGTCACCTGCGCGTAGCCGGCGGGCCGGCTGGTGAAGGCGCCCCTGCCCTGGGTCCGGCCGCGCAGCCGGGCCGCGTACCCGAACAGCTCGGCCAGCGGCACGGTCGCGGTGACCACGACGGTGCCCGCCCGCGCCGCCGATCCGGTCACCCGGCCGCGCCTGGCCGCGAGGTCGCCCAGCACGCCTCCGACGGCGTCGTCGGGCACGGTCACCGTGACCTCGGCCAGCGGTTCCAGCAGGGCCATCTCACCGGCACGCAGCGCCTCCCGCAGCGCGAGCCGCCCGGCCGTGCGGAACGCCATCTCCGAGGAGTCCTTCGGGTGGGTCGCACCGTCGGTCAGCGTCACCCGCAGGCCGGTCACCGGATGACCTCCGAGCGGGCCCTCGGCGAGGGCGTCCCGGCAGCCGGCCTCCACCGCTGCGACGTACTCGCGGGGCACCCGGCCGCCGGTGACCGTCGACCGGAACACGAAGCCGGCATCGCGGCCGGCACAGGGGTCGGCATCGTGCCCCAGCGGCTCCACGTCGAGCACGACATGGGCGAACTGCCCGGCGCCGCCGTCCTGCTTGACATGCCGGTACAGCATCCCGGAAACGCCGCGGACGACCGTCTCCCGGTAGGCGACCCGGGGCCGCCCGACGGCGACGTCGAGCCCGTGAGCGCGGCGGAGCCTCTCCACCGCGACCTCCAGGTGCAGTTCGCCCATCCCCGACAGCACCGTCTGACCCGTCTCCGGGTCGGTGCGGACCGACAGCGAGGGGTCCTCGTCGGTCAACCGGGCCAACGCGGTCGCGAGCCGGTCGGCGTCGGCGGTCCCACGTGGCTCGACGGCCACGGAGACCACCGGCGCGGCCGCGACGGGCGGCTCCAGGACCAGCGGCGCGGCGGGAGCGCAGAGGGTGGTTCCCGCTCGGGCCGCCTTGACCCCGGCCACCGCGACGATGTCCCCGGCCGTGGCGGAGTCCGTCTCGGCGTGCCGGTCGGCGTGCACCCGCAGGATGCGGCCGATCCGTTCGGTGCGCCGGGCGGCGGCGTTCAGCACGAGATCTCCTCTCCGAATCGTCCCCGAGTACACGCGCAGGTAGGTCAGCCGCCCGGTGGGGGCGGCGTGCACCTTGAAGACCAGCGCGGCGAACGGCGCCGCCGGGTCGGCCGGCCGCTCCACCTGTTCCCCCTGCCAGTCGCCGCGTACGGGCGGCACGTCCGGCGGCGCGGGCAGGTAGGCCAGGACGGCGTCCAGGAGCGGTTCGACGCCCCGGTCGCGGTAGGCCGATCCGCACAGCACCACCACGGCCTCACCGCTCAGGGTCAGGTCGCGCAGGGCGGCGGTGAGAGTCGGCGCCGAGATCTCCGGCCGGGAGCAGAACTCCTCCAGCGCCCCCGGATGGAGCTCGGCCACCGTCTCCTCGAGCAGGCGGCGCCGCCGGTGGGCCTCGTCCCGGAGGCCTTCGGGCACCGGTCCCTCCGTGACCGTGTCACGGCCGGCGTGCCACACCAGCGACCGCATCCGCGGCAGGTCCACCACGCCGGCGAACCCGTCCTCCCGCCCGATGGGGAGCTGGACGACCAGCGGGGTGACGCGCAGCCGCTCGCGGATCGACTCGACCGCCGTGTCGAGGTCGGCCCCGGCGCGGTCCATCTTGTTGACGAACGCGATGCGCGGCACGCCGTACCGGTCGGCCTGCCGCCACACGGACTCGCTCTGCGGCTCCACACCGGCGACGGCGTCGAACACCGCGATCGCGCCGTCGAGCACCCGCAGCGACCGCTCCACCTCGTCGGTGAAGTCCACGTGACCCGGGGTGTCGATCAGGTTGATCCGGTGGCCGTTCCACACGCAGCTCACGGCCGCGGCGAAGATGGTGATGCCGCGGTCGCGCTCCAGGGGGTCGAAATCGGTGACGGTGGTCCCCTCGTGCACCTCACCGCGCCTGTGGGTGACACCGGTGAGGTAGAGGATCCGTTCGGTGACGGTGGTCTTGCCCGCGTCGACGTGGGCGAGGATGCCCAGATTGCGGATGCCGGTCGGCGGGACGAGGTGATTGCGGTTCCAGTTGGCGCGCATGGCCATGTCTTTCGGTGTCCTTCGGGAAGGTTCCTGCGATGGCGGCGCGATTGCCTGACGAGACGAACCGGCCGGATCCCGGCCGGAACGACCCCCTGGGACGGGCGACACGGCGGCCCGCCGGCGGTGGCGAGCGGGTCACGTGGAAGCGGGCGCGGTGATCCGCGCGCGGTCCCGGGCCCTTGCCAGGGGTGTGAGATTCGTCAGGAACGTCCGGTGCCGGCCGCGCGGCCCGCACCGGGAAGCGACGTGGACACCAGGATCACCTCGTGCCGTGACCGGAGGACGACGACCGCGATGCGCTGGGGCATGGCAGGCTCTCCTCTCTCGGCCGAGGCGCGCGCCGGAGCGTGGCCGCGCGCGTGATCACCGGTGAGTGTACGGAAACCGTCCCGGGCCGGAAACGGATTTTTCATTCGTCCCGCACCATGACGGATGGGGATACGACGATCCGCAAGATCACGAGGGAAGATCTGACGGACACTTTTCCCGGGATCCGTGAGGAGAACACATGCAGGTCCACGACCTGTCCGGGGGCGGCGACGTCCTCACCCGCATCGAGGGGGTCGCCCGCCGTGCACTCAGGCACTACGACGTCTCCTCCGGGGCCGCGGTGACGCTGCTCAACGTCTCGGAGAACGCGACCTTCACGGTCGACGACGGTGGGCGTACGGCGATCCTGCGGGTCCACCGGCTCGGCTACCACGCGCCGGAGGCCATCGCCAGCGAACTCGCCTGGCTGGAGGCGTTGCGCGAGGAAGAGGGCATCGTCACACCGCGCGTGCTGCCGGCGCGGGACGGGTCACGCGTCGTCACCGTGCGGGAACCGGGCTCCGAGCCCCGCCACTGCGTGATGTTCGAGTTCCTTCCCGGCGCCGAACCGGCCGAGGACCGGCTGGTGGAGGAGTTCGAACAGCTGGGAGCGCTGACCGCCCGCATGCACCGCCACGCCCGCGCCTGGGCGAGACCGGCGTCCTTCACCCGCTTCCACTGGGACCTCGACGCCGCCTTCGGCCCGCGGGCACGCTGGGGCAGGTGGCAGGACGGCGTCGGCGTCGACAGGGAGGCCCGCGACGTGCTCGCCCGGCTGGAGACGGAGCTGCGCCGCAGGCTGGAGCGGTTCGGCAAGGGCCCGGGCAGGTACGGGCTCATCCACGCCGACCTGCGCCTGGCCAACCTCCTGGTGGACGGTGAGGCCGCGATCAGCGTCATCGACTTCGACGACTGCGGCCTCGGCTGGTACCTCTACGACCTCGGCGCCGCCGTCAGCTTCATCGAGCACCGGCCCGAGGTGCCGCACATGGCGGAGTCGTGGGTGCGCGGCTACCGGTCCGTGCTCGACCTGCCGAAGGAGGACGAGGCCGAGATCTGGACGTTCATCATGTTCCGCCGCCTGCTCCTCGTCGCGTGGATCGGCTCCCATCCGGCCGCCGGCATCGCGAGGGAACTCGGCGCCGGGTACACGCGGGGCAGTTGCGAGCTGGCCGAGCGCTACCTGGGCGGATGGCTCTGAGGACCGGCGTTCGTCACCATGCGGGACGTGACGAGGAGGACGGCGAGGTGTCCCGTGACGTGGACCGGGGCAGTACGGACGGCGGCAGTGGGGACGACCGCAGTACGGGCGCGCCGTCAGTGCGGCGGCGCACACCGCCCATGAGCGGGGCAGGATCGCGCGCTTCGCGGAGGTGACGGGATGACGGCGCCCGCGGGCCCCTGGGCGGTGCGGGTGGCGAGCGCGCCCGTCAACTTCGGCGTCTACCGCGCCGGCGGCACCCCGCCGGAAGCGGACGGGATGCTCGCGACGATGCGCGACGCCGGCTACGACGGCACGGACTCCGGGCCGATCGGCTACCTGGGGACGGCCCGGACCCTTCCACCGCGGCTCGCGGCGCACGGTCTCGGGCTCGCGGGCGGCTGGGTGGACCTCCGCTACGGCGACCCGGACGGCTTCGGCGAGGACCTGATCGCGCTCGACGCCGCCCTCGATGTCTTCGCCGCCGCCCGAGACGCCGCCCGAGACGCCGCCCGAGACGCCGCCCGAGACGCCGCCCGAGGCGCCGGGTCCGGCGCCTCGGGCCGCGAACCGGACCGGCGGGCGGCCGGGGTGGCGTGGGCGGCCGATCCGCGGTTCGCGCCGCGGCCGACGCTCGCCTGTCCGGACCGGCCCGAGCGGTTCGCCCGCCCCGGCATGCCGGCCGACCACCGGCTCTCCCTGCCCATCGGCGACTGGCCGGCGTACGCACGGAGGATCGGGCAGGCGGCGGCCCGCTGTCGCGACCGCGGGCTGGAGCCCGTCTTCCACCACCATCTCGGCACCGACGTGGAGACTCCGGAGGAGATCGAGCGGCTGCTCGACCTGACCGACGTCTCGCTGTGCCTGGACACCGGGCATCTGTGGCTGGCCGGGGGCGACCCGGTGGCGGCGATCCGCACCTGGTCCTCGCGCATCCGCCAGGTGCACGTCAAGGACGCCTCCCGGGACGTGCTCGCCCGGATCCGTGGACGCGGCGGCGATCTGTGGGAGCTGGTCGCGGCGGGCGGCTTCCCGCCTCTCGGGCAGGGCGACCTGGACCTGCCCGCCGTACTGGCCGGGCTGCGGCGGGCGGGCTACGAGGGGTGGATCGTAATCGAGCAGGACATTCCGGCCTTCCGCGCCTCGGACGCCGAGGCGCTCGGGCGGGCCGTCGCCGACCAGCGGGCCAACCGCGCCGCCCTCGGCGAGGCCCTCGGCGCCGCGGGCCTGGCCTGACGGGCGCAGCGGACAGGCCCGGAGCACGGGCGCGGCCAAGCCGGCACGGGCGGCGCAGCGGGCGGACCTGAAGCGCGCTCCCCGGCCGGGGACGTCCTCGATCGGGCCGGAGCACCGGACGCGAAGCGGATTTGTCGTCCGCCACTGCTATAGATTGCGCCAACTTCCGATCTTCAGAGAAACGGATCGCCCAATGGCGTCAGTGATGTTCCGCGATGAGACCGCGACAGGCCGCGCCCTGGCCGAGTTCTCCCTCCCGGACCTGCCCGACCGGATCACGGCCCGTGAGCTGGTACGTCTGCGCGTCCGCGAGGAGGTGGCGCGCTACAACGCCTCTCCCGCCCCGCACTTCCGCGGTCTGGTCACGCCGACGGACGCCGAGGCGGAGCTGAACGGCTACCGGATGCGCACCGCCCGCACGCTCGACTGGGAGAGGCAGGCCGACGCCGCCGAGGCCGCCTTCGCCCGCAACGGCTTCCTGCTGCTCGTCGGCGACCGGCAGATCGAAACCCTCGACACCGAGATCGACCTGACCGTCGATCCGGTGGTGTCGTTCGTCAAGCTCGTTCCGCTGGTCGGAGGCTGACGGTGGACGCGTGGGCTACCCGAGCCAGGCCGACACGGCCGGACCGGAGACCTCCGGCGATCACGGACACCACGATCACCGACACCGCGATCATCAGGCAGGTCCGGTCATGAACATTCACGGCACGCCCCTGTCCCCGCGGGCGCGGTTCCTGCACGACCTGATGACGGGAGCCGTGAGGCATGGCCGGCGGGAGCGGTACCTGCGGGATCTGCGTGCGGGGGTCGTCACCGCGAGTGCCGACCACAGTCTCGACGCCTCGCGACTCAGCGCCTACGAGCTGGGAGCGCTGCTTCCCGCGACGATCCGCGTCGACGTGGAGAACGGCGATGCCGTCGACGCACGATGGGAGGTCGAAAAGGAGATGAGGGAGCGTCAGCCGCTGTTCACGCCGGAGGCGTGCGCCGGTCTGTTCGACGCCATGGCCGGGCGACAAGGGGACATCCGGGTCGCGGTGGGCGCGCTGGTCCGGTGCCCCGCGGGCGCGCCGCTCGACCGGCTGGCCGATCCGGCCCGCGTCATGGTGCAGCGCCTGCTCCGAGAGGATCGGCTCGATGAGCCCTTCCCGCTGCTGGCGGCCGCCGGGCTCGCCGGGCTGGACGCCGAGGTGGCCGAGCGGCTCACCGCCGGGCGCGGGCCGCTGGCCGTGGCCGAGGTGGAGCTGCTGCTCGGCTGGGATCCCACGCGGCGGGCGCTGTTCGCCGAGTTCGTGCGGGAGACCTCCGAGACAACGCCCTCATACTCGGCCCCGCCGCCGCTGCCCGACGCCCGGGAGCGGCTGAGCGTCCTTGCCGGTTACGCCGCCTTCGCCCGCACCACCGTGGAGGCGGCCGCCGCCCGCGTCGACGCGATCCACGCCGGGGAGCTGCCCTACCGCGCGGAGAAGGCGTTCGGCATGGGGGAGAAGCGGACGATCGGCCGCGCCGTACGGATCGCGCTCCTGCGGGACGAGCCGTGGCTGCCCGGGCCACTGGAACGGCTGGTGCGCGGCGTCGCGGTCGCGCCCACCAAGGCCAAGACCCTGCCGTCGCAGGGCGTGCTGTTCGAGATCGCCCGCGCGGCCGAGGAACATCCCACCCCGGAGGCGGTCACGGCCCTGCGCGTCGCCAGGAACCTGACCCGGCACGCCGGGGTGCCCAAGCAGCTCGACCGCATGCTCAAGCGCATCGAACCCGCGCTGGCCGACCGGGTGGAGGTCGCCTTCCGGCTGCCCGGGCCGCCCGGCGGGCGCGTACGCGAGACGCTGGGCGAGCACACCGCGGTCATCTCGATCGAGGGCGAGGCCGAGCTGTCGTGGTGGCAGGGCGACAGGAAGCTCAAGTCGGTCCCGGCCGCGGTCAGGCGGGAGCATCCCGAGGAGGTCAAGCGGCTGCGCGAGCTGGCGAAGCAGGTCCGCCTGCAGCAGACGACCCTGGTCAGGGCGTTGGAGGCCGGGTTCGCCCACCAGGTCGCGCCGCCCTACCGGCAGCTCGAGGGGCACCCGATCGCGGACCGGCTGATCTGGGAGTTCGAGGTGTCACCCGGGGTGTGGCGCAGCGAGCTCGGGCTGACCGTGCCGGACGTCCCCGTGCGGCTGTGGCATCCGGCCCGCGCCACGCCGGACGAGGTGCGGGCCTGGCGCGAGATCGTGCAGGACAAGGAGCTGCGCCAGCCGTTCAAGCAGGCCTTCCGCGAGGTGTACCTGCTGACGCCCGCCGAGGAGGAGACCGCGGTCTACTCCAACCGGTTCGCCGGGCACGTGGTCGGCTACCACAAGCTGTACGCGCTGCTCAAGCAGCGTGGGTGGCGGGCCCCCTACCTGGGCCCGTGGGACGGCGGCGTCGACGGGGAGGCCAGGCGCGTGCTGGGCGGGGGCGGCTGGCGGGCGACGTTCCTCCACGACTACCTCTGGGACGAGGACGGATACGCGGCCACCGGCCAGGTTCGCTTCGAGGGGGCGGCCGACGACGGATGGCGCGAGGCGCCGCTGACGGAGGTGCCCCCGCTGGTGTTCAGCGAGGCGATGCGCGATGTGGACCTTTTCGTCGCGGTCGCGTCGATCGGGGCCGACCCCGAGTGGTTCGACCGCGGGGCGGACCGGCTGCGGGACTACTGGCGGTCCTACGGCTTCGGCGATCTGTCCGAGACGGCCGAGGTGCGTCGCGACGCGCTCGCCCGGCTGCTGCCGCGGCTGGCGATCGCCGATCGGTGCGCGCTGACCGATCGTTTCCTGGTGGTGCGGGGTGACCTGCGTACGTACAAGATCCATCTGGGGTCGGGCAACATCTTGATGGAGCCCAACGACGCCTATTTGTGCATCGTGCCGAAGAGGTCGGGCGACCGGGTGTTCCTGCCGTTCGAGGAGGACGGCGGCATGCTGTCGGTCATCGTGTCCAAGGCGTTCCTGCTCGCCGCCGACACCACGATCACCGATCCGACGATCACCCGTCAGATCCGGCCGTGACTCACTGCGCCCGCAGCAGCTTCCGCAGGAAGGCCCGCAGGCCGGACCTCGGGCGCCAGCCGCCGTCGTCCTCGGCGACAGGCGGCGCGGGTTCGCCGGCGCCTTCGACCACGGGGGGCGGCGTCGGGACGAAGCCGGTGTTGAGCTCGTAGCGCACGGGCAGGGAGCGCAACGCGCGGATGAAGGGGGAGGCGCGCCAGGCGAGCTCGTCGTGGGGAACCGCCGGCTGCAGCGTCGAGAACCGGTCGAGCAGCCGGCGCACGGCGATCGTCGCCATCTGGCCGGCCAGCCGCTGGCTCGGGCACCGGTGCGGGCCGGCGCCCCACGCCAGGTGGGCGCGGGTGCTGCGGACGGTGTCCCGGAGCGCGGAGGCGAACCGCGGGTCGGCGTGCGCGCCCGCGATGGACAGCATCACCGGGTCGCCCGCCGCGATCGTGAAGCGGCCGAGCTGCACGTCCGTCCTGGCGTAACGGAAGGTCAGGTTGGCCAGCGCCGGGTTGCCCAGGGCGACGCGGTTGACCGTCTCCTCGATCGCACCGATCGACACGGTCTCCCGCAGCCGGGGATTGGTGATCACCTCGAGGATGACGTTGCAGATCAGGCTGCCGGTGAAGTCGAGGAAACCGGACAGCATGAACAGCTCGCGGGCCAGTTCCTCGTCGGTGAGGTCCGGTTTGGCCTCGATCATGTACGACGGCAGGTCGTCGCCGCGCCGCTGCCGTTTGACCGTCGCCAGTTCCAGCAGAGTGGCGAACAGCCGCTGGTACGCCCCGGCGGAGTCGGGGCCGTCCAGCAGGCGCCACTGGTCCATCACCATGTCCTCGCCCCGCTCGAGGGTGACGCCGAGCAGGTGGTTGGCGACGAGCAACGGGAACGGCCGCCCGTACTGGGCGGCCAGATCCGTCCGGCCGGTCGGCCCGCCCTCCGCCATGACCCCGATGAGGTCGTCGCAGTGTCTCAGCATGGCGCGTTCCAGCCGCTGCGCCTGCTCGCCGCCCGGTTCCTGGAACGGGCGGAGCCCCTCGTTCCAGGCGCCGCGCAGACCCCGGTGCCTGTCGCCGTCGTGGAAACCCGAGTTGTCGGCGCCCAGGAGGGCGAGCAGCGGCCAGTCGGCGGGCACCCGTCCCTCCGCGTACGCCCGCCAGTTGTCCACGCGCTTGCTCCAGACGTCGCGGACGTTCTGCATGACGTGCAGCACCTCGTCGTAGCCGCACACGAACCAGACCGGCACGCCGAGAAGTTCGACCGGGGCCACCGGGCCGTACATGGCGCGCAGGCGCTCGTGGACGAGCGCGGGATCGGCCTCGTAGTCGGCGGTGAGCAGAGGTTCCAGCGGTAGCGAGATGAGACCTTCCAGGGCCGACGCGGACCGTCTGTCGGAGATCATGGGCGTGCGCCTGCCTTTCGGGTCGCCGAGCCGTTCCTCAGGCGATGCGAACCTCGTGTATGGGCGGCGATCTTAGAGTGTCCGCCCGCAAATGTCAGCGCCCGGCTCCACGCGTGCTGCCGGGGCGGGGGCGGAGTGCCGACGTAGTGTGGCGGCATGACGCTGGAGCTCGACGGCAGGATCGTGAAGATCACGAATCCGGACCGCGTGGTCTTCCCGCGGACCGGGCACACGAAGCTCGACCTGATCTCCTACTACCGGGTGGTCGCCGAGGGGGCGGTGCGCGGCGTGGCCGACCGGCCGGTGATACTCAAGCGCTTCGTTCACGGCGTCGACCGGGAGGCGTTCTTCCAGAAGCGCGCGCCCGCCAAGCGCCCCGAATGGGTGGAGGTCGTCGAGCTGAGCTATCCCTCCGGCCGTACGGCGGAGGAGGTGGTGATCCGCGACCTCGCCTGCCTGCTCTGGACGGTGAACCTCGGCTGCGTCGACCTCAACCCCCATCCCGTGCGGGCCCACGACCTCGACCATCCCGACGAGCTGCGCATCGACCTCGACCCCGTGCCCGGCGTCGGCTGGGAGCAGATCGTCCGGGTCGCCCTGGTCGCCAGGGACGTGCTGGAGGAGCACGGCCTGACCGCCTGGCCCAAGACGTCGGGTTCGCGTGGGTTCCACGTCTACGCCCGCATCGAGCCGCGCTGGACCTTCCGCGAGGTGCGGCGGGCCGCCGAGGCGGTGGCCAGGGAGATCGAGCGCCGGGAGCCGGACGTCGCCACCAGCCGGTGGTGGAAGGAGGAGCGGCAGGGCGTCTTCGTGGACTACAACCAGAACGCCCGCGACCACACCGTCGCCTCCGCCTACTCCGTACGGCCGACCGGTCTCGTCTCGGCGCCCCTGGCCTGGGACGAGGTGCCCGGGTGCCGGCCGGAGGACTTCACCCTCGCGTCCATGCCCGACCGGTACGCCGAAGCGGGCGACCCGTGGGCCGGGATGGACGAGCGGGCGGGCTCCCTCGACGCCCTGCTGGAGCTGGCCGAGACGCAGGGGCCACGGCCGGGCACACCGGCGGCGGCGCCGAAGCGGGGGCGGCGTCAGTCCGTCATGCCGCTCATCGAGATCGCCAGGGCGGCCACGCGGGACGAGGCGATGGCCGGGCTCGAACGGTGGAAGGCCCGTCACCCCGAGGTGGCCCGCCTCCTGCACCCGGCCGACGTCCTGGTCGACTCCATGCGGGGGCGCAGCTCGACCTGGACCAGGATCAGGGTCAACCTCCGGCACGTCCCCGAGCCCGACCGGCCCGGTCAGGAACCGCTCGAGGCCGACTACGACCCCTGGGCCCAGTGATCAGCCCGGGCCGTAGACCTCCCACAGCTCCCCGAGGAAGAACCGGCAGAAGCGGGCCACGGCCGCCGCGCCGTCAGGCCCGGCCGTACGGAACGTCGTGAGCATCCGCACGAGGTCGGCCGGCAGGATGCGCAGCGTCCCCGCGGCGACCACGACGGCGTCCTCGTCCCCGTCCTCCTCGACGTGCCCCTCCAGCAGGCGGGCGTGCAGGGTGGAGGTGTCCAGCCACAAACGGGTCGGCGCGCCCGGCTGGATCTCCTTGCGCCCGGCCAGCGTGCGGGGGCGGCCGTCGGCGTCCCAGAAGTGCAGGCGGTAGCACATGCGCCGCTGCCCGGCCGTCTCGCCGGGAACGAACAGGTTGAACGACCCCCGGGCGATCGGCCGCCTGCCCCCGCACGCGTCGGCCTCGACCCAGCCCTCGGCCCTGGCCTCGTGCTCGGGTTCGGTGAGGAAACGGTCGACGTCGTCGATGGTGATCGTGAGGCGGAAGGCGATCGGGAACCCTCCGGCCGTGCCCTCGGCGGCCGGAGGCCGGGCCCGGCCGGGCACGAACGCGCCGTGCATCAGGAGCCCTCGCATCTCCTCCACGAACCACAGTGAGGTCCGGCCATCGAACACGCTCGGCTCGTCCACCGGCCCGGCCGCGGGGGAACGGTCGCCGGTCGCGAGAGGACGGTCGCCGGGGGCGGCCGCCCGCTCCGGACCCGCCGGCGTTCCCGCCGTCTCCGCCGTCCGCGGTGCGGCGGCCCGCGTCACCGTCGTTCCCACCGGCAGAGCCTGCGCCCCCGCCTCTACGGACGACGCGGTGGACGGCACGGCGGACGACTCCACGGCTCCGATCCCCGCGCTCGTGACCCCTGTGCTCGTGACCCCTGCGCTCATGACCTCTGTGCTCATGACCTCTGTGCTCATGACCCCTGTGCTCCCGACCTCCGCGCTGTCGGCCTTCGCGCTCTCGACCCCTACCAGGGGTGCGGCGACGGACGCCCGGCTCTCCAGGATCCGGGTGCTCATGCGGTCGGCGAGCGCGGCGATCGTCAGCGACGGGTTCGCGCCGACCGGCCCCGGCAGGGCCGCGCCGTCCGCGACGTACAGCCCGGGGAAGCCGAAGACCTCGCCGTACGCGTCGCACACCCCCTCGCCCGGATGGCGGCCCATCGGCGCGCCGCCCAGCGGATGCACGGTCATGATCCGCCTGCGCCACCACGGCGGGCTGTCGGCGTACTTCGCGCCGAGCACGTCGCCGATCCTGCGCATGATCGCGCGCAGCCGCTCGTAGTAGTCCTCGCTGCTCTCGGCCGTCCAGTCGACGTCGAGGCGGCCGTCGCGCAGGCGCAGCCGCCCGTCGGGGACGTCCCGGCCCATGCCGAGCAGCGGCAGCGAGGTGCCCGACAGCTCGCCCCGGCCGATCAGGTCGGCCATCTCCGCCGACAGGTTGGTGTCGTGGGTGACGACGTTGCGCAGCCGCCGCAGCAGGAACCGCGTGATCCGGCCGGGTCCCATGTCCGCGCCCTCGATCAGATAGTCGAGGAACTCGGGATAGCCGCCGTCCTCGATGTAGGCGCCGCGCCCGTCCGCGCCGTCGTCGAGCCGGATCGCGCTGGTGATGACCGGTCCGCGGCTCGCCCGGATGGGCCGTGTCCTGCTCCGGTCGGTGGCCCGCAGCAGGAACGCCAGCATGTCCCCGTTGCCGCACAAGCGCGTGCCGAGCGTCCCGCTCAGGCCGGGGAAGGCCGCCCGGTTCTTCAGCAGCAGGTACGACGTGCCGTACGTGCCGGCGGCCAGGACGAGCCGGTCGCAGCTGATCGTGTGCGGCCCGGTCGCCCGCGGCCGCGCGTCGCCGTCCTCGTCGGCACGCGGGATGTGCTCGACGTACTCCACGTCGTAGCCGCCGCCCAGGCGCGGCCTGATCCGCCGGACCTCGTGCAGCGTGCGCAGGTCCGCGCCATGGTGGCGGGCGGCCGACAGGTAGGTGTGGTCGAGGCTGTTCTTGGCGCCGTCGTTGCAGCCGATGTCGCACTCGCCGCACAACCGGCACGTACGGCGCGGCACCCCGTGCAGATTGCCGTACGCCGCATCGGCGAGCGGCGCCCCCTGGCAGGGCTGCGCCCCGGGCGACGGCGCGAAACTGACGGCGAGCGGCGGCAGCCGCCAGTCGAGCCCCAACTCGGCCGCCGCGTCCCGCATGGCCGCCGTCTTCAGCGTGTCGTCGAAGCCGGGCCGGCTCAGCGGATACGGCGAGACGCCGATCATGCGCTCGACCGCGTCGTAGTGCGGATCGAGGTCGGCCCTGGTCACCGGCCACGACTCGTAGCCGCCGCCGGGCAGCGCCTGCTCGTGGACGAACCAGTCCTCGTCCTTGCGCAGCATCACGTTGGCGTAGATGAGCGAGCCGCCGCCGAGGCCGCTGGCGACCACCGAGTCGCAGTCGGAGAAGCTCCAGATGTCGAACATCCCGTACAGGCCCTCGGCCGGGTCCCAGAAGGCCCGGCCGAGCTGCGCCGGGCCGCGCGGGAACTGCCCCGGCGCGTACGCCCTGCCCCGCTCCAGGACGACCACAGACAGCCCCGCCTCGGCGAGGCGGTAGGCGGCGACCGAGCCGCCGAAGCCCGAACCGACCACGACCGCGTCGACGTGTTCCATGAGTGCTCTCTCAGTGCCGCTTCAGCGACCGCTGTGTCGCTTCAGGAAGTCGAGAATGTGCGGGAAGACGTCCCGGTGCGCGTTCGCCCCGATCAGGGGGTCGATGTGCCCGTATCCGGGCAGGATCCGCAGTTCGTGCCGTCCCGGCGCCGCCTTCGACAGGACCCGGTGGCAGACGATGTTGGAGTCGGTGAAGACGTCGTTGTGATCGCCCGTCAGGAACAGGATCGGCGTGCCGATGTCGGCCGCGTTGACCAGGTAGTCGTCGGGCAGCGCCGCGAGCCGCGGGTCGCCGGTGTCGTACTTCACCGCCCGGCCGGCGGCCACCATCTTCCGCACGTGCCGGTAGTAGTGCAGGTCGCTGGCGCCGTTGAGGTCGGCGAGCCGCTCGTGCACGTGGGTGCTCGGCGCCAGGTTGCGGTGGCGGTACATGGCGGGCCTGCCGCTGCCCCACATGAAGCTCTGCATGTGGCAGGCCGCCTCCCGGCACTCGGGATGGAAGAAGGAGACGGCGCGGGCCAGCAGCCACCGCCGCGTCAACGGGGGCGCGTCCTTGAACCGCGGGTCCAGGTACGACAGACCCGTGCCGTACTCCAGCAGCGTGGGACCGAGGGCGAGCTTGAGACGGGCCCAGGGATGCACCCGGGGGGTCAGCGCGACGCTGTTGGCGACGAGGCTGGCGATCCCGCTCACGGCGCCGGAGAACAGGCTCATGTGGAAGGACACCGACCCCAGGCAGTGGGCCACCACGTGGATCCGCCGCGCCCCCACGTGGCGGCGGATCTCGCGCAGTGCTGCCGGGTGGTCGTACTGGGCGATGTCGTCCAGCGTGTGCCGGCGGGTCTCCATGGTGTACGGAAACCTGTTGCTCATCCGGAAGTCCAGCGCCCACACCTCGCCGAACCCGCCGTCGTGCAGGAACCGGACCAGATTCGTGTGCTCCGGCATGATGAACATGTCGCTCGACGAGGTCAGGCCGTGCACGAGAAGCACGACGTCGTCCTGCGCCCCCTGCGCCGGCGCGTCGCCGCGGCGGAACCGGGTGAGTTGCAGACCCAGTTCGTCCTCCGTGGCGAAGGGATGGACCGTGACCTCGGCGTCCCCCACGCCGTCGAGCGTGAACCGGGGTATGCGGTGTTCCATTCGATCGCCTTTCTGCCGAGGGCTACCTTTCCAGGCCCACCCGCACCGGCGGCATCGTGGAAAACCCGTACTTACCGCCTGAGAGCGGTCGCCACGCCGACCCGGGAGGTGACCTCCAGCTTGGCGAAGATCCGGGACAGGTGCGTCTCCACCGTCCGGACGCTGAGAAAGAGCCGCTCGGCGACCTGCTGGTTGGTCAGCCCTTCGGCGACGAGCAGCGCCACCTCCAGCTCGCGGGGCGACAGCCCGAACCGGGGCGCGTCCCCGCCCGGGGCCGTGCTCGCGCCGCCGCCCACCCGCACGCCGAGGCGGCGAAGCTCCCGCTCGGTGCGCGCCTTGAGTGTGCGGGCGCCGCAGGAGTCGAAGATCTCGGCCGCGGCGCGCAGGCTCTCCCGCGCGCGGCCGCGGCCGTCCGGCGTCCCGAGACACGCGAGCCCGGCGGTGAGCAGGGCCCGGCCCGCGTCGAGCCGCCGCCCGCCCGCGTGCAGCAGGCGGGCCGCCTCCTCGGCGGCCACGGCCGCCGCGCACGGGTCCTGGCGGGACAGCGCGTGCGCCCGGGCGAGCGCGGCGAAGCCGCAGTACGCCGGCAGGCGCGGGTCCTCCAGCCGTACGGCGAGCGCCGCCCACTGGGCGGCCCGCGCGCTCGACTCCGCGTCGGTCTCCTGGGCGGCGTCCGCGTAGGCGAGCGTCTCGCACGCCTGCAGCAGCGTCCCCGGGTCCAGGCGTGGCGAGTCGAACCGGTTGCACGCGTCCAGCACCGCCTCGACGCCCTCGGCGTACCGGCCCGCGTTGACCAGGGCCTGTCCGCGGGCGTAGCGGGCCGTGGCCTCCCAGGTCTCGCCCGCCCCGACGCCGCGGTGGACGGCCTCGTCGCCGGCCCGCAGCGCCGCCTCGTCGTCACCGCTCCACGACTCGACCAGACAGACCTGGGTGAGCGCGAAGACGATCTGCTGGCCGGAGTCGAGCAGTCGCGCGCCCTCGACGGACTCCTCCGCGGTGGCCGCGGCCTCGGCCAGGCGGCCCGTCGCCATCAGCGTCTTGGCCCGGCCCGCGAGCAGGTTGGTCAGGATGTAGCTCTGGCCCGTCGACCGGGCGACGGCCGCCGCCCGGTCGAAGTGCCGCAGCGCGTCGCCGTAGCGGCCGAGGTAGGAGTCGGCCCAGCACAGCCAGGCGAGGGCGTCCAGCCACTCGGACAGGTGCTCGTCCGGCGCGTCCGCGAGCAGCTTGCCGGCGATCTCGGCGTACCGCAGCGCGTCGTCCGTACGGCGGGCGGCCAGGGCGGGCATCGGGCGCAGCGCCGCCACGGCGACCGCGAGGCCGGGCTCCCAGTCGTCGGCGTTGTCGGGCATCAGGTCGAGCACGGCCTGGGCGGCCCGGAAGTCCACCCGCATCATGCTCTCGGCCACCAGGCGCATCCGCATCGGCACGGCGGCGGCCGCCCGCGGGTTGGGCATGTGGCTCAGCTCGTCGAGCAGCAGCGCCCGCGCCTCGTGCGGGCGGTCGAGCTGACGCTCCATCAGCGCGCACACGCGGGCCGCCCTGCCCCGGCGGGGGTAGTCGTCCTCGGGCAGCATGCGCAGCAGCTCGCGCGCGGTGTCGCGGCCCTCGGCCAGCCTGCCGCTGATTCCCTGCGCCCAGCTCAGCTCCATCATCAGGGCGAGCCGGTCCTCCCGGGACGCGGCGTCGTCGGGCATGAGCCGCAGCGCGGCCTGCAGCCAGTGCGCCGACGTGGCCGGCGCGTGCGCGGTGACCGCCCGGGACGCGGCCACCAGCACCTCGACGGCCCGCTGGTCGCCGAGCGACCCGGAGTGTTCGACGTGGTGGGCCTGCGCCGTCGCGGGAGCCCCCAGCTCGGCCAGGTGAGCGGCGATGCGCGCGTGCGCGCCCAGCCGCCAGCCCGCCGCCGCGGATTCGTAGACCGCGCGGCGCACGAGGGGGTGGCGGAAGCGGAACCGGCCGCGAACGCTGCGGACGATGTCGCGCTCGACCAGCTCGTCCAGCGCGGCGAGCGTGGCCGCGGGCGGCACCTGCGCGGCCACGGCGGCGATGGTGGGCTCGAACTCGTCGGCGGCCACGGCAGCGGCCTGGGCCACCAGCAGCGCGCCGGGGGTCAGGTCGCCCAGCTCGACGCGGAGCGCCGCGAGGGCGGTCGGCGGCAGCTCGGTCACGTCGGTGCCGTCCATCCGGGCCAGCGCCTCCAGGTAGAAGGGGTTGCCCCCGCTGGCCTCGTACAGCGCCATGCCTCGCCCGCGGCCGACTCCCGGGCCGAGGAACTGCCGCACCTCGGTCGCGCTCAGCGGACCGACCGCGACCTCGTGCCCGCGCGAGCCCGCCGTCGCCGCCAGCCTGGCCACCCGCGGGGCGGCCTGGGCAGGGCGGTAGGCCACGGCCATCAGCACCCGTCCGGCGGGCGGGTGACGCACGACATGCTCGAGGAACTCCATCGTGCCGTCGTCGGCCCAGTGGACGTCGTCGAGGACCAGCAGCAGGCCGGAGGGCCCGGCCAGCACGCCCACGAGCTGTCGTACGGCGCGGTAGAGCCGGTAGCGGGCCAGGCCGCTGCGGTCGTCGGCGAGCGCCGGCTCGTCCTCGGGGGAAAGCTCGCCGGCGGCGAGCCCGGGGAAGACGCCGGACAGCAACGCGGCCTGCCCGGCGCCCACCGCCCGGGCGACCTCCTGGCGGCGGGTGTCGAGGTGGTCGTCGAGTGCGTCCACCAGGGCGCTGTAGGGGAGGATCTGCTCGTATTCGGCGGCGCGTCCCCACAGCGGGGTGAAGCCGTCCCGGCCGGCCATCGCCGCCAGCTCGCCGAGCAGCCGTGTCTTGCCCGCGCCGGGCTCGCCGGTCAGCGCGAGGAACTGGAACCCGTCACGCCGGCTCGCGGCGATCGCGCCCCGCAGCGCGGCCAGCGCGTCCTGCCGTCCGACGAGTGGCGTGGAAGTGCCCGAGACGACCGGCCCGGCCGTGCGTCCATTCATTCGCACCCCACACGCGAACGCGGGCCGCCCCCCGCCGGCCGCGTAGACAACACCCAGTAAAAGCACTTTACAGATCGCCGGAGTGTCCGAAGTACACCGCTCAACATTGACACCCTTTGGAAAGTATTCGAAAAGGAACCGGTCAGTTCGGGCGATTCCGGGATCAGGGGCGCATGGCACCGGGTACGGGACGCGTCGTTCACACATCGTCACCGCGGAGGTGCCAGGTGCTGGACCGGATCGCCGATCCCAGGGGGCGGCGCACGCCGTACGGACCTCCCGACGCGGTGGAACGGCTGGCCGCGGCGCTGCCCAGCCACATGCGCGACGCGCTTCCCCCGGTCATCCGCCTCGGCAGTCCCTGGCCGGTGCGCGTGGACCTGGTCCTGGAGGACGGCCTCTCCGAGTCGCAGGTCGAGCACTGGGCCCGCGCCGTCTCCGCGGCGGGCGCCAACGGCGACGCCCTCGACCTCGCGGTGCGCGGCGGCCGGATCGTCGGCGTGCGCGGCCGCGCGGGCGACCGCGTCAACCACGGCAGGCTCGACCCCCGGGAGTGGCACGCCTGGCAGCCGCGCGCGGGCCGGCTCACCCGCCCCCTGATCCGAGAGGGCGGGACAGGCGAGGACGGACGGCTGGTCGAGGTGACGTGGGACGCCGCGATGGACCGGATCGTGGCGAGGTCGAGGCACCTGCTCGCCCGTGCCGGAGGCTGGGGCCGCCTCGCCTTCCACACCGGCACGCGCCTGTTCCTGGAGGAGCACTACACCCTCGCCGTCATCGGCAAGGCGGGGATCGGCACCCCGCACATGGACGGCGACACCCGCTGGGGCGCGGCGGCCGCCGCGGCCGCGCTCGCGGCGAGCTTCGGCATCGACGGCCAGCCCGGCTCGTGCACCGACGTGGACCACTGCGACGCGCTCGCGCTGTGGGGCCACGACTGCGCCGCCTCCCACCCCGTGCTGTGGGAGCGCATGCTGGACCGGCGGCTCGGGTCCGGGCCGCCCGCCATGATCGCGGTCGGTCCCGAGGGGACGGCGGCGGCGGGGGAGGCCGACGTCCACCTCGCCGTGCGCCCCGGCACCAACGTGGCCCTGCTCAACGGGCTGCTGCACGAGCTGATCGCGGGCGGCTGGCACGACGTGGCGTACGTCGCCGCGCACACCGTCGGATTCGAACGGCTGTGGCGGGTCGTCGAGGCGTACCCCGCCAAGCGCGCGGCGGAGATCTGCGGGGTGCCGGTCGCGCTGATCGAGCAGGCCGCCGAGATCCTGGGTGCCGCCGAGCGGCTGGTGTCCACCGTGGGCCCGGACTTCCTGGGCTCCAACCAGGCGACCGCCGCCGCATGCCAGGTCAACAACGTCCACCTGCTGCGCGGCATGCTCGGCCGTCCGGGCGCGGGGCTGTTCCAGCTCGGCGGGCCGGGCTGCGACGCGCTGGAGGCGGGCTCGGCGGCGGACCTGCCCGGGCTGCGCAACTGGGCCGACCCGGAACATGTGCGTGAGCTGGCGGACCTGTGGAACGTCGACCCCGCGGTGATCCCGCACTGGGGGCCCGCCACGCACGCCGGTCAGATCCTCAGGTACGCGGAGGAGGGCTCGGTCGGGCTGCTGTGGATCACGGCGTCCGACCCGGTGACCGCGGTGCCCGGCCTCGACCGGATCCTCGCCCGGGAGGACCTGTTCGTCGTCGTCCAGGACCCGTACCTGACCGAGACCGCGCGCCTGGCCGACGTGGTGCTCCCGGCGGCGGCCTGGGGCGAGAAGACCGGCACCCTCACCGGCGCGGACCGCACCGTGCACCTGTGCGAGAAGGCGGTCGAGCCGCCGGGGGAGGCCAGGGCGGACCTCGACATCCTGCTCGACTACGCGCGGCGGATGGACCTGCGTGATCGGGACGGCCGGCCGCTCGTGCACTGGACCGACGCGGAGTCGGCGTTCGAGGCGTGGAAGGCGTGTTCCAGGGGCCGTCCGTGCGACCACACCGGGATCACCTACGAGCGGCTGCGGGCCGGCGGCGTCCAGTGGCCCTGCACGCCGGCCGGCTCCCAGGGGGCCGAGCGCCTGTACGCCGGAGGATGCTTCGCCACCGGCCCGGGGCGCTGCCAGACGTTCGGGGCCGACCTCGCCACCGGGGCCGAGTACGGCGAGGAGCGATACCGTGCCGAGGACCCCGGAGGGCGGGCCTTCCTCCACGCCGCCGACTTCGAGCCGTCTCCCGAGGTCGCCGACGACGAGCACCCCCTGGTCCTCACCACCCGCCGGGCGCTGCGCCGCTTTCCGGCCCGGCTGGCCCGCCTCGGCGCCGCCGTGCCCGAGCCGTTCCCGGCCGAGCCGTGCCTGGAGGTCCACCCCGGGGACGCCGCGGTGCTCGGTGTCGAGGACGGCGACCTCGTCCGGGTCGAGTCGCCCCGCGGTGTGCTGGAGGCCGTCGCGCGGCTGTCCGGCGTACGCCCGGGAGCCGTGGTGCTGCTGCTCGACGGGCAGGGCGAGGCCACGGCGCGGGCGGCGGCGGAGCTCACGCTCACCGCGTGGGATCCGGTGTCCCGGCGCCCGCTGCGCACCGCCACGGCGGTCCGGCTGGTGAAGGCCGGGCGGCGCGGGGACGCGGCGATGGAGGAAGGCCTCTGCTCACCGGCCGCCGCGCATCTCGGCCGCAATGTGACCACGTGGCCCGAGGTGACGGCCACAGCCGGAGGAGGGGAGGCGCCGGAACGCTACGAGGAGGTCTGACGTCCGCGATCGCCGGAGACGAGGTGGGTCGGCCTACCGGAAGGAAGCGACGAGCCATGATCCCTGCACGCGCACGCACCGCTTCGGGGGACGCCGCCCGCGGGTGGGACGATCCGTGAGCGAGCATCTGGCGCGCTATCTGGAGACGCTGTCCCGTACGCAGCACGAGCTGTCGTCCGGGTTCCGCGCGCTGCGGCGCGGCCATCCCCGGGAGGCCGACCTGTGCGGCGTCTGCGAGCGCCTGGCCGCGCAGTGCCACGATCACGCCGATCGGCTGGAGACCTTCCTGCGTCGGTGCCGCTCCGCCGATCCCCGCGA